>JAGOOO010000041.1 GCA_017992475.1 Caldisericia bacterium | reverse complement strand
CTTTTGGAATCTGGACCGGCTCTGGTTTTGGTTGTTCCTTCTCAGCTTTGACCTTTGAAGGTTTTGCTGGTTTTGGCTCCTCAACGACAGGGGTCTCAACCTTTTCTTCCACTATCTCTTCTTCAATAGCCTCTTCAGGCTCCATGATTTCTGGTTCTTTTTCTACCTTGCCTGCTTTTGTTACTGGCGCTTCTTTTGGCTCATCTTCTATTTCAGCCTTACCTTCCTCTTTCAAGAATGGGAAGTTGAACTGGGAGAAGGTTGCATACTCCTGGGATTCTTCTAAGGCCTTTGCAAGCTCTGTGATTGCCTTGTGGGTGATGTTGTGGTGCTGGACGAGTTCAGTCTTGGTTTTCATGAGCAGATCGCGCATTGTCTTGATGTCTGCGTAGACAAGAAGGTGCTGGACCTTTGGTGAAAGACCTGGGAGCACATTTTCAATGAGCAGGGCAAGTTTTTCCTCAAGGGTTTCCTCGAGGGAGGTTTCTTTCTTGCGGAGAAGCTCCGGATTGCCAATTGCCATGTAGTATTCGGAAAGAATCTGCAGAGCGTTGTCGAGGGCTTCTTTTGGCGGTACGGCACCATTGCAAAGGATGTCTAGGGTCAATTTTTCGAAATCAAGATACTGTTCAATAAGCGTCTGCTCGACAGCGAACTTGACGTTTTTGACCGGTGTAAACATAGCATCCATCCAGATTGTGCCAATGGGATAATCGGGGCGCTTGTTCTTTTCTGTCGGTACGTAGCCTCTGCCCTTAGATACAAGGATATCCATCCTTAAGGTCGACTTCGAAGAAGACAGCTCGGCAATGTGCAATTCTGGATTGATGATGGTGAGTCCGGCATCAGGGATGATGTCGGCAGCAGTAACTACTCTTTCTCCAGATACATCGAGAGTAAGCGTCCTTATCTCATCACCATCCATTGCCACAACAAGTTTTTTGAGGTTAAGGATGATTTGAACAACGTCCTCAACGACACCCTCAATGACTGAGAACTCGTGCGGGACGCCTTCAATACGGACTGCAATCGGTGCAGCGCCCGGAATGGACGACAGAAGGACTCTCCTCAAGCTGTTGCCTATCATTACACCATAGCCCGAATGGAGCGGCTCTATGCTATAACGACCGAGAAAAGAATCTTCTTCAATAGTCTTCAGTTCAAGACTTGGAAGTGGAAACACTGTCCCCCCTTACTTAGAGTAGAACTCGACTATCAACTGGACGTTTGCCTGGGTGTCGATATCTGCTCTGGTCGGGGGTCTTGTGATCTTGACCTGGAAGTTGTTTGAATCAAGCGAGATCCAGTTCGGTACTGACAAATGTGCCTTCACGCTGTCCGTAACAAGCGGAATCTTTTTTGCCGTTGTATCGAGAGTGATTTCATCGCCCTGGCGAATTGTGTGCGAAGGTACGCTTATCTTTTTTCCATTAATGAGCACATGCCCGTGTGAGACAAGCTGTCTTGCTACTGAGCGGGATGGCGCCAGCGCTGATCTGAATACAACATTGTCCAATCTTCTCTCAAGGAGCTCAAGAAGCTTGTCACCAGTCGGGATTTCACGCTGTAATCTTGCTTCTTCAAATGCGGCGCGGAATTGGTTTTCGAACATACCATAAATCCTCTTCACACGCTGTTTTTCCCTGAGGTGGAGGTTGTAATCAGAAAGTTTTTCTTTCGGTTTTTTCTTTGGACCATGCATGCCCGGAATCGTAAAAGATTTCTCTAGGGGGCACTTTGAGCCATAACATCTAAATGATTTCAGGTAGAGTTTTGTTTTCTCTCTCCTGCAAAGCCTGCAAACCGGACCTATATATCTACCCATTTGGTTCTCCTAAACTTAGACTCTGCGCTGTTTTGGCGGACGGCAACCATTGTGCGGTATTGGGGTAACGTCTTTGATGGTTATGATTTCAATACCCGATGCACCGATTGCTCTGATGGCGGTTTCCCTGCCCGAGCCAGGGCCCTTAACAAAAAGCTTGGCCTGTCTCATACCCATATCCTGTGCCTTCTTGCAGGCGGTCTGGGCAGCAACCTGGGCAGCAAAAGCGGTACCTTTTCTTGTGCCTTTGAAACCCGATGACCCACCTGATGCCCAGGAAAGGACGTCTCCGCCCTTGTCAGTGACGGTAACAATTGTGTTGTTGTAGCTGCTGTGGATGTAAATCCTTCCCTCAGAAACCAGCTTTTTTACCCTCTTTTTGGACTTGACAGGGGTTGGGGTTGTCGTGGTTGCGACTTGGTTGGTGTTTTCTTCAGCCATTTCTCACCTCTTATTTGGCACGCTGCACGCCAACGGTGCGAGCTGGACCTTTTCTGGTCCTTGCATTTGTGCGGGTTCTCTGACCTCTGACCGGCATTCCCCTCTTGTGACGGGTGCCCCTGTAGGCTCCAGAGTCAATGAGTTTCTTGATGTTCTGGGTGACAATTTTCCTGAGGTCTCCCTCGACAATATAGTCGCTTGCAAGAATCTCACGGATCTTCTCGATCTGCGCCTCGGTAAGGTCCTTCATCTTGGCATTTGGATCAAATCCTGCCTTCTTGACTATCTCAAGCGCATTCTTTGGACCAATGCCATAGATGTAGCGAAGCGAAATGTCAACTCTTTTTCCTGCCGGTATGTCAATACCTGAAATACGTGGCATACTTGCCTCCTAAGTATTCTTACTTCTGGCGCTGCTTATGCTTCGGGTTTTCGCAAATTACCATCACGCGGCCCTTGCGCCTGATTATCTTACACTTTTCACAAATCGGTTTTACAGAAGCCCTTACTTTCATTTCATCCTCCTTAGAGCCTATAGATAATGCGGCCTCGTGAGAGATCGTAAGGAGTGAGCTCTATTCTCACTTTATCCCCTGGCAGGATCCTGATGAAATTCATCCTCATCCTACCGGAGATGTGGGCCAGAATAACTCTACCATTGGCGAGCTTCACCTTAAACATCGCCGATGGCAGTGTTTCCAGAACCACCGCTTCGGTCTCTATCACGTCTTTTGAGTCAGCCACAAAACCTCCTAACAGTTAAATTTTGGTCAAAACAACAGTTTCATTTTCCAATATCGCTATCGTGTGTTCCATGTGGCACGAAAGCTTGCCATCAGCCATGTTGGCTGTCCAGCCGTCTTTTGCTATTCTCACATGATACGATCCTTCAGCGATCATTGGTTCAATTGCCAAGGTCATGCCTGGTACAATTATTGGCCCTGTTCCTGATCTGCCAAAATTCGGTATTTGAGGATCTTCATGCATGGATTTGCCTACTCCATGCCCTACAAAATCCCTTATTATCGAATATCCGGCACCTTCAACGACCAATTGGACAGCGTTTCCGATGTCCCCGATTCTTTTTCCAGGTTTCGCTATGGCTATTCCTTCATCAAGAGCTTTGGAACAAACTTCCATGATTCTTGTTTGAGAACGATTTGGCAAACCAATTGTAAAAGTAATGGTTGAATCAACAAATAAACCATCCCTCTCTATAACATGGTCTATTGATACCAAATCACCTTCTTTTAGTTCCCTTCCAGAAGGAATGCCGTGTATGACTGTTTCATTGAGCGAAATGCAACAATGGCCAGGGAAACCTCCGTAGCCATAACTTGCGCACCTGGCACCAATAAGTTCGGTCTCGCTGGAAGCAATCTCATCCAGCTCGGTCGTGGTCATACCTGCCTTGGCTTGCTGTTTCAAGGTGTGAAGGATGCGGGCCAACTGCTGGCCAAGCAACCTCATTTTTGCAATCTCTTCCGGAGTTTTTAGAACAATCATCTATACCCAAGTTCAGTGAGTATCTGTTTGTTCATTATCTCTGCCGGAGAGCTCGCATCAATCCGAACAAGTATATTCTCATCCTTGTAGAAGTCAACAAGGGGTTGAGTTTCTTTTATGTAGTTTTCAAACCTTCTTTTAATGGTTTCCTCATTGTCATCCAGCCTTTTTATCAGAACACCACCACATCTTGGGCAGGCCCTTTCAGTTGGCTGGGGAGAAAATCCACAAGACTTGCATATCATGCGAGCAAGGTTCCGCTCCTTGGCTGTTTCAAATGAAACGTCAAGATAGATGACCTTGTCCAGCTTCATTGAGAGCTTTGCAAGCGCTTCTTTTAGAGCAATTGCCTGTTTCTCAGTCCTGGGGAAACCATCCAGTATAAATCCTTTTACGTTTTCAAGGTTTTTTAACACGACCTTTATCACAAGGTCGTCGGGTACCAGGTCACCTGTTTCCATGTAGGTGGCGATTGTCAGGCCAAGTACTGATCCAGTCTTTATTTCTGCCCTGAGGAGTTCGGAGGCAACAAACCTAGGTACTCCAAGCTTATCGGACAGAAAGGCGCTTGCGGTTCCTTTTCCCGAACCTGGCGGACCCAAAAACACTAAATTCATCTTATTTCCTCAGGAACCCCTCGTAAGAACGCATCGTCATGAAGGATTCTATTTGTGCAACTGTTTCGAGTGCTACACCGATTACGATGAGGATTCCGGTTCCACCAACAAACAGGTTATTGAGCTGCATGTTTCCCTTGAGAATAAAGTTTGGAATGATTGCCAAGGCACCAAGGAAAATAGCTGTTGGGAGTGTGACCTTTGAAAGAACTGATTGGAAGTACTTTGCAGTGGCATCACCAGGCCTGACGCCAGGGATAAATCCACCCTGTTTTCTAAGGTTCTCTGCAAGCTCCGGAGGATTGTAGGTAATAGAGGTATAGAAATAGGTGAAGAAGACTATCAACAGGAAGAAGATAACATTATAGAGCCATGAAGTTTGCATCTTGAGTGGTTCTACAAAAATCACATTCCACCAGTTGTCTGCCGGGAAAAACCTTCCAATTATCTGCGGGAACATCATTACCGAAGAGGCAAAGATGATTGGAAGAACTCCACCCTGAATCATCCTTATCGGGATGTAAGTGCTCTGTCCACCATACATCCTGTTTCCAACTATTCTCTTGGCATACTGCACCGGTACTCGTCTTTCCGCTTCATATGCGAAGATGACTGCTCCGATGAAAACTGCAAAGATGGCCAAACCAAAGATGAGCCCAAACCAGGTGGCACTTCCACCCCTGATGTTTTCAATTACCTGACCAATGCCCGGTAGGATTTTCGAAATAACGCCGGCAAAGATGATGAGCGAAACGCCGTTTCCAATCCCGTTCTCAGTCATTACTTCACCGAGCCAGACCAGCAAGAACGAGCCCACAAACAATATAAAGGAAACAAATATCTTGAGCATGATTGAATCAGGGGCCACAAGAAGATTGACCTTTATACCCATCTCGTTAAGGATGCTTGGATAAAGGAAGAAAGCATAAGAAACTGACTGGATTGCAGCAAGACCAAGAGTCACATACTTCGTTATCTGGGCAATCTTGCGCTGGCCCTCGAGACCACCCTCTTTTGCCAGTTTCTCAAGTGATGGAATAACCACATTGAGTAGCTGGAGGATAATCGAGGAGTTGATAT
>JAGOOO010000040.1 GCA_017992475.1 Caldisericia bacterium | reverse complement strand
CAAGGGCCTGGCCTTTGGTTAATGTTTCTTCGAGCATTAATGGTGTTGGGTTCTCCACATCAGGCAAAAGGTTGTGCTGAAGGGCAAACAAAAAATAGGCCAGAGGAACCTCGTCCTCTATCTGGGTTTTTTCTTTTTCTATCTTCAAATCTGCAAACTTTTGGGTCATCTCGATTTTTATCGAGGCTATCTGCGACAATAAAGAGTTTACTTCTTCACGAAGGGTCCTCTGTATGCCATTTGAGGAGAGGGCTTCGGAAAGACCAAAACTTTCCATTTCAAGCATCTGCCAGCCAACTACAGGCTTTCCAAGATCAGCCATATCAAACTCAATGCTCCACCTCTTTGAATTCGAGAGCCTTTCAAAACCCTTTACGGCAGCAATTTCACTCAATTTGTCAAAATCAAACCGAATATATCGTACAAACCTTTCCATTCTGAACCATATTCGCATCCAAAAGGAGTCGGTCGCTGATATCCTGTATTGCTCGGACCAGTCAAGAACAGATGTTAAAAGGTAAACGCTCTCTGCAACATTGGTTTTTTGGTCAAGATTTGAGAGGTATATTGTCGGGGGTAAAGCATCAATACTGGCCAGCTCTTCAAATGGTGTTTTTGGTTTCTGGGTGCTCTGGGTGACATCAGCTGCAACACACAGGGACACTTGGGAAACACACACAAGCAATGCAAGAAAAAAAGCGCATTTTTTCATGCGTAGCTGGTTTGTACCTCAAAAAATATCATGGCAAAGCCAACAAGCCTCAATGCCTGGGCAATATACCAAATCCATGTATCCGCCAAAATATTGGTCAGCAGGAACAAGCAAATTGCAATCATCAGGAAGGCTATTGCCATTTTTATTCTGTACGGGTCTTTTTTCTGTATCCAAAAAAGGAGGTACATTAAAAAGCTTGCAAAAAACATTACTCCAGAGATTGTCCAAAGCCATGAGCCATTACTTTCAAATCTCGGCAGGCCAGGTATTATTCCCTCGGCAAAACCTATGCCAAGAAGTATGGCAAGAAGGACAATGACTGGAACAGCAATTGTGACATATATTTTCCCGTTCATGAAGATGGAAGCAAAGGTTCCAAGTCCAAAAAGAAGATAATTTGCGGCAATATACCACAGGAGATAGACAAGCACATAATTCGATGGGAGTGATGATGGAAGTCCTGTTTTGGTGATTATGGAGATCAACACTACCTGGGAGACAAAGAGGGCAAGACAGGAAAAACCGAAAGTGATCGAGGCCACATCTTCCCCTCTCCTCGCATGGAGAAAGGCAAAAATGGCTGTTCCAAGCACCAGAAGTGCAATCAGAACTTCAAAACCCAACCTTAAGAGGAGCACCATATCGTTCATCTCTATTTATTATACACCTTTTTCGTGATTATATTCCACCTTCACAAGATACAGACCCTGCGGTGGGGCAGGATAGGCGCAAGAAAGGCACAGCTCTCCTGCAAAAATCCTTTCCAGTCTCTCCGGTTTCTCTTTACCCTGTCCACAAAATATGGCAAAGGAAACCATGCGTCTGACCATGTTGTGGAGGAATCTATCACCCTTTACCAGAAATATCAAATATTCGCCCTTCTTTTCGATCTGGGCCAGTTCCAGGGTGCAGTGAGTGTCCTTGTTCGGCTTGTCTTCATCGGATTTGCCAAAGCAAACAAAATCGTGCATCCCGACAAAACCACCAAAAGCTCTTTCCAGGTCATCCATGTTCATTCTGGCATCATCAATGACCCAGGAGCCATTGTGGACAAAAGGGGAAGGGGAAGGGCCAAGATGGGCAATGTATGAGTAGACCTTTTTCCTGCTTTCAAACCTGGCAATAAAATTCTCAGGAGCGTAATCGAGTGACCTTATTCTTATGGTTGGTGGAAGTTGTGAATCCAAAAGACTTTTCATTCCAACCAGGTTGAACTTCTTTGGGAGTTTAAATGAAATGACCTGGCCAAGCGCATGAACGCCCTTGTCGGTCCTTGATGAGGCATAAACGTAAGTTTCTTCGTCAAGTGCCTCAAAAATGGAGTCTTCCATTGTTCCCTGGACGGTCGGAAGGCCTGGTTGCCTCTGCCACCCGAAAAATGCGGAGCCATCGTAGCTGATGACTGCTTTGTAGTTAAAGGATTGACCAGACATAAACGCCAGCCATCGCAATTACGCATAATGCGACTGCAACAAAATCGTTTAGGCCAAGTTTTGGCACATGGAGCCTTGATCTTTTTTCGCCGGTGATAAAACACCTTGATTCCATGGCATCAGCCAGCTCGTCGGCCCTTCTGAAGGCTGAAACAAAGAGCGGTATGAGGACAGGAATAAAAGATTTTGCTCTGGCAATTATGCCCCCCGATGAAAAATCGGCCCCTCTGGATGTTTGCGCTTTTATGATTTTGTCAGTTTCCTCAAGGAGTGTTGGAATAAACCTCAATGCAATGCTCATCATGAGGGCAATCTCTGAGGCCGGAAAACCGATCCGTTTGAGCGGTAGCATGAAGCTCTCCAGGGCAAAAGTCAGATCAAGTGGCGATGTTGCATAGGTGAGTATTACAGAAATCGAAACAAGCAGAATGAGCCTGAGGACTACAAAAAGTGACACAAGTATGCCCTCTTTGGTGATTGTCAGACCCCAGAAACTCAGGAGTGGCTCGCCACTCGTAGAAAATAACTGAATAACAACGGTGAGCACAATAAGAATCAATATTGGCCTCATGCCTCTGACAAGGTGCATAAAAGGTACTTTTGCCAATGCCGCACAAATCATGGCAAGAACAAAAAGCGCCAGCAAAGGCAAAAGTTTTCCAATAATAAATATGAAAACAAGGAGAACAAGTGACAACATGAGCTTGACTCTTGGATCAAGCCTGTGTATCGGGGTGTCAAGTGGGACAAACTGTCCAATTGTTACAAAATTTGCCAGGCTCATTGTTTGCTCAACTGGCCAGCGATGACTTTGGCCAACTCCCGTGCATCGAATGTTTTTCTTGGGAGAGAAAATCCTGCATTTCTCAGTTTGTGGGCCACTGAGGAAAGCGCTGGAACATCAAGGCCGGCAGACCTCAACAAATCTGGCTGCGAAAAAGCTTCATCTGTTGGACCTTCAAAGATGACTCTTGAATCACCCATGATGATGACATTCTGGGCAATACCGGCCACTTCATCCATGTCATGCGAAACCATGACAAGGGTGTGACCTTCTTTTTTGAACCCAACAACAAGCTCGAGGAAAGCCTTTCTGGAAACTGGATCAAGCCCTGCCGTCGGTTCATCGAGAACGATTATCTCGGGATGGCAGGCCAAAACACCTGCTATCGCAACTTTTCTTTTTTCTCCACCAGAGAGTTTGAATGGCGAACGGTTTCTGTATGCAGAAGGGTCAAGACCCACGAGCTTGAGCGCATGAAGGACCCTCTCTTCAACCTCATCGGGTTTCAGTCCCTGTTTTTGTGGGCCAAAAGCAATATCTGCAAAAACGGTCTCTCCAAAAAGCTGAGCTTCTGGATACTGGAAAACAAGTCCCACTTTTCTTCTCAGGGCCTTTTTGTCCCATTTTTTTGTTTCAATACCGTCAACCACTATTTCCCCCATAGTGGGGACAAGCAAGGCGTTAAAATGCTGGATAAGGGTGCTTTTTCCAGAGCCAGTCGAGCCAATTATTCCAGTGATACTGGCGTCTTTTATCGTGATGCTGACATCATCCAGGGCTTTTTTTTCAAATGGCATACCCTGATCATATATGTAGCTTATGTTCTTTACTTCAATTGGCACAGGGCCTCCACAAGCTCGTTTTCATCTTTTGGAAATGGGACCTCTACACCATTGTCAGACAGGCTTTCAACAAGTTGCACAAGGGGTGGCCTTTCAAGCCCGGCGCGAGCAAGGAGGGAGGCATCAGAAAAAAGGTCCTCTGGTTTGCCATCAAAAATCATGCTGCCCTTCTCAAGGGCAATTGATCTCTCCGAGAGAAGCACCTCTTCCATCCTGTGTGTGATCATGACGATTGCATAGCCATCTTTGTGCAGTTGCTTGATTTTTTCAAGCACCTGTTTTCTGCCCTTTGGGTCAATAAGAGATGTTGCCTCATCAAGGATCAGCAATTTTGGCTTTATTGCGAGGATACCTGCAATTGCAACAAGCTGTTTTTGGCCACCAGATAAGTGGTGTACAGGATGTTTTAGTAAATGCGAAAGGCCAACAATTGATAAAGCCTCGTCAACTCTTCTTCTGATTTCTTCAGGTGGGAGATTGAGATTTTCCGGGCCAAAAGCAACGTCGTCTTCAACAAGTGATGCAACAGTCTGGTTGTCCGGGTTCTGAAAGACAAGGCCTACATTCGCCCTTATCTCAATCAGCCTCTCCTGGTCGGTGGTTGGAATGCCATAAACACAAACCTGGCCTTCCTTTGGCTGGAGCAGACCGTTCGAGAGCTTTGCAATGGTGGATTTGCCGGAAGAGTTGTGCCCCACCAGACTGACAAACTCACCCTCCCGAATATTAAAAGTACACCCTCTGACTGCGGGTGCACTTTGGTTTTGGTAGCTGAAGGTCACGCCCTCGAAATCGAGGAGACGCAAACCTTTATTACTCATAATCCAATTTAACTAGGACCAACTTGGCGCAATCCCCTCTGCGTTCGCCAAGCTTGAACTGCCTGGTGTATCCGCCGGTCTTGTCGCCAAATTTCTTTGGTGCTTCGTCAATGCAGCGCTTTGCAGCTTCCTTGCTGGTGAAGAAGGCATACACGTCGCGCTTGGCTTCAAGCGTCTGGTCTTTGGCGCGCGTCATGATCCAGTCAATCTGGCGCCTGAGTTCCTTGGCCCTGGCTTCGGTGGTGACAATCTTGCCGTTCAGGACAAGGGAAGTGCCAAGGTTCCTGAGAAGCATCTTTCTGTAAGAGCTCCAAACATTAAGCTTTCTCTGGGCATTGCGATGTCTCATTATACTACTCCTTCAGAGTGAGGCCCCACTTTGTAAGCCTCTTTTCGATGTCTTCTATTGTTTTGGTTGAAAACTTCAGCGAGCCCTTCATTCCTTTTTTGCCAAGCTCGAGGAGTTTTCCAGCAGCTGCTATTCCAGCACCGTTCATTGACTTCATTTCGGCCTTTGTTATTGAAGGTACTTCTTTGACAAGGTCCTCAATGCTCATTGACCATACTGCCTTCTCCCTTTCCTGCGGGGAGAGATTGCCAAACATCTGGTCCTGGGCAAGAACAAGCCCTACCTTGTCAAGGTTCTTCTCAATCTCCTGAATCATCTTGGGTTTGAATCCCTTCATGCCCTCGATTTGTGATTTTGACATCGACAGGAGTGAAGCGAGATCCGTGATCTTGTTTTGCTGGAGGAAAGTCATTGTGCTCTTGGAAAGCGAAATATCCTGAATCGAAAAACCCTTTGTGATATCTTGTTTTGGTTCCTCTTTTGGAATCTGGACCGGCTCTGGTTTTGGTTGTTCCTTCTCAGCTTTGACCTTTGAAGGTTTTGCTGGTTTTGGCTCCTCAACGACAGGGGTCTCAACCTTTTCTTCCACTATCTCTTCTTCAAT
>JAGOOO010000039.1 GCA_017992475.1 Caldisericia bacterium | reverse complement strand
TCATCAGCATTCCCAATCCGGGGCAATCAACCAAGCTTGTGCTTCAGTCACCGACCTTTGGCTTGAGCAATCCTCCTCATTCAAACCAGCCAGAAACGTCGTATTACTACATTGGCAGGGCAGACAAGCAGAGGAGGGGAATGATTGTCAATTTGCAAATAGTCTTGACCCCTGGGACACATACGATCTATTTTGTGCACAGAAACAGCTTTGATCCGAAGCCGGGCAAAACAAGGGATTATTATGGATTGCTGTATGCCTTGTCATGCAAGGGAAGTTTCTGCAAATAAACGATAGAGTGGCAAAAATGATAAACCCCCTTGGAAAACCAAGGGGGTTTTAGTTTGGAATTGCGAAAATAATTACAGGAATTATATTTTTGTGCACCAAGAATTAATCTTGAATCACCAGTTTGTGGCATCAGGAATGTAATAAATGCCATCTTTAGTAAAAATAATAAAAGAAACATCTCTACTGCTTGAATAATCATTATTCGGGTTATAATAGTCGCCACTTATAATACCCTCTCTAGAATCGACAGCCTCGACATCGCACTCTTTATAGGCTAAATTTCTGTCACTATTTTCAATATCTTCCCAGAAAAACTTATAGCATTTCAATTCATAACTGTCGTTTTCCTTGCATCCATAAAGATAATAGCCTGCAGGAATGGTCCAATTTCTTGAGAATTCGACAACCGGATACATGCTCCTATCATCAATATGCTTCAAAACTAACTTACTGGAATCGGTTTTACTAATTTCCACCCTACAAAGGCCCTTTTCATAAGGGTATAGAATTTGATTGAATCCTTTCTTTAAATTTTTAATTTCAAGAGGGCCCTTAATGTGCATATTGCCTAATCCATTTAAACAAGTTTCGATTCTCCAGAGATTTATTCCGTCATAAAGATCAACATATCGTTCATACCATCCAGTAGGCTGAAAGAAAGCATTATCAATTGATGATGGTTCTTTGATCTTTTCCCTAATTTCATAAAAAATGCCATCATGATCGCTATCTGTTTGAAAAATCAAATCCTGTCCATCGAAACCAATATTTTGCAAATGATCGTAGTAATTGGGATGCCACCAGATTGTAGGTTTGGAGTATTTGATGCTTTTTATTAATTTACCTTTCGTATATAAATACAAGATTGTTTTATCTTCTGATTGGGTAATGACACCATCCATACCTGGCAATTCACTTACAATCTGTGAGGATTGTGTTTTAACCTCAAATTTTTTGTGCAATTCTAGCTTACGAAGGGTGTCATCATATGAGAAGCAAACCAGCGAGTTGCCTTTTTGAGATTTGCAAATCATATAATATTTATGTTCTGCATAATAGCTCGATATGGCTGCTCCAGGAAGCTTCAATTCCGAGAAAATGAGAGACCTTGTCTTCTTGTCGCATATCTTTAGTACATCTCCATCTGCGATTATGCTGTAGTAACTGTGTGAATTTAAATCATAAATATCCTCAATATAAACACCATTGATTGGATTCTTGCCAATAATTGTTGTTCTGAGTTTCATTGGAGGTTGAGAGCAACTACAACATATAGCTACAAGTAACACAAAAAGACAAGATAAAAACCTCCTCATTTGGCACCTCCCCATTATTTTGGTTCTATTTCATGGCGTATTTTTTGCCCTTTGCTCCAGCGACCCCAAAAGATCAACCGGGCAGACCCTTGAAGCCTGTTTCCTGAAATCGCCAGGCATTGCCGACAGGAAGTATTCTGACATGGCAAGGCAATCTGTGTTTCCGTTCTCATCAAGCCCGATATTTTCTGGCAAGTATTTTTTTTCGATCATCTTCAGCCTTATTGCCATGATGGCCTTTTCTATTTTTTCAAGCGCCCCTTCGGCCGAGTGACTCTCGATTGCCGATGTTATCAATTGATGTATTTCCTCAGTTTTTTGGAGCTGACTGTGTGCTTCAAGCAACAGAGATCTTCTGGGGGAATATTTCCTTGCGGCGAGAAAACTCAGCCTGATCGTCCACTCGATATACCTTGAAATCATCATTTTTGCGGTCAGTTTATCGTCGTCTTCGATGACGAGTCGTACAAGTTTCCTGTTTTCGAGGTTCCTGAATATCCAGTGGTGTCTCCAGTACCATACTTCTTGCGGCATGTGGTCCCACTGGAGTTGCGCCCTCTGGAGTTCGTAGCTGGGATCCCAGAAGATTGTGCCGGAAAGCAGTGCATAAAACTGCGCCTCTGAAACTTTGGCATAGGAGATTGGATCGATTGGTCTTCTCCTGAGGCCAAGAATATATTCTGTAAAGTCTGGCCAGAACCATACATATACGCCATTTTCGTCTGAAAATGGAACATTTCTGCCTTTGTAAGTTTTTGGCAATCTTGTTTCTAGGGCATCACTTATCTTGTTTTGCAGGTTTTCATCCTGTTCAAACATGAAAACCTGGAACTTGGCAATTTGACTGGGATCATCAAAGATGTGCTCACCGTTTATTAATCCGACGCTGATGTTTTGCAATACGCCAGGGCCTATTTTCTCGATTATTTGCTTGCCCTCGGACTCAAAAAGTTCTTTCGACAGGTTGGCGCTCTTCATTGCGTGACTCCTTGACGTTTTTGTTTTGTAGTTTGTATTATAACATAAAATCACAGGAGCAAAAATGTCGAGAATAACAAGATTGATTTTGGTCAGGCATGGTGAAAGTACAGGAAACAGCGAGGGAATTCTGTGCGGTTGGCATGATTCCAGCCTTACGGAAAAGGGAATTGCCCAGGCAGAACGGGTTGCCTTGGTCCTGAAGGATGCCGGCATAAATGCCATAATCAGCTCTGATCTTCAGAGGGCAAAACAAACGTCCCTCATCATTTCAAAACAACTTGGGCTGGATGTTTGTTTTGATGAGAGGTTCAGGGAACGTGCATGTGGTATATTTGATGGCAAAAAGATTGATGATTTGAAAAACCATGAATCCTGGGAAAATTTTGTTAACGATTCAAATTTCACATTGGAGGGTGGGGAAAGCATTGTCGATTTTTCAAAGAGAATATCTGAATCCTGCGAAATGATTGCTCGTGAACATGAGGGAGAAAATATTCTGCTCATCTCCCATGGCGGTGTACTTTGGGCAATGGTGCCATATGTCCTTGGTGTCTCTGCCAGCTCCTATAATGGTTTGATAGGGATGGACAATTGCTCGATAAGCGTTTTCTCACGGCATGATGAGAACTGGGTCCTGCAAACACTTAACTCTACGCAGCACCTGGGTGGTGCTTTTCTGGATGCGCATTCGTGGAGGTTGTGACTTTACATTACCATTTGAACTTGGTGTATAATAAAATGGTAAGTGTTACAGGAGGTAACATGGCTGTTTGGAAAAAAATTGCTGTCTTGTTCGTTCTGCCCTTGTGTTTTGCTTCTTTGTCCGGGGCCGTTTACTCCGCTGAGGAAAGATACACTCCAGTAAAGGCGATTGGCTACGGCCCTCTTGCGGGTGAATTGATAAGGCCAACTGCAGTAGGCATCGATGAATCATCTGGTGCCTGGATATATGTTGTCGATTCTGCAAGCAAAACTTGTTCTATATACATGCAAAATGGCATTTTGAACAAATCTTTTGCGATCCCAGATTATATTGATTTAAGCAGGATAAAATCAAATATCTCTGCTTCAGAAGGCATTGTCTGCTATATAACTGGAAGTGAGATTATAAGAGCAAACAGGACTGGAGAAATTCTTACCAAGATAAGAATTGGCAGTGAGAGCATTGTTAACCCGATTATTGCCAGATTGAATTCTGACCAGTCAATATCGGTTATAGACTCGGTGTCAGGTTTACTCAAGATTTCGGATAAAGGGAAGCTTGTATCGAGATTTATTGATATAGGCAAAGATGTTACAACAATTGATGGTGGTGGTATAAACAAAGATGGATCAGTAGCCATAATCACTATAACTCCTCCAACAATCGGCGAAGAGCCTGTAGATAAAATACCATTTAATTCAATAAAAATAACTGTTTTTGACAAAAATGGACAGAAAGAGCTTGAATTTCCGGTAGAAACCAGTCAAAGCTTCAATCCATCTGCCGGACAAGTACGATTTGACCCAAAAGGTAATATTTGTTTTATGGGCAATAATTCTTCTATAGTAAGAGTTTATGACAAAACAGGCAGCAAAATTTCAGAATTTGCAATTGCAGGATTTGGTTCTGTGCCTCTGGCTTTTTGCGTTGCTTTTAATGGGAATATCTATGCAGTTGATGGCTCCAAATTTTTTGCAACAAATTCTCAAGGTAAATACCTTGGTGAATTTGGTGCATTTGGTGGCAAGTCAACACAGTTCGGGAATCCTGTTGATCTTGCGGTTTGTGGGCAAAATGGTTTTGCAGTTTTTGATTCCCACAGAAATGACATGCAATTTTTTGGCCAGAATGGTGTTACCGGGACAAGACAATATGGACAAAATGCTGTCAAACTGACACTTTCAACCTCTCAGGGAGGGAGTATACTTGCATATAATCCTTCAAATAGCACCCTTAGAACTTATGATTGTTCTGGAAATCCCTCCACAGATGTGGTAAATGTTGACAAGGTATCTCAAAATATTGCTTCATTTTCCCAGTCCAAAGACGGCGAAATTCTTGCTGTTGACCGTGAAAAAGCCACAGTAATAAGGTTCAATAAAATAGGTAAATTTGTTTACCAGTTTGGGTCACAAGGTGTGAGAGAGGGCCAGCTTGCCGAACCGTCCGATGTTTTTGTTGGGCCTGATGGCAACGTGTATGTGCTTGAAGCGGTCAATTCGAGGATACAGGTTTTCAAGCCGGATGGAACGTTTGTCAGAATGTTTGGTGAGAAATTACTTTCAAGACCTGAAAGTTTTACTTTGACGAGTGATTACCAGATTATAGTTGCAGATACTGGCAATGACAGGCTTGCTGTTTTTGGCCTTGACGGAGTTTTCGCCTATTCAATAGGTTCGACAAGTCCTTCGAAGCCCAGAGACACCATCAAGGATTACTGGTCCGATCTAGGCACATTTAGAAAACCCACGAAAGTAAGATCAACGAATGGTATATTGTATGTGCTGGATTACGGCAATTTAAGAGTTCAGGTCTTCCAGAAAGAAAAGATTTCTCCAAAAATTTCCTCAGATCAAAAATCTCTTGATTTTGGAATGATCAAACAAGGAGAGAACCCAACAAAACAGATAACCATAAAGAATTCTGGAAACGGTGTTCTTGATGGAACAATTGAACTTCAGGGTAACTGGGTGGAAGTCTCCAGAAATAAATTGACCGGCAATGAAACTATATTCACGGTAAAGGCGTTTTCAGAGAAGATGGAATATTGGGGCTCAACCGCCAAAATCACCATAAAAAGCAATGGTGGCAATATCGAAATCGAGTGCAAAGGCATTAAAAAGGGAAAACTCATAATTTTACAAGTAAATTCACCAACAGCCACTGTTGATGACAAACAGGTTTCAATGGCCAACCCACCATCAATTATTGGTGGTTCAACATTTGTCCCACTTCGTTTCATCGGAGAGGCACTTGGCGCAAAGGTTGACTGGGACGCCAATGAAAAAAAAGTGACGTATGTTCTTGCAGACAGAACAGTTGTTCTCTGGATCGGGCGTAAAACGGCACTTGTCAATAATAAGGAAGTTGAGTTCACAGCAGCACCAGTAATTGTCAAAGGAAGCACAATGGTCCCACTGAGGGCAGTTGGTGAAGCGCTTGGCGCAACTGTTGAATGGATAGCCCAGTCAAAAACGATCAATATATACTACCCGCCAAACCCGAAGATTGGATGATCTAAATTAGCTTAAACAAAAAAGGGCCGCTTTGTGCGGCCCTTTTTTGTTTTATGTTTTGCGCATGTGTTTTCGCCAGACAATCGAATAGAAACTTGATGCAATGATATAGGCGAGGCCAGTTATATAGAAACTCCACTGGTGTTTGCCGCTTTCTAGGAAGCTTCCACCAATTCTTGTTCCTGTGGCATTCAATGTGTTCCATCCAACAGTTATAAAGCTTGAAACAGTGCTAAGCTCCTTTGGTTTCAACATACCCATGTAGAAACTTGCCCAGATTGGTTCTGTCATGTTCATAAGAGCATGTCTTATTGCAAACCCAAAACCTGCCACAGCTATGTTTGGAGAATAAAGCGTGAGCAAGAGAAATGGTATGGACAAGTACTGGCAGAACACAACAGTTTTCAAGCTGCCAAACTTCCT
>JAGOOO010000038.1 GCA_017992475.1 Caldisericia bacterium | reverse complement strand
AACCAGGGGCAATGGGAAAAGGACATGGTCTATTTTGCCGATCTTGATCTGAGGAGGTCTTTTGAACGTGATGACAAGAGAGTTGGTATCATAACACCAGACATCGATCTCAGGCCAATCCTGGAGAGAATGGGTAAAAAATCTGAAAGCGATTTCCTAAACTGTGGTGCTTGTGGTTATGATACCTGTCTTGACCATGCAATGTCTATCTACAGAGGGCTTGCCGAGGACGAGATGTGCCTGCCATATACCATTGAGAAATTGAAGCAAACAAATGAAGAACTGGAAAAATCAAACAGCAAACTCTCTGATACCCAACAACAGCTTGTCCAGTCAGAACGCCTTGCTTCAATGGCCCAGATGGCTACAGGCATTGCCCATGAAGTAAATAACCCCCTTGGCGTAGTGCTCATGTATGCCCACATGCTCAAGGACCAGTGCAAGGATGACAAACAGCTGGGTGAAGATTTGGGCATGATTGTTGAACAGGCAGACAGGTGCAAAAAGATTGTCGCAGGATTACTCAATTTTGCTAGGCAGAATCAGGTTGCATTTGAGTCTGTCGATCTTAACGAAATTGTTGAAAAGGGTCTGCAAATTGTGGAGAGACCAAAGAATATAGCAGCAGAAATAATCAATCAGATGGAAAATCCGTACTGTGAGCTTGACAAAGACCAGATGGTACAGGTGCTTGTAAACCTCATCTCCAATGCCTACGCGGCAATGCCGGACGGTGGAAAGCTGACCATAACAACTGGTGGAAATGATTTTCAGGTCTGGTTCTCGATTGCAGATACAGGGATTGGTATCCCGAAAGAAAACATGCCAAAGCTTTTCCAGCCTTTCTTCACAACCAAAAAGATGGGCAAGGGAACGGGCCTTGGCCTTGCGGTCACCTATGGCATCGTCAAGATGCACAGGGGAGATATAAAAGTCACATCTAACGCTGACTTGTCCAAGGGACCGACCGGAACAACATTTACGGTCGCAATACCAAGAGCAGGTCGAAGGGAATAGAAGGAGAAAACATGCCAAATTCAAAGAAGAAAATACTGGTTGTTGATGACGACGTTGATTATTTATTCCAGCAAAGAGTGCAGCTTGAATCTGCAGGTTTTGAGGTCAAGACTGCCGAAACCCAGGCCGATGGTGAAAAGATGCTCGCAGAGGAGAAACCGGATCTCGTCATCGTTGACCTCATGATGGAGAATATGGATGCAGGATTTTCTCTTGCATACCACATAAAATCCAAATATCCCGGCATTCCGGTCATCATGGTCACAGGTGTTACTTCTGAAACGGGGCTGGAATTTTCGGCTGGCGGTGGCAACTCCTGGATCAAGGCTGACGCACTGCTTGCCAAACCAATCAGGTTTGAACAGCTCCTTGGGGAGATCAACAAGCTTCTAAAGGGAAAATAAATGCCCGAAATCCTGAAAGTCCTTGTAGTTGATGACGAGCTTGGCATCCAGAAGGGATGTCAAAGAGTCCTCACCGAATATAAATTTACCCTCCCGGATGTGGAAGATGAAATTTCTTTTGAAGTTGCAACGACCGGAAGTGGTGAGGAAGCACTTGAGATTCTTGAAAAAAATCCACAAGACATAGTTCTTCTTGATTACAAACTTCCAGGAATGACCGGCCTAGACGTGCTCTCGATAATGGCCGAAAAGAAGATTGAAACGATGGCAATAATGATAACCGCCTATGCCTCGCTTGAAACTGCCGTTGTGGCAACCAAGCAGGGGGCATTCGATTTCCTCGCGAAGCCGTTTACGCCAGACGAGTTGAGGAGTGTTATCAAAAAAGCCACCAAAAACCTTATCCTCCAGCGCCAGGCAAAAAAGCTGGCCGAGGAGAAGAGGCAGGTCAGGTTCCAGTTCATCTCGGTGGTTGCACATGAGCTCAAGGCACCGCTTGCGGCAATAGAAGGTTACCTCAACATCATGAATGAAGGGCTTGTCACTGATCCTACCGCGCAACACCAGATGGTCGAGAGATGTCTCCTCAGGCTCACTGGCATGAGAAAAATGGTCACCGACCTTTTAGATTTCACAAGGATCGAATCTGGCAACAAAGTCAGGGAGTTTGTTGGTCTCGACCTTGTCGAGATAGCCAGGCAATCCATGGAAACAATGTCTTCCAGTGCTTCTGCAAGAGGCATAAAGATTGAACTTGTGGCACCAGAGACTGCCTGCATGACAGCCGATCGTGGTGAAATCGAGATAATCTTCAATAACCTTGTTTCAAATGCCGTCAAATACAACAGGGACGGTGGTAGAATCATCATAACAATTGCGCAAATTCCTGGTGGATTCAGAATCTCTGTGGCTGACACCGGAATAGGCATGACTGAAGAAGAAGTGGGCAAGCTTTTTGGGGAATTTGTAAGAATAAAGAATGTCAAGACAAAAAACATCCTTGGCACAGGTCTTGGCCTTTCCATCGTCAAAAAGCTTGCACTGCTCTATGGAGGAGATGTTAACGTCGAGAGCCATGTTGATGTTGGCTCTACATTCAACGTTATCCTCATGGAAGCCCAGGGGCCACAGCAGGCTTCATAAAGGAGGTTTTTATGGAAGCTGGCTTCATTAGGGAACCAGAAATATGGAAAACACTTGAAGAATCAAAACGCCCAAGCAGGGAAGCTATCAAGGAAACGTTTTCAAAAGCACTTGATTTGAAGGGATTGGATTACAAGGACATAGCCATCCTCTCGTCGATTTCCGATCCAGAATTGCTTGCCGAACTTTTCGGCACTGCAAAGAAGGCAAAAGAGACCATTTACGGCAAGAGGCTTGTCCTGTTTGCTCCGCTCTATATCTCCAATCTTTGCACAAATGAGTGTCTTTATTGTGCTTTCAGGGCAAAAAACACTGAACTCAAGAGACGTGTTCTGACACAAGAAGAGATAGCCCATGAGACAAGGCAGCTCATTGACCAGGGGCACAAGAGGATACTCCTTGTTGCTGGTGAATCATATCCCAAACAGGGTTTCAAGTATGTACTTGATTCAATAACGACCATTTATGCCCAAAAATCTGGAAAAAGTGGTGAAATCAGGAGAGTCAATGTCAATGTTGCGCCACTCACGCTGGAAGAGTTCCGCGACCTCAAGGCCGCAAAGATAGGAACATACCAACTTTTCCAGGAAACCTACAACCACGAGACATACCATGCCGTCCATCTTGCAGGCAAAAAATCGGACTATGACTGGCGTGTCACCGCAATGGACAGGGCCATGGAAGCCGGGATTGACGATGTTGGCATTGGTGTTTTGTTTGGCCTCTCGGACTGGCGGTTTGAACTCATGGCCATCCTCCAGCACATCAGACACCTGGAAATGAAGTTTGGTGTTGGCCCTCACACGATCAGCGTACCGAGACTCGAGCCAGCGTCGGGATCTGACATGTCATCGCACCCTCCAAAACCTGTTTCTGACATTGATTTCAGGAAGATTGTGGCAATCCTGAGGCTTGCTGTTCCATATACCGGTATAATCATGTCTACAAGGGAAACGCCAAACATCAGGAGAGAGGCGTTTGCGCTTGGGGTTTCGCAGATCTCCGCAGGTTCCAGGACGAACCCTGGCGGGTATTGTGAAGATGAAGAGTTTGACAGCTCACAGTTCTCGCTTGGCGACCACAGGTCTCTCGATGAGGTTGTCAGGGACATTGCAATGCTTGGCTATATCCCGTCATTTTGCACCGGTTGCTACAGGCTTGGCAGAACTGGCCAGGACTTCATGGACCTTGCAAAGCCGGGCGAGATAAAGAAACATTGCGACCCAAACGCTCTTTCAACCTTCACCGAATACCTTGAAGACTATGCCTCGAATGAAACCAGAGAAGTTGGCGATAAACTTATCAAAGAAACGCTTGAAGGAATGGGTGAAAGAGAGAAAATCGTTTCTCAGTCTCTCATTGAAAAGGTAAAAACTGGCAAGAGGGACTGTTATATCTAAACTCTTTGTGTAGAATATGTCCCAAGGAGGTAGCAATGAACAAGAGAATGGTGTTTGGGATACAGGTCACTAACAGGGCGAAAAATGCAGGCCAGGTTCAAAAAATATTGACCGATTACGGGTGCAACATCCGTACAAGGATTGGCCTTCATGAAGTTGATGACAAAGTGTGCTCACCATCCGGACTCATCCTTCTTGAGCTCTATGGCAAGGAGCATGACATCCTGAAAATGGAGGAAACCCTGAAAGCCATCGATGGTGTTATTGTCCAGAAAATGGTTTTTGAGTGCTGATAGGGACAGTAGCCATATCAGGGCGACCTAACCTGTACAAAAGAAATTTTTAAGGAGTTTGACAGTGTTTACTTCACCCAGAGGAATACGCCTCGGGATTGGCATCTTTGGCAGGAGGAACGTTGGAAAGTCCTCACTGCTCAACGCCATCACCAGACAGTCGGTCTCGATTGTTTCAAGTCAGGCCGGAACGACAACAGACCCCGTTGAAAAGCCAATGGAGCTGTTGCCGCTTGGGCCAGTCCTCTTCATTGATACTGCCGGCATCGATGATGAAGGTGCGCTTGGCGAGCTCAGGATAAAAAAGACCAGGACCATTCTGGACAGGGTGGACCTTGGCATCATAGTTTTTGACGGTGAGTCGTTTGGTGGTTTTGAGATTGGGCTTTTTGAGGAGCTGAAATCCAGGAATGTCCCTGCAATATTTGTTTTCAACAAAACCGACCAGGGAGAGCCATCGCAGACTGCAATTGAATTTGCCAAGACAAATAACACCAGACTCATTCTGACCTCTGCCACCTCAGGGCAGGGGGTTCCGGAGCTCAGGCAGGCAATTCTGGACAGTGCACCAGACGATTTTGTCAACAATCCATCAATTGCAGGTGACCTTGTTGGACCAGGTGGGCTCGCGGTCCTTGTTGTTCCGATAGACAAAGAGGCACCGAAAGGCAGGATCATACTGCCACAAGTGCAGACAATCAGGGACCTACTGGACCACAATGCTGTGGCCGTTGTGGCAAAAGAGAGCGAATTGAAGCAAACCCTGGATAGGTTCACGACAAAACCTGATATTGTGATAACCGACTCGCAGGCTTTTCTCAAAGTGGCCTCCGACACGCCGGATGACGTCCCGATGACGAGCTTTTCAATCCTTTTTTCCAGGCACAAAGGCGATCTTTTGACCCAGGTGCAGGGTGCACTTGCCATTGACAGATTAAAGGGTGGGGACAGGGTGCTCATCGCTGAGGCGTGCTCACACCACCCGATAGATGAGGACATAGGCACTGTCAAAATTCCCAAATGGCTCACAAAATATGTTGGGGCAAATTTGGAATTTAAAAACACCCAGGGCCACGATTTTCCGGAAGACCTTTCCCCCTACAAACTTGTAATACTTTGTGGTGGGTGCATGTTTGGCAGAAGGGAGACCCTGAACCGCATCCTTCATTGCAAGAAGCAAAATGTTCCGGTCACGAACTATGGCCTGACAATAGCCTTCAGCCTCGGCATTTTTGAGAGGGCACTAAGGCCTTTCCCGTCAGTGCACAAGGTGTATACTGATTATCTGGAGAACAAAAGTAGGTAAATGGCAAGAATTGCCCGCAATATGGGTTTTGAAGATGTCCTTTCGTGGCTCCTTGAGGAGGATCCAAAAAAGCTGGAAGAGCTTTGGGCAGAGGCCGATAGAACAAGGCATGAGTGCGTCGGCGACGATGTTCACCTCCGCGGGCTCATAGAGATAACAAACATTTGCTCGAGGGAATGCGCATACTGTGGCATCAGGGCGCCAAACAGCAACGTTGTCAGATACAAGATGTCGGCATTCGAGATTGTCGAGTGCGCCAGAATGGCCAGAAAGCTTGGCTACGGGACGGTTGTTTTGCAAGGTGGAGAGGACATATCAATCTCCCCGGACTGGATTGCCCTTGTCATCAGGGAAATAAAAAATGAGACAAACCTGGCGGTTACGCTCAGCCTTGGCGAGAGGCCGGAAAACGAGTTGAGGTTGTGGAAAGAGGCAGGTGCCGACAGGTATTTGCTGAGATTCGAGACCTCAAACGAAGAACTCTTCAGGCTCATTCATCCTTCGCTCCCGTGGAAGGTCTCCGACAGGATCGAACAGCTAAAAACATTGGCCAGGCTGGGTTATGAGGTTGGCAGTGGCGTCATGGTCGGCATCCCCGGGCAGGACTACGAGACACTCGCAAATGACATCATGACATTCCAGGGGCTCGATCTTGACATGATTGGAGTCGGCCCCTACATCCCCCACCCATGCACGCCGCTTGGCGATGGCTCTCTCAAGCCTGTCCCAAAAGGTGCACAGGTGCCAAATGACGAATTAATGACGCTAAAAACAGTGGCGCTCACAAGGCTGGCCTGCCCGTATTCAAACATCCCGTCGACAACGGCACTTGCCACCATCGACAAGGAATCTGGCAGGGAGCTTGGGCTGATGAGGGGCGCAAACATTGTGATGCCCAACCTGACGCCGCCAAAATACAGGGTGCTGTACGAGATTTATCCTGACAAGGCCTGCGCCAACGAGACCGCAGAGCAGTGCAGCCTTTGCCTGGAACAGCGGATTGAGTCCATTGGCCGCCAGATCGGCTCAGGGCCTGGCGGGAGGAGAAAGAATTGATTTTATATTATTGAGAATTATTTACGAACATTTCATATCCCAATCAGCTGTGTGCAATAATAGCAGTTATCTTTTCTAAACTATCTATTAGATATATATTTTAT
>JAGOOO010000014.1 GCA_017992475.1 Caldisericia bacterium | reverse complement strand
TACTTGACCAGGAACTCATATACCACATAGGAGCAAACAGCCAGCCAATCTCTTTTGAATGGACAAGACACACAGGAACTGGAGAATCACAGACAACAACCACCTCCACCTACTACTACCACTATGATGTACATGGCAATACCCTAAAAGTCACAGACACCAACCAGGACACCAGGATCACCTACACCTATGACACCCTTGGCAACATCACCTCACAGACCAACCCTGACTCCATACCAAACCCCTTCACCTTCATGGGAGCATCACAGACCATCCTTGATACAGAAACGGGTCTCTACTTCTCCTCAGGCTACTACAACCCCCAGACAGGTACCCTCCTTCAGGGAACAGGCTCACCAGCCATGCCTAATCCCACCTCCATCTCCACCATCAACTCCATGTCCACCTCCTCCCTCCCTGAAGAACAGCTGCTCTCCCACTCCATCACCTCTGCCACCACAGCTGGCTCCTCCTCTGGTGGTGAACCTGGCTCCTTTGCTCCCCCTCCAGGACCATCTGATGGCATCTCCCACTCTGGCAAACAGTCTGGCACGCAAAGCCTAGACTTCTCCAATCCAAATGCAGAGCTTGTTGGTGCCAAGGATGTTGGAGAAAAGAACATCAACGGTATTATTTGTACCAATGGTAGTGCTGAAGATGGTGGTGATATCCTCAAACGTAACAGCGAGAACTTAGGATTCACCTTTGATGGTAATGGTGGTGAGACCTGGAAGGAATACGAAGAAAGAAAGAAGTTCATGAAAGACCTCAGGGATGGTCAGATTGTCTCTGACGAGGGCTCCATACATAAAGTCAGTGAGATGCCAATACTTCTCCCAATGAAGGGGATTCTTGACACTTTTGCAGAAATGATTGAAGAGATGAATGATATTTTAGATGACAAAGATAAAAAAAATGATGGTAAACAATATAAATGGGTAGTTCGTGATTCCAATGGCAATATTACAGCATGTTGTACTAAGGACGACGAAGTTTATATCTTTGAAACTAACTCAAATGGAGAAAGAACCGGCACAATAAATTTGTTTGCAGACAATTGGACCTACTCGCCAGAAGCCGGAAAAGCAATGGCAAAATCATGGAAAAACATATGTTCAAGCATTGGCTCCAAGGACTCAGAAATAAATTTTTTCAATGAAGCACACTTTAAAACGTCAGGTTCTGTTGGAATGTGTGTGAGATCAGATGGGATGTGGGTCGGTGTGTTTGTAGATAAAGACGGTACTTATGTTAAAGAAGGGAGATGCGCTGAATTTGGTAATGATGATGCACCAAAAAAGTATCAAGGGGAGAATGGGGAGGTTATTAACATTGTCGAAAGAAATTTAGTTGGCACTATGGTATATAGGTTTTATTCTGGAGGGAAAATGCAAGGAAATCTACACGAATTTATGAAAACTAAATCTGACAGTGGTAAGATAGTAATTATACGTGGATTTGGTAAGAGTGAAGAGATAAACTATAATTTATGGGATGAAAAAAGCTTAAAATGGGACATAGATCATTTGGCAAGTTGGTAGTTCGAGGAGGCAAAATGAAATACTATAATAAAATAATTTTGTTTGTAATAATTTGTTTGTTTGCATGCAATAGCTCGCAAAGTATGGCTGAAAGTGATCCAATAAAGATGCCTGATTTGAAGATTGTTGCAGCTATGTCATTGTCTGATACAAAGAAAGAAGTCAATTTTGAGGCGCAGTACAAAGTGATGGAGTATAAAGATGGTAAACTGTTTTTTTATGAATACATAAAGAAGCAGTCTGATGATTTTGGCGAATATTTATTTCCAAAGCTGGATTCTGATAGCAAACAGGTGCAATTATTTACAGATGATCAAGAGTTTGCATCAAAGCTAATGTTAACACTTAACCCTACAATATTGGCCTCGATTGAGCAAAACCAGAAAAATGGGCTAATTAAGAAATTACTTGTTGGAATAAAAAAAGATGAAGGTTGGAACTATAGTTTTTATACATCAAAGGTCATTAATAATAAAAAAGATAAGTACACAAACTGGATAAGCACCAAAACAAATCTTAAGGAAGAGTCACAAGGTTTATCTTTGCCAAAGAGTTCCATTTTCGCTTTTGATAATGATTTTAACTTTCAGATATTGAAATACACGGGGAAAGATTTTGAAACAATAAAAACAGAAGCGATAAATCCTGACTTTTATTATGTGCATGAAATACCATATGGAGAAAAAATGGATGAAATCCCATATAAGGGTGGGTATTATGAGGGCTACATCTGGATGAAAACTTTTTCCAACAAGGTGTGTGTTTGGAAAGAATATGAGGAAATACCACATCCATTGTTGATTTTGAGTGAAAACAATCAACCTGCGGTTGATATGTATTCATTGGCAGGATTTATGCTTACTCCAACATCTGGTGACATGAAAACCCACACATTTCACAGGTTGTATAAGTTTTACTCCAGTCACCCTGTTGAATATATAACAGCAACATTTGAGCTAGGTAAAAATTATGCCATTGTAAATGGAGAAAGAAAAGAACTGGAATTTGCACCATTTGAAAAAGATGATATTTTCTATGTTCCATTGCGTGATTTGTGCAAATTTATAAAAGCACCTTGTCACTACAGAACAACTGACAACACAGCTCTAGTTGCCAGATTCTTCGCCCCAATGAATGAATGACAACAAGCAAGTGGAGGGGAATGGAATCAATTTTAAAAAGTTCCCTCCCCTCCAAAGAAAAGCTTGAATCCTCAAGGGTCCACTACCCCCACCAGTATGCCCCTCCTCCACCGTAGCCACCTTCTAGTTTATATACCAGAAAGGTGGCTGTCATTACAAAAAATGGACAGCGCTTGTAAATGTGTGTAAGATGTATTTATTGAGAGTCGGAGGAGGTAAAAGCGGTGATGGTAAAAACACAAATTAAAAAAATACTTATTGTGGTTCTGGTCATTTTAGCCAACATCTTCCCATATACATCAATAAAAACCGAAGCAAAAATGCCAAGCATTGTGAGGCTCTGGGAGAGGAACATGGACCTTGATTCTACCTATATCAGGCCAATCATCATGGATTCAAGTATACTGTTGTATAGAGACCTTGGGTCATATTGCTGTCCTTATCTGCATCTTCTTTATTCTCTCAATATCGATAATGGAAATGAAAACTGGCAGTACCCGACAAACCTGAAGAATACAATTTATGATATCACCACCTTTGAAAACGATGTCTACATGCAAAAAGGTGACAAGATTTACTACACGGACGTATCAGAATTTGACGGACGTGAATACACTTATGCCAACCTGAAGCAATACAAAGAAAGCCCAGATGACCAATATAACGGTATCGAGATAAGCTACAACAAGTTGTGGATAGGCATTGGCAAGAACATCTTCACATTTGATGTCACGGCAGCGACACAAACCCTTATCCAGAAGTATAGCGTTGATGGCTCACACTCACTGAGGTTTTCTGATGAAAATGACAAATATGTCTTGTGCCTTGGAGAGAAAGACAAAAGGAATGATTCTGTATTCATGATCGACAAAACAACTGGAAAAACAATGTGGGAGTTCGCACTTTCTTGGGACATAAACAACTCAATTAACAATGCATTTTTTATGGGAGACAATATCGTCTTGAGTTATCAAAACAGCAAGGGAAGCCATTTAGTCTGTGCCGAGAATCAGGGTGGGAATGTTAAGATGATATGGGAAAAAGATTTGAGATATATTCCTATAACAAATGGCGTTCAGTATAAGGGAAACGTTGTCTTTGTTGTATATCGAAACGGTTTTGAAAAAGCAGATAACTACAGGATCATGTGCCTCAAAGCAAGCAATGGAGAGGTCCTGCAAGACATAGACGTAAAAGAATCACAATACATGGATTTCATCGCATTCGAAAAGAACCCTATTGTTTATGAAGCCTACAAGGATGCCTCATACATTACCGCCTACGACATTAAGGATGGAAGCAAGGTTTGGAGCTACCAGGTGCCCAACCAGATTGGCGGTGTATCCTACAGAAACGGTGTGATATGTTTCCAGAACAATGACACTGTTTCTTGCTACTATCTGATGGAGTATGGCCAAAAATGATGTGACACTGGTCTAGGTACATATAGAGAGGTAATTTTTACAGCCAATTTAAGGTATAAAGGTGCTATTATGTAATTGATTTGGACTTCCCAAAACCTTATGATGGGGACTGATTGAAATCAAAAACACTGTCCAGGAGGAGATATGTTTGGGAGAAGAAGATCCATGCAGAAATTGTTTGCAGCCATTTTATTGTTAGTTTTTTGTGCAGGTTGCTCGCCATCCAGGGAAGAAGTCTACAAAAACCATCCAAAATATGAGATAAAAACTGCTACAAACCTTCCAAAAGGCTCCCTTCTTGTGCCAACCAATGACATGAGGCTTGTCCCTCTAGAGGAAATGCCAATCCCAACAAAAATTGGTAAACCAAGAAACACACCACTTGAACCCTATGAACCAAAGCCCCTTCTTTATAAGGGCCAACTAAAGAAGATGTGGAGCAAGAACAACCTCAAGAATAAGGATTATTCTGGCTATGGAGTCACTTCAGACAATTTTGAGGATGGGTGGCAAATACAAAATGGCTCTGACTCTGGTCTTTATGACCCTGCAACTGGCAAGAAGATTGGAGCCAGGTTCGAATATTATCTGTTGGATGAGAAAAATGGAGTGGCTTTTGCTGAGGATCGGAACTTGCTTTATTTTCAAAGATATGCAGTATCGGTGAGCCTTGGTCTTAACGAGGAGTATTGGAGGTTGCCTTTGGAAGAATTAGATTTATGGGTTTCTTCAAAAGACAGCTCTGTTTATTATAGAGGAGATTTAGATTCAATTTTATTGAAGGTTAATGCCTGGACTGGGGTTCCGGACTGGGAGCTTAAGAGAGGCAGAAAAGGTCTATTCTTTGGTCGTTACGCTTTCACGAACAAATACATATTTATAGATGGAGATGAATGGTTCGAACCAACACAATATTACCTCTATAGAATAAATCCGGAAACGCTTGAAATAATGAAGGTTGATTTCAAAAATTTCAATACCTTTTTTATTGATGGTGATAGGCTATACGTGATATCAGAGGAAGGCAAAGTTTTGACAGAGATAGACCCTGAAACTTGTGTGCCCTCAAAAACCTTTAAAATTGATGAATACATAAAAGGTGGCGTTCTAGAATTGGTCGAAGATCCAAATGTGGCCTTTCTCAGCGTGACATCAAAAAATGGCAATTTTATCTTCAACCTCAAGGAGCCCAAAACCCAATCCCAATAGATGGGTATACTGATTCTATATGGTCATCAAAAAAAGGCTGGCAAATCAATAAACACTATGGAATAGTTTATTCAAAAAAGAAAATATCTTGGTTTGATTTTAGTACTGGCGAACAATACTGGTGGATTGACAAAGCTGATCTTGGGTTGGAAAAAGGCGAGTCATACGACGTTCTGGAGTGCGACTGGCGAGGTGTTCTTGTTGCGACACGTGATGAAGTCATCGCCTTCGGGCCACCTTGAGTGGCATATTTTAGGGAGACAAATGATATGAACAAATTTGGTTGTCTGTTGGCAGCTTTGTTGATGGTGTTTTCCCCTGGCTGCTACTCTGGCATCGACCTTACAAGAAAAGACGTTGTAGATGTCAAATCATATGCGGTAACCCCCAATGGTTTGGTGGAAGCAGATCTGCAATTCAAAAAAGTTATCTATACAAATGCAGACAACAAGAACTCCCAGTACAATTTTTGGGAAAGTTCATACATCAAATCAAGCGTTGAACTAAAAGAATTCTGGAGGGACGACATTCAGAAATACCTGCACAAATCTAGCGGCGATTTTCGGGGATATGTCAAATCAGTACCTCAAGGCTGGGCAGTTTATTCAAGAGGTTCTGCTGAATATCTTTTATCACCTAAAGATGGCAGAACTAGTTCGATAAGAGAAATGGGGTTTTATTTTGATGCAGGCAGAGGAATTGCTGTTGGGAGAGTTGACGGGGGAAACTATCTCGGGATGTGGGAAAACAAGGAGAATGGAAAAGTGTTGTGGGAATTCGGCCTGGACAAACAACGCACTTTCATCTGGAACAACCAGCTTTTTGTCCAGGAAGAGTTTGGAAATGACGTCACGAAGATCAATCTTGACGATGGCACTCCAGCCTGGGGGATTATATGTGAGCAGGACTACAGAGGGATACTGTCAGGTTTTGGTGGCAACAGCAAATGTCTGTGGATCACCTATTTTGATTTTAGCGGCGGAGAATATGCTGCCTATACGCATGTTTACGCTTACAATCCTGATAAAAATACTATAACAGAAGTATGCAAATTCAAAAACATAACTCCTTTGGGAGTTGTCGGTGATTCTTTTTACTATGTTGATGATGATTTGAAAGTCTACACCATAAATGAGGAAACATTCGAAAAGAAATTGGTTTCTGACTTGTCAGGAATTATCTCCAGCACTGATGATATCACTGGAAGTGGTCCAGATGATATCCTGGTTATTGAAACAAAAAATGGGCAAAAAGTCTTCCATTTTTTGTCTCGTAAGGTGACCAGTATCAATGATCCAATAACAGAGCTTAAGAATGACTACTATTTTGATGATGGCAAAAAGATCATTGGAGTCGATCCATACACCTTCAAACACACATGGTCAATCGACAAAAAGGGGATTGGGGGAGACTACACAATCATGTTATCTGACGAGTATGGCGTTGTCCTCCGGGACGACAAATTTGTCTACGGTTTCAGGCCGTGAGAAACTTTCCTTGTTTATGTGGCCATATACAGACAGCTTGTGATATGCCATAATGGCGTTGCTCCAGAAGAGTAACTGGTAAGCAAGCTTATTTGTGGGGTAGGAGGAAAATTGGGCGCAGTAAAGCTGGTGGGTCTTCTACTTTCTAGTTTTATCTTAGCCTATCTCACTCCTTGGGCCCAATATGGTGGTGGGCCAGGACACACATTCGATCTCCCAATACATTATTTTGCCCCAAAATCAAATGAGTTAAAACTCGAATGGCAGTTTAAAGCAGATTATGGTGTTTCATCGAGATACTTGGAAAATGACGTATTGGTTACAGATAACAAGCTTTTTATGTTTGCCTATAAAAATCGGCAGCGTTCCGTCGTTTGTGTTAGCTATGAGACTGGAGAGCTTCTCTGGAAAACAGATTGTCTAAAAATAGACCAGGTGGGGGAGGAGTTATGCTATGCAGATGGAAAAATTTTCTATGTGATCAATGAACAAAAACTGGAGATACTTGATGCTGATAGTGGTGAATTGATCCAGGAAGAGTTTCTATCAAGCCGTGTTTTTGGTTGCACTTCAATGACCGTCTCAGATGGGAGATTGTACATTTCAACCTACGATGGAATATTATGCTATTCCATTTCGGAACAAAAATTTATCTGGTCATATTATGATGGCCGGAACTGCAGGACAATCTCATCAGTATCTAATGGTGTTTGTGTCTATATGACTCTCTATAAAATAATTGCCCTAAGAACAAAGGATGGCAGTTTGTTATGGGACAGGAACTTGGATGTTGATGAAGAAAAGGAGGTTGACGAAGGTCCTCCTATTTTACCTTGGTATGTGACAATACAGGGTGACAAGGCATATTATGTTGACAACGGACCAGTACTTCGTTGTGTCAAGCTGGACAATGGCACACTTCTGGATCCAAAAATTGAAGGAATAAGAAATGTTGAGTATTGTATTACAAGTGATGGTTATATTTATGTTACTATTATTACAGGGTTTAGGACCATTTGTTATTCTCCGGATGGGAAAGTGTTATGGTTCAAAGAAAAACCATCTTTTAATGGAAAACTTGTTGTTTGTGGCGATTGGTTATATTGTTGTGATATAAATGGTACTATAAGTAAAATCAACAGATTTACTGGAGAAGAGGTAATGAAAATAATCCCTCCCAAACCTGCTGGCAAACTTCGAATTGGTTTTGGAAAACTATTTGTCTTCTCTGGTGATTTCATTTTTTGTTATGGGGATTAGGAGGATCGATATGATAAAGGACAATATGAAAAAATATTCGCACATTTTATTGCTGGTTTTTCTGGTCATTGCAATCTCGGGGTGCTCTGGAAATGACCCTCTTGGGATAATGAACAAGATGAAAAAAAGTATTGAAAAACACATAATTACTTCTGATGCTAATTTTGAAGACAAATCACTGCTTGTACCGGCAAAAGGTTTCAAAATGGCACCCATCAAGGATTTCCCAGTTCCATTGTCAGTTTCTGACAACAAGGAATATGATCTTTTTTTGTGGAAAGAATTGCCTTACAGAAGAATGACATCAGACCTAAAAAACACGTCTAAAAGGGATATGTTTTCCCCAGAAAACAAATTGTTAAGCATAAAATATTTACCAATGATATTTGTAGTTGAAACAGAACAAGGAGAAACGATGCTTCTCCCTAAATCCGAAAAACCAAATACGCTTGGGGGAATCATTTTTGATACGCGTGAAAATGTTTTTGGGTTCAGGGAAAATGGAAACCTCGCCTATTGGGATTTGTATAGCAATGAAACTTTCTGGGGGTACAGGATAAAAGAAGCCCACCTGTACAATATTGGATACAAGAACAACATCTTTGTCAGCATTAATTCCAGATCACTTTTGTGCCTCAATTGCTGGTCTGGATTGCCAAAGTGGATGTTATCATTTGACGGGCAGGTGATAAGTGGTGTTATTAATACGGATAGATATTTATGGGTGTTGACCTCACCTTTCAATAATGAAGGCCACAAATTGTACAGGATCAACCTCGACACCCTCAAAATATCAGAATTGGCTTTCAAGAATATAGAGGATTATTTTTCATTTGAAGTTGACCAAGAGAGATTATATTTGGTTACTGAAAACAGCACAAAAATAGTAAGGATTAACCAAGTAAGCGGATTGGTCGAGAAGGAATATCAAGCAAAAATCGGAAATACCATTGGATCATTCCTTGACAGAAAGACCGGTTTCCCTTTTGAATTCAAAGCAGGTGGATCGTACTATTTGTTGTGCCTTTACAAAAATGACTCGATTGTCAAGCTGGAAAACAAGTTGAATGTTGTTGATGAGACCTTTCCATTAAACCAGAGGGAATACTGGCAGGAAGACAAGGACAACATTTTTGCCATTTCTCCAATCACTGGAGACAAGAAATGGCAAATCAGCAAAAAGGAAAACAACCTTGGTGAGGGTGCTAGGGTCGTATTATCTGTAAGCGATCTAGTGTTTGTTGCTGACGACAAATACCTTTATGGCTTTGAGTGACAAGCAGTTTTTTGGATCCTCAATAATAAATTCAGGGAGGAAGTATGAAGCAATCTTCTAAAATAAGCATCTTGGTGTCGTTAATTATTATCACAGGCTTGTGCATTCCATGTGCACGGACAGAAACAGCCAAACAAAAAATGCAGCCATTCAAAATAATGGTATTGAGATCATACGACAAAAACAGAGATGTTTTCTATCTTGACAAGGAAATGCCACTTGCCGAATACGATGAGAATGGCTTTACTTTCTACAAAATCACAGAAATCACCAAAGATGGTAAAACTTTCGCCATACCAGCAAAAGATGCCAAAGGCAATCCAGTCAAGCTTGATCCCTCGGCCAAGAATTTTTTTGAAGAGGCCAGAAAATGTTTCGATGGCAGATTCAGCTGCAAATTTTTGGGCCCATCATATGACAGAGGACTGTATTTAGGCATGGTCATATCGAATAAAGATAACGGATTCTACTACATGAAGAGGCTTTACCGCAATAGAGACCAGGAGTGTTCGCTAATGAACTTTGATATGGGACCGTGCTATTGCAAAGAAAAACTGCCTCCCGGCTCCTGTTTCTTTGCTGATGGAAATTTCAATGTCGACATTAGGAAATATGATGGGGAAAAACTGAGCCTTTACAAAATGGAAGCTGTCAATCCGGATGTTAGAAATGAATGCGCACCAGCGCTGTATAATTTCCCTGTGGCTTCCTGGGGTGGCTATATATGGATGAAGATTGGGGAACGAGATACGTTTGTAAATGGAGAAAAGAAAGCCCTTCCTGCAAAAGTGGAAACAAAGAATGGAACAACGATGGTTCCTGGCAAATGGGTCCTTGAAAACCTCACAAGTTCAAACACCACTTCCTATGATGAAAAAACAAAACTCTGGACATTTAGAAGGTTCATTGAAAAGGAGTGGCTGGAAGTCAAATTTACGCTTGGCAAAAAAGAATTCCAGATTGATGGGAAAAAACAGCAGTGGGTCGTGGCCCCATATGAAACAGTAAAGGGAATTCCCATGGTTCCTTTAAGACAGTTCTGTGGAATCTTCCAACGAGAGCTCTACTGGAGATCTTTTGACAAGACGATGCTTGTCAAAAGATAATTTAATAAATCCTAAAAGATCGAAAGCGAAGTAGCAATAACGTTTATGAATGAATCAAGAAGTTTTGATTGTTCTGGAGTCAATTTCTGATTGAACTTAAACCCTGCAACATACTTTGTTTTAGAGCCAATATTGATTGGGACAAATGTAAATTCGGCATGGGGGAGAGTGTCGGTGTATTTGCCAGTTTTTTCACCATGTGTAAGCGACCATGTGGCAATGACCTTATCTTTGTCGTGAATTTCAAGCTCGTCTGATTTTGAGAGAATGGCCAGCTCATCACCAACACCTTCAAAAAAAACTGTTTTGCACTCAAAAACTCTGTCCATTTCAGACACTGCTTTTTTTGTTATGTCTTTTGGGTTTGTAAACACAAGCAATTCCCGGCTCAAATTGTATAGAGATTCAATGAAAATCTCGCGTTGCCTGGCTATCTTGCCTTGCCATCTGACCATCTCGGCCAAGAAAGATGCTGTTAATCCAACCACAAGGTATACCAGCAATGATGGGAGAAGATTAATGTCTTCAATGGTGAATTGAAATAGCGGTGGTATAAAAAACAAATCAATCAGCACCATTCCTACGATGGAATTGATGATCCCTGCAACACGCCCCCAGACAATGGCCGAGAAAATGATCGGCAAAGTCATGAGCATCACTATATTGGCATAGTTCAGCCACTTGCCTAGGAAGAAGAAAATAGTTGCATACACAAATAGTGTCAACAATGAATAAAAAGTGTGTTTATAAGAAAAAGTAAGCTTATTAGCAACAGTTGATTTGACAGGCGCCGCTTCACTGTCCGTTACAACCAGAACATGGATATTGCCTGATTTTCTGACTACCTCATCGACCAGGTTTTTTCTGGTGAAGCTGAATTTTTGTCTTGGACCGTAGCCAATCAAAATGATGATGATGTTCTTTTCCCTTGCAAATCGGATGACTTCATCAGCTATATTTGAACCAACTGTTGTGACAACTTCCCCACCCAGTTCCTCAGCAAGCCTCAGGTTTGATGTAAGCGTTTCTGAAGCATCACTTGTAAGCTCAGGAGCATTCCGCTCTTCAACGTGGATGGCATACCATTCTGCATCAATACCTGGGGCCAATTGCTTTGCAAGTCTTATCAGCCTGGCAGATGTTGGGCTTGGCGAAACACAAACCAGCAGTCTGGGTGCAGCCGACCATGGCCCGACAATATCATGCCGCTCCATGTATGTTTTGATGTCTTCATCAACTAGCCTGGCAGTGTATCTGAGAGCCATTTCTCGAAGAGCAAGAAGATTGCCTTTTCTAAAGAACCTTTCAATGGCCTGCTTGGATTTTTCTGGAACATAGACTTTGCCGTCTTTAAGCCTTTGTATCAGCTCTTCAGGTGGTAAATCAACCACTTCGATGCCATCCGGATGGTGTGCTCTCTCAAGTATCTCATCAGGGACCGTTTCCTTGACCCTTACTCCTGTGATCTGGAAAACTATGTCGTTGAAAGATTCTATGTGCTGGACATTCAGTGTGGTATAAACATCAATCCCATTTTCTAGGAGTTCCACAACATCCAGGTAGCGTTTGTTATGTCTCGAACCAGGTGCATTTGTATGCGCGAGCTCATCCACCAAGATGAGTTCAGGTTTTCTTTTTATGACGGCATCAATGTCCATCTCTTCCAGCTTGATCCCGCCATACTCAATCTCTTTTCTGGGGAGAGTTTCTATGCCTTCAGCAAGCTTTTTGGTTTCCACCCTCTCATGTGTCTCTATAATGCCAATTACAACATCAACGCCTGACTCCTTGAGCATCTGTGCTCTTGCGAGCATCCTGTAGGTTTTGCCGACACCTGCGGCAAGACCAAGAAAAACCTTCAGCTTGCCTTTTTTCTTTTCCTGCTCGCTGTTTTTTTCTTTTTCAAGAATCCTCTTCAGTATCTCGTCGGGATCAGGTCTGGTGTCTGTCATGGTTGTTATTTTGTTCCTTTCGGAAACAATCTGTCAAGTTCCAGGTTGAGCAATAAAACATTTATTCTTTTTGGCGAAAACAAATCTTTTGTTACCTGTTTTTCGACCAGTTTTGCAATCTCTGTTTCAGCGGCTTTACGGGCATTTGCAACAGATTTTACCTGAATCATTGCGGAATCAAATGATATTTCTGGATCGAGGCCTGATCCACTGGATGTCACCATATCGGCCGGGACCTGGTCGCCCTCTTTCAAGCCAAACATTTTTCTTGCCATACTCACATTTTGCCCCACCTCCGATTTTAATGCCTCCGAGGTTGGGCCGTTGTTTGTCCCACCGGATGTTGCGGCGTCGTAGTTGATGGCCGATGGACGTGGAACAAAGTAGAATGGTGCTTCAAATTTTTGTGCAATCAGTTCAGAGCCTATTACCTCCCCATCCTTTGTTGCAAGGCTCCCGTTTGCCTGGTGACTGAAAAATAATTGACCAATGCCTGTCACGGCAAGCGGATAAATGATTCCGGTAAGAACCACCATCGCTAAAAGTATTAAAAGTCCTCTTTTCAGTTCCATTTTCCACCTCACACGAGCCCAAGGGCAACAACAATCATGTCAATAAGTTTGATGCCGACAAATGGGAGCAACAGACCACCAAGGCCATAGATAAAGATATTTGCCAGGAGCATCTTTTGGGCGGTCATTGATTTGTAGGAGATGCCCTTTAGTGCCAGTGGTATCAATGCGGGAATAATTATTGCATTGAAGATCACAGATGATAGGATAGCCGAATTTGGAGTGGCAAGATGCATGATATTGAGTATGCCGAGCTCCGGGAATGTGACAGCAAATATCGCGGGAATGATGGCAAAATATTTTGCGACATCGTTTGCTATTGAAAAAGTTGTAAGTGCGCCTCTCGTTATAAGGATCTGTTTTCCGGTTTCAACAATGTCCAGCAATTTGCTCGGATTACTATCGAGGTCTACCATGTTGGCGGCCTCTCTTGCTGATTGCGTGCCAGCGTTCATTGCGACACCGACATCAGCTTGCGCAAGCGCAGGGGCATCGTTGGTCCCATCACCTATCATCGCCACAAGGTGGCCCTCTTCCTGGTACTTTTTTATTGACGCAAGCTTTGTTTCCGGCCTTGCCTGGGCGATAAAGTCGTCAATGCCTGCTTCAGCTGCGATGGCTGCTGCTGTGAGGGGATTATCGCCAGTGATCATTACAGATACAATGCCAAGCTTTCTGAGCTGGCTGAGTCTGTGGCTGATGTTTTCTTTCAGAATGTCTTTGAGGTTTACCACACCTATGACATCGGGGCCTTCTGAAACAACGAGAGGGGTCCCACCATTCTTGGCTATTGAGTCAACAGCTATTTTTGCCTTGCTTGGTATGCTCCCGCCAAGTGAATGCACAAATTGCTCCATGGCATCAAAAGCGCCTTTTCTTATTTTTCTTCCTTCAACATCAATACCGCTCATCCTGTTTTCAGCAGTGTAGGGGACAAATGTTGCCAGTTCAGGTGCCTTTATGTCGCGGCCCTTGATTCCAAGCTTTTCTTTTGAAAGAGAGAGGATTGATCTGCCTTCTGGCGTGTCATCGGCAAGGGATGAAAGGAGCGCACACCTGAACAGATGGCGTTCATCGATGCCATCAACTGGTATCAACTCAACAGCTTGCCTGTTTCCAAGTGTTATTGTGCCCGTTTTGTCCAACAGGACTACATCAACATCGCCGGATGCCTCAACAGCTCTTCCAGACAGCGCAATGACGTTTTTGGAGAGGAGCCTGTCCATGCCCAGCTATTCCGATGGCGGGCAGCAAACCGCCTATTGTTGTCGGCATCAGGCACACAAGTAGGCTTGCAAGAATGACCACCGATATTTGTGTGCCAAAAAAATTTGAAAATACTGGAAGGGTAATTGCTACGCATAGAAAGACTGATGTGAGCGCAATCAATAGTATTTCCAGGGCGATTTCATTTGGTGTTTTCATCCTTTTGGCGCTCTCAACCATCGAAATCATGTGGTCAATAAATGTTTCACCCTGGCCAGCCGTTATTCTGATCTCCAACTTTCCAGAAAGCACTCTAGTTCCACCTGTGACACCACATCTGTCTCCACCTGATTCTCTGACCACAGGTGCAGACTCTCCTGTTATTGCTGATTCGTCAATCAATGCTACGCCATGAACAATGTCTCCGTCAGAGGGAATGATCTCACCCTCGGCAACGATGACTATGTCGTCCTTTTCGAGTGTTGTTGCCGGGACTACCTTGATGGAACCGTCATGTTCGAGTTTGTTTGCAGCCGTGTTGTTCCTGTTTGTTTTCAAGCTTTGGGCCTGTGCGTTGCCCCTGCCTTCGGCCAATGCCTCTGCAAAATTGGCGAACAGTACAGTGATCCATAGCCATATTGATATTTGCAATTCAAAACCGAATGGTTGCCTTGTTGCTGCAAGGTAAACCATTTGAACTGTTACTATTGCCGAGACCGCAAAAACTATCATCATGACCGGATTGCGCCATAATCTTGCAGGATTGAGGCGGACAAACGAGCCCAAAATGGCTGTTTTTACAATATCTCCGGTAAATAGACTCTTTTTTGCCATTTTCTGCCTCACATTCCTGTCATCTTGAGGTGCTCAAGAAGTGGTCCTATTGCAAGCGACGGGAAGAAAGTGAGTGCACCAACAATTATTATCACGGCAAGCAGCATCACTACAAATGCCGGACTTGTCATCGGAATCTGGGTTGCATTCGCCGGGGACTGGTTTTTTCTGGCAAGAGAACCAGCGACGGCAATTGCTGAAATTACAGTTGCAAACCTGCCAAAAAGCATTGCAAATGAGCCGGTCAGGTTGAAAAATGGCGTGTTGGCAGAAAGACCGCCAAAGGCCGATCCGTTGTTGCCCACCATCGATGCGTTAGCATAAAGGAGCTGTGAGAAACCATGTGAACCTTTGGCAGACAAGCTCGATACAGCATTTGGTGTCACGAAACCTGTTGCAGTAAGTATCAGAACAACAATACATGGAGTCAGCAAACCAACACATGCCCACACCATTTCATTGACTCCAAGTTTTTTGCGGAGCAATTCAGGAGTTTTGCCAATCATCAGACCAGCAATAAACATTGCCAGAATGGAATAAAGAAGGAGACCGGCAAGGCCTACGCCTACTCCACCAAAAATTACCTCTCCTGTTATCATGTTGAAAATGTACACTAACCCTGACAATGGCATGAAACTGTCATGCATTCCATTAACTGAGCCGTTTGATACAACCGTTGTGGCTTGACCCCAGAGCGCTGAAGATGGAATCCCAAAGCGCATTTCCTTTCCTTCCATATTTAGTGTGGTTGCGCCAGCATTCCTTAAAACTGGATTCGGGGACATTTCTGCGTACATGGTTATGGAGAAACCTATTAAAAAGAGAAACATGCACACAAAGAATAGTGACCAGGCCTTCTTCATGTCGCCAATCATTTTCCCGAATGTGAACAGAAGTGACATCGGTATAAAGAGAATTGCCATGGTTTGTATCGCATTTGAAAGTGGTGTTGGGTTTTCAAATGGATGTGCCCCGTTTGCATTGAAGTATCCACCACCATTGCTTCCAAGCATTTTTATGGACACCTGGGATGCAACTGGACCTGTGACAATGGTTTGAGATTGCCCCTGTATTGTTGTTGTCTGTATTGTATTGCCCAATGTTTGAGGAACACCCTGCCAGATCAGGAAAATTGCCATGACAAGCGATACTGGAACAAGAACATAGAGTGTGCCTCGTGTAAGGTCCACCCAGAAATTGCCTATTTTATCCGTGTTTTTTCTTGCAAAGCCTCTGACAAGCGCAATCCCAACGGCAAGACCGGCAGAGGCTGAAACAAAGTTCTGGACTGCAATTCCGACCATTTGTGAAAATGGTGTTAGAGAAGATTCAAAACCGACAGACTGCCAATTTGTGTTTGTGCAAAATGATGTTGCGATATTCAGGCCAGTGTCCCATCTGATGTTGCCAAAACCAGACGGGTTCATTGGTAGCCATTTTTGTATGGAAAGAATTGTAAAAAGAACAACAAAACCCAAACCAAAGAATAGAACAAAAGATTTCAGATATTGTTTCCAGTTTTGTTCATCATTTTCTTTGATGCCGGCAAATCTGTAAAAGAAATTTTCTACAGGCCTCATGACCTTTGACATAAAAGTTTTTTCGCCACCAAAAACTTTGGCCATATAAATGCCAAATGGATAGGCACATGCAATTGTTGCAAGAACAATGAGTGCAACAATCATCAATTCACCAGCAACCATTTTTCATCTCCTTTATACAATTGTTCGAAGGAATTGATTCTATACTTTAAAATTGGAAATCAATCACTTTCTTGTTAATAGAATTCACAAATTGGAATTATTGGAATAGTTTTTCTTTGAAATAGCAAAGATTTTTTGAAATGTTTTTGAGGAATTCTATAAAAAGGTTTTCAAAAAAATCCCCCGCTTCTATGAATTCTGTGAAGAAACGGGGGCTGTATTATTGGTTCTTACTGCCAGTTTTCTGGGTATGGGTGTGGTGGGAGTGATTTTCTGGTTGGTTTGTCTGTCCTGAAACCAAGAGCATAATCTGCGGCCATAAGCGCCTGGATTTCCCTTGCGCCTTCATAAATGACAGCGCCTTTTGCATTCCTGTAGAACCTCTCTGCCGGAAATTCATTGGAGAAGCCGTATGCACCGTGGATCTGGACGCAATCTGAGGCCGATTTTTCTGATGCGTTGCAGGCAAACCATTTTGCCTGCGCAGTTTCTTTTGTGCACCTCAAGCCCTTGTTCTTCATCCATGCGGCCTGCAGATTCAGCAATCTGCTTGCCTCGTAGTTTACCTTCATATTCCCGATCATCTCTTTTATTAATTGATGGTGGCCGATTGGCACTCCAAAAGTGACCCTGGACAGGGCATAGGAGACAGAAGCATCAAGGCACGCTTTAACGAGGCCGGTTGCACCCCAACCGACAGTAAATCTGCCCTGATCGAGGCAGAACATGGCTATCTTGAATCCTTCACCAACTTCGCCGAGGACATGCTCTGGTCCAACCTTGACCCTGTCCATCGAGATCGAGCCGGTGTTCCCAGCCCTGACGCCGAGCTTGCCGTGGATTGAGGCAGTTGTGATGCCTGGCATTCCTCTTTCAATAACAAAAGCTGAAATGCCGGAGTGGTCTCTCTTTTTTCTTTTGTCCTGGTCAGTCCATGCAAAGACTAGGAAAGTATCAGCAACATCTGCAAGGGAAATCCACATCTTCTCGCCGGAAATAAGCCAACCATCACCATCTTTTTCGGCTTTTGTTTCAAGCGCAACAACATCCGAACCGGCGTTTGGTTCTGTGAGCCCAAATGCACCTATTCTTTTTCCGGAAGCGAGGTCTGGCAGATATTTTGTCCTTTGTTTTTCATTGCCCCAAGTAAGTATTGGGAGTGTGACCAGTCCGATATGCACGGAGAGAATGACGCGAAGAGCTGTGTCTACATATTCCAGTTCCTCGCAGGCAAGCCCCAATGAAACATAATCAAAACCTGCCCCACCATATTTTTCGGGAGTGGAGAGTCCCAAAATGCCTTGCTCGGCCAGTTTTGGTAAAACTCCAGGATCGAAAATTGCTTTTTCGTCCCATTCCTTAATGTGCGGTGCAAATTCTCTTGCCGCAAGCTCTCTGACCATCTTTGCCACCATGTTTTGCTCTGAAGTGTATTCGAAATCTATCATTGTTCCTCCGGATGCTGATTAGATTGGTTTTCGGTCACCCTTTCGATATCGGCGCCGATTCCCTTTAGCTTCATCTCGAACTTTTCATATCCCCTGTCGGCGTGGTGTGCCCCAACAACTTTTGTTGTTCCTTCTGCACAGAGTCCTGCCAGAACAAGTGCAACGGCACCTCTTAAATCGGGAGCAATCACCTCGGTCCCCTGGAGTTTTTCAACACCTTTGACAATGACCGAATGACCTTCTGCCTGTATCTCGGCACCCATTCTTACAAGTTCAGGAACTGCGCCAAACCTGCTTTCAAAAACTGATTCGGAAATCACTGAAACACCATCAGCAATCGAGCACATTGCGGTTGTCTGTGGTTGTAGGTCGGTTGGAAAGCCTGGATATGGCAATGTTTTTATGTTTATAGCTTTAGGCCTGGACGTGTTTCTGATCCTTATTGATGTGTGGTTTTCAATTCTTACGATTACCCCTGCCTCCTGGAGCTTGAAAATTAAGGAATCGACAGTTGATGGCAGTGCTTGCTCGATGAGAACATCTCCACCAGCCATTACTGCTCCAATCATGAAAGTCCCGGTTTCTATCCTGTCCGGTATTATTGAATGGTGGGTACCCTTCAATGACTCAACACCCTCAATCTGGATTGTTTTTGTTCCATCGCCTGATATTTTTGCACCGCACAGCCTGAGGAATTTTGCCAAGTCTTCAATCTCCGGCTCTGCAGCGGCATTTTCTATTATTGTTTGCCCATCTGCTGTTGATGCCGCAAGCATTATGTTTTCTGTTGCACCTACCGAGGGAAAATCAAGAAATATATTTGCCCCTTTAAGCCTTCCGTTTACTTTTGCGAAAACTGAGCCCTTTACCATTTCCACTTCGGCACCAAGAGCTTTCAGGCCTTTGATGTGAAGATCAATTGGCCTTGCGCCTATCCTGCACCCGCCGAGTGCCTGGAGGGTCACTTCACCTTTTCTGGCCAGTATGGCGCCCAAAAGGGTCTGGCTGCCTCTTATTTTCTCTGTTTGAGCACCCTCGACAACCGATTTCAGGTCACCATTTGATGAGAGAGACCATGTTCCGGGTGAGAGTTGCTTGATTTTCATGCCAAGCTTTTTCATCACATCCAGCAAAGTGAGCGGATCAATTGAATCAGGTACATTATGGAGGATGACTTCTCCGCCAACCATCGCACATGCCGTTATGATTGGCATTACGGCATTTTTGGCACCGGAGATCTGTACCTTACCGCTGAGTTTTTTGCCACCTTTTACGACGAAAGATTCCATTGTCACCTCCCGTATGTGATGAGATGGTCCCTGATCCTCTCGCATGCATGGCCATCACCAAAAGGATTTGAGCTTGGTATCATCTTTGCTCTCTTGGCTTTGTCGGTGAGGAGTTCAGAGGCATTATTGTAAACATCCTCTTCTTTTGTCCCTACTAGCTTGACTATACCACAGGATATTGCTTCAGGGCGTTCTGTAACAAATCTCAGAAGAAGGACTGGTACCTCAAGTGATGCCGCCTCTTCCTGAATTCCCCCTGAATCAGACATTACAAGATATGACTTGCCCATAAGGTTTATGAAGTCTTTATAGTCAAGCGGCTCAACAAGGCTGACTCTTTCAACACCTGACAGGATTGGGGATATTATGCCCCTGACTTTTGGGTTTGGGTGCCATGGGAAGACAAAGTGCACATCGGGGAATTCCCTGACAAGCCTCAGGATTGCCATGCAGACATTTTCCAGTGGCTTGCCCCAGCTTTCTCTTCTGTGCATCGTTACTGTTATGATTCTCTCCCCTTCTTTTACTTCAAAAGGGAGCGGCATGTTTTTGCTCATCACTTTGATTTGCTGGAGTGCATCGACAACAGTGTTGCCGGTCACAAAGATCGTGCCCTCTGGGATACCCTCTTTCATGAGGTTCTGTTTTGAAAGCTCTGTTGGGGCAAAATGGAGTCCGCAAATGTGATCTGTGAGCAGTCTGTTGCCCTCTTCCGGAAAGGGGTTTTGCATGTCGTAGCTTCTTAGACCAGCCTCAACGTGTCCACAGGGGATGGAAGGCCTTTGATAGAAAGCTGCCAGCGCACCCACAAAAGTTGTTGTTGTGTCACCATGAACAAGGACCATGTCTGGGAGCTCTTTTCCAAGTATTTCCTCGAGACCAATCAGAGCCTTGGTTGTTATCTCGGTCAGGCTTTGTGTTTTTTTCATGATGTTGAGGTCATAGTCAGGCGTTATCTCAAATAAATTTAACACCTGATCGAGCATTTCCCTGTGCTGTGCAGTAACGACCACCTTGGCCTCAAAGCCGTTAGTATTTTTGAGCAATTTTACCAGCGGGGCCATCTTGATGGCCTCTGGTCTTGTTCCAAAAATTGTTAGGACTTTCATTTGTGTGTCACCTCAGAGCTGTGAATGAGAGTGCGATTGCAGATAATATCGCTGTGATAAGGTAAAAAACCAAGACGACGGAAGTTTCACTCCACCCTTTTTTGACGAGGATGTAGTGGATATTGTCCATATCGCCCTTCAGTGGAGATTTTCCACTTAGAATTCTTCTTATGGCAGAAAAGAAGACATCAAACATTGGGACACCAAGGCAGAGTATTGCTACGCCAATGACGACTGCAGATGTAGCCTTTGATGTTCCCCAGATGGTAGCTGTTGCTATAAGAAACCCTATAAGATGGGCACCAGAATCACCCATGAAGATTTTTGCCGGCTTAAAATTGAAAGGAAGAAACCCGAGTGCTCCGCCAGCAATTGATGCAAGAAGGATTGTTGGTGGAAATATCCCCCTTGAGCTTGAAGAGAAAGCCGATGCTATTGTTGCAATGACGGTTATCCCAGCTGCCAGACCATCAAGTCCGTCAATAAAATTCATGGCGTTTGTGACGGTCAGTATCCAGAAATAGGTGAGTGGTATCGAGAGCCATTCAAGGTTTAGCCATCCCTGACCGAAGATATTTGTCAGATATCCAATTCTCAATCCCCCGAAGATGGCAGCAGTTGCAGCAGCCAGTTGCCCAAGGAGTTTTGGGATTGGTCCAAGCCCGTAGATATCATCAAGAAACATTACTATGAAAATAATTACTGCCCCACCAGTAATGCCAATGGCTTTTGATGATGGGAGATTTAGAAACAGGAATGGTAGTAATATTGCGAAAATAAGTGCCAGACCACCCGTACGAGCGGTCGGTTTTTTTGTTATCTTGGTTTGCCCACTGGGGGTTGTATCTCCTACCTTGTCTGTTATGCCAACCTTCCTCCCAAATATCATCGCCAGTGGGGTCAAGATGACCGCAAGCCCAAGCGATATGAGGAAAGCCAGCAATGGTTTGGACATTAAAGGTAAGAAAGCCCCTGGTAGAGCGGGAAGCGTTTAGTCAGCTCAGAAACTTCCGTTTTTGCCTGCTCGATTACTTTTGTGTCGTCCTTGTGTGTCAGGACCCTTCCGATGATATTTGCTATCTGCTCCATCTCTGGTTCCTTCATGCCCCTTGTTGTGACGGCCGGGGTGCCAAGCCTGATGCCTGATGGCTTGAGAGGTGGTGCAGTATCAAATGGTATCGAGTTCTTGTTGATTGTTATGTGGATGGATTCCATGAGTGATTCGGCCTCGGCACCAGAGAGACCTTTGCTCCTCAGATCAACTAGCATCAGGTGGTTGTCTGTTCCACCAGAAACGATCCTCAGGCCCATTCCCTGGAGTGATCTGGCCAGTGTTTTTGCGTTTTTGAGGACTTGTTCCTGATATGTCTTGAATTCTGGTTGTGCAGCTTCTTTGAAACATACAGCTTTTGCGGCAATGACGTGCATGAGTGGCCCGCCCTGGATTCCAGGGAACACAGCCTTGTTGATTTCCTTTGAAAGTTCTTTTTTTGCAACAATAAGACCACCCCTTGGCCCTCTCAGGGTCTTGTGGGTTGTCGATGTGACAATGTCGGCATGTGGGACTGGTGATGGGTGGAGATTTGTTGCCACCAGGCCAGCGATGTGTGCCATATCGACCATGAGGTATGCGCCGACTGATTTTGCAATTCTGGAAATTCTCTCGAAATCGATGAAACGTGGGTAAGCCGAGGCACCAGCAACTATTACCTTTGGTTTTGCTTCACTTGCAATCTTCTCCATTTCATCGTAGTCGATTGTTTCTGTGGATTCATTGACCCCATACGGGACTACCTTGAAATACCTTCCCGAAATCGAAAGCGGGTGACCGTGGGTGAGGTGTCCTCCGTGGGAAAGGTTCATTCCCATGATTGTGTCACCAGGTTCGAGGATGGAGAAATAGGCGGAAAGGTTTGCCTGGGCCCCGGAGTGTGGCTGGACGTTTGCCATATCGGACGCAAAAAGTTCCTTTGCCCTGTCGATGGCCAGCTGCTCCACTACATCAAGGAACTCGCAGCCACCATAGTATCTTTTTCCCGGGTAGCCCTCAGCATATTTGTTTGTTGCAATCGAACCCAGTGCCTCAAGCACTGCCTTGGAAACGAAGTTTTCTGATGCAATGAGTTCGATGTTTTCTCTTTGCCTGTCAAGTTCCAATTCAAGATGTTTTGCTACATCTGGATCCAGCCTATTAAGCTCTGTCATCTGCTTCCTCCAATGATTTTATTTTGTTTACCCTCCTGGCATGCCTATCACCAAGGAATGTTGCCTGGAGGAATGATTTTACTATGTCGATTGCCAGTTCATCTCCGACTATTCTTGAACCCAAGCAGAGAATGTTCGCATCATTGTGTTCTCTGGATAGCTTTGACTGGGTTGTGTTTGTGCAGTTGGCTGCCCTTATGCCCCTTATTTTGTTGGCAGCTATGGCCATTCCGGTTCCTGTCCCGCAAACCAGAATACCAAGATCGGCATGGCCGATACTTACTTCTTGGCCAACAAGCTGGGCATAATCTGGGTAGTCTACGGAATCTTTGGAATTTGGACCGCAATCAATCACGTGGTATCCTGACTGGGTCAATATCGGCTTTAACAACTCCTTGAGCTGCCAGCCGGCATGGTCGCTGCCGATAGCTATTATTGGGTGTTCCATACTAGAAAAATGATAGTCCCGTCAGCGCAATATGCAAGGCATGCAGGCGTGTTGCTGAAGAAATTCCTAAAGGTTAGTCTATTGCTCCTATCCCAAACTCCAACAGCTTTGATTTAAGCGATTCCCATGAAACAGAACCCTCACGCACCAGTTTTGCATCTGGCCCGGACAGGTTGATTACCGTGGATGGCAAAGATTCTTTCTCAGGCCCGCCATCAATCATCGCATCAGCAAAGCGTTCATAGTAATACAACAACTCATTGTGTGACCCGTGTGGAAGACCCGAGATGTTGACAGAGGTTTGAAGCAAAGGGTGCCCAAGAAGTCCCACGAGCATTTTGCATACGAGGTTGTCGGGTATCCTTACTGCCACAGTCGGTGGTTGTGTTTTGAGTGGCGTAGTGAGCATCATGCTTTTTGGCTGCCTCAGGAACACGCATGTCACAGGCCCAGGCCAGATTGATGACAGGAAGCGCTCTTGGGCTTCAGAAATTACGCAATGTTCAACTAGTTGACCAATACCAGACATAAAAACGCCAAGTGGTTTTGTCTGTGACCTTTTCTTGCTGGCAAAGAGTCTCATTACACCAGCTTGCGAGTAGGAGGATGTCCCTATTCCGTAAATTGTGTCAGTTGGGAAAATTATCAGTTCACCCATCGAGGCCATTCCTGAAGCTGCCTTTATCATGGATTCTTTCGGGTTTTGTGGATCAACTCTTATGAGCACTGTTCCTCCCAGAACCAAACTTGTTTTCTGTCCCTTCCCTCAATCTTTTTATGTTATCTTGGTGTTTGATGACAATAATGATTGCGATTGCAAAACAGAGGACCCAAAAAATAGGATCTGCCCCCAGAAAAATAAAACCAAATGGCATCAAAATGGCAGTGATCATTGATGCAACACTTACATATCTTGTCAAAGCGACAATAATTACCCACAAAATAAAGCAGGCGATTCCTATTTTCCAGTCGAGTGCCATTACAACGCCCAGTGTTGTTGAAACCCCTTTGCCACCCCTGAATTTCAGGAAAACCGACCAGCAGTGGCCAGCAATCACAGCTAATCCAACGAGGGCGATTGGCCACCCTGTGCTGGCTCCAGCGAGTTCTTGTCCAAAAAAATTGTTCTCAAGCATATAGCTGGTCAAATAAACGGGAAAAAAGCCTTTTGCGGTATCGAGTATCCATGATGCAAGACCCGGAAACCACCCAAGGGTCCTTTGTACATTTGTTGCACCTATGTTTCCAGAACCTTTGCCTCTTATATCAATTCCAAAAGCCAGACCTATCAGGAGCCCGAATGGAATTGAGCCAATAATGTATGGAACAATAATTAATAATGCAAAAATAAGCAATTCTTTTGCCTGGGAAAATGTATCCATTTCAGCCCTCGAATTTTAGAAGATCTGGAGTGTATCCGGGTTGCCTCACATCAGGAATGATGGGGCTTTTAAAACTTTGTGGAAGTTGCATGTCGGAGAGTGAAAGTCCGATTGCACAGCAGAAGGCACCAAAACGGGTGGTCAGTTCGCCAAAATTGTTGTAAGTTGGTGAAAGCGAAAAAGCCTCCGACCATCTCACAGATGTTGTTCGGCTGTCAAGTTCTTCCCAAACAGCTTTTTCCATTTCAAAGCTTGGCTCCGGCAGTCCAGCAAGGAAAATGACCGGTTCTCCTGTCAGAAGGTTTGTTTTTCTGTATTCGCCAAGGAATTTTCCAATCTCGGACGATAGCTGCTTTGGGTCGCTTTTGGCCTGTGACGATGGAAGATCTGCCGTTTTTACGTACGACAATACTCTTTCACAGAAAAGAGCCAGTTTGACGTTCTGGTCAGAGAGCATTGCGATAACAGTTGGCGTATCAGGTGTTCTGTATGTTCCGGCAACCACCCTGTATGTTGAAAGCATTTCCAGGTCGGTTCCACCAAGGGTCAGTTTTGACTGCGTGGCCAACTCCTGGATCTTTTGCACATGTTTTTTGTTTGTTATTGCGACAATTGCCTTTACCCTTCCATTCTCCCTTGCAGCAATTTTGTAGTCGAATATGAGTTCTTCTGGTTGCTCAAAAGACATCTGGGAGAGTTTTGTCGAGATGGCTTTGTCGAGCTCTGCACTGTCTTGAATCGTCATTGTGTGGACCTTTAGGATTTCGGTGGGATGGGCTATTACAGCTTTTCTTCCATTGAATTTTGATTCGGATATGGCCCTCATGATTGCATCTGCCGCTACCCTTGGTGCCTTCACGAAACCTTGAACAATCGAACCTTCCGGGGTTGGCAGGGACACCATCTCGATTATCTGTATTCTATCTTTGTCAGATGCAACCTGGGCTATCTTTATTCTTTGGTCGCCAAGATGGATTCCTATTGGCCCAATTTTCATAGATGGCCTCCCAAGCAGAAAGCGTTTATGAGTTCAGTATCTGATTGTGTGATGGCATCTTTCACCCTTGCTGATGTGAAAGCTGCGAGCTCCCTTTCCCTTATGTCGGTATATGTTGATATGCCAAGGAGTTCTTCATCAACCAGACCAGGGTGCCCGAAAATTTCCGTAATACCATCGCCAAGTGTTGCAAGGCTTTTCAAAAGTGATGCTTCGCAATCGGATTCGCCAAAAAGCTCCCATGAAACCAAAGCATCAGGATAAACAAGCCCTGCTTCTTCAAGCTTTTTTAGCCAGAACTTGATGTATCTTCCAAGACCAAATACAAATTTTGATCCAAGGCAAAGTATTGAAAAACCAATAATTTTTCTTTTTACACCCTTTTTGATCATGCCTGGGTCAATCATTCTCGTTGACATTATTGGGTATTCTTCTGATAGCTTGATAACAATCTCGAGGATGTTAGGTATGAAAGTTACATAATGGTGGCCATCAATGTGGATTTTGTCGAAACCAAACGACATGAATTTTTCGATTTGGGCCCTGAGCTCTACTTCGATGTCTTTTGGGTTGGCTCTTCGCGGATACCAGAGTGAAAGTCCTTTGAATTCACCATTTTCACGGACGAGGCTTGGTATAAGTTTTGGGTCTGAGATGGGCTTGCCCTGGGTCAGATTGAAATGGAGTCCTACAGAAAGCGAAGGCCTTAATTTTGCCAACTCAACCGCTCTTTGGGCATCTGGCATGTTGACCATCAAGCCTGTGTGGGTTACGATTCCTTCGTCATGTGCCTTTAGAACACCATCTGTAACAGATTTTGTGAATCCAAAATCATCGGCTGTGACCAGGACGCTTTTCATTGCAGGCTATTTTAGCAAAGAAAAATAACAATCAAAGGGTCAAAATATATATACCCTCTAATTAGATTGATAAAGCAGCTTTTGTCCATAGCTCACCAATTTTCTCCTGGCCTTTTTTCAGCTCCAGGAGTGATATTTTTGAATCTGATGCAAAACTGTCGGAAGTATATCTTTCCCTGAAGCCCTTGCTTGTCAATTTTTCTGCGACCTTGGACATAGTTTCAAGAGTGCTTGTCAGCTCATTTGAAATTTGACCTTTTATTAAACCGAGTTTTTTAATTTCGTTGGTGAAAGATTTTCCGTAAAAAATGGTTCCCTCAATCCTTCTGAATGTTCTGTATGCACAGCCAATGCTCTCTTCTTTGCAAGAAGGGCAAAAATACTCTTCTTCCAGCTTCTCGATCGCTTTATCATAGAGGGCTGTCCCCCAAAAAGTTGTGCCAATTGAAAAATTCCCTGTGGCCAGCTTTGCACCATGCTTTATGGCTTCAAGTGCAGTGCATTTTTCGTCGGAGGATCTTACCTTTGCTGTAATAATAAAACAATTTTTGAAACAGTTTTCGCACCAATCAAGTCCTTCAAATCCCTTAAACGCTATTTTTTCAGCCTTTCCATCTGTGTTGGCTGCAATTTGCCACACTGGCCATGATTTAAGGAGAACTGCCTTCTCGTTCGCAATGTGTAGCAATGCTTCTTCAGGCAATTTTTCAGGGATTGGCCATATTCCTTTTCCCAGGTTGAAAGTTTTTATGTCCAGACTAATCGCATCTTTGATAAAATCGAGCCTGTGATCAATGCAATCAGATTCCGTCCACCATGCAGTACATTCCTCGTCGGTATTGCATGCGGGGGCGAATGCTGTGCCCGTGAGTCCTGCCAGAAAACCTGTGCTGGTGATAATTCCATTGATATTTAATGTTGTGGAAAGTGCTTCCGTGAATGAGTCATGAAAATTCCCGTCAAGATTAGTGAACAATTCAATATGTTGCTTGTCCAAAGTAACTTCCTCCTCAGGAAGTTGAACCGAAACCGCCTTGCCCTCTCTCTGTTTCATCAAGGTTTTCGGCCCACACCGGCTGCATGTCATTGTATGATACAATGACCATCTGGGCAATCCTTGAACCTTTTGGAAGCACGGTTTTGTCTTTCCCAAGATTGATCAGCACAACCCCTACTTCACCCCTGTATCCCGAATCAACTATTCCTGGTGCGTTCAACACGGTTATGCCATTTTTGGCCGCAAGCCCTGAGCGGGGGCAAACGAGACCGACCATCCCGTCGGGAATGGACATTGAAAATCCGAGCATGACAAGCTTTCTCTCTAAAGGCAAAAGCTCGACCTCATCCGGTGTGGTGAGGTCGAGCCCTGCGTCTGTGTCATGTGCTCTTTGAGGAAGTATTGCATCCTGTCTGAGCTTTTTGATTTTCATCAGTTGGTATTTTTAGCTATCTTTGCATACTCCCCGGCGAATTTGTCGAGGAAGGTTTTGTACGCCTGATAGGTGCTGAAGAGGTCTGCCTTACTTATGGTTTCTTTTGGTGCGTGCATTCCGAGGACTGCCGGACCAGCATCGATTGTGTCTATCCCTCTTGCCGCGAAGTACATTGCAACAGTCCCACCGCCACCAATATCGACAGCGCCAAGCTCTGCGGTCTGGAAAACTACGTTATTGTCGGAGAGGAGCTTCCTTATTGCGCCCATTAATTCGGCCGATGCATCATTTGCTCCACCTTTTCCACCCCTGCCAGTGAATTTTGTTATGGTTATGCCCTTACCAAGGAAAGAGGCATTCTTCGCTTCGAAATTTTCCTTGAAGTTGACATCATATCCTGCATTTACATCACCTGACATGCAGAACGAATTCTGCATGATTTCTGTTGTATCGCATGTACCGGCAATCTTCTCGATAAAGTATTCAAGGAATTTTGTGATTGCACCGGTTGTACCTTCGGAACCGATCTCTTCCTTGTCGACGAGGTATGCTATTGCGGTACGCTCTGGCTGTTCCTTCATATCCAGAAGGGCCTGGAGTGCGGAATAGGAACATATCCTGTCATCATGGCCGTAGCCAATGATGCAGGAATTGTCTATGCCAATCTCCCTGCAGTTTTCTGATGGAACGAGCTCGATCTCTGCCGAGACAAAATCTGCCTCTGTGATGCCATACTTGTCGTTGAGAATTTTGAGAACATTCAATTTTACCTTGTCTGACTCTTTCTCATATTCCTTGCCTGGTATTGGGATCGTTCCGGCTATAGCGTTCATCTGTTCGCCTGTGAGTGCCTTTGCGGCCGACCCTTCCATCTGCTTCTGTGCAAGGTGGATGAGGATATCTGGAATCAGGAGTGATCCCTCATTCTCGTCTTCACCCCAGACAAGATCAATCTTTGAGCCATCAGCCTTGATTATCCTGCCGTGCATGGCAAGCGGTATGTTGGCCCACTGGTATTTTTTTATTCCGCCATAGTAGTGGGTATCGAGCATTGCGTGCCCGGAATCTTCGTAGAATGGCACTTGCTTGAGATCCAGTCTTGGTGCATCAACGTGTGAAACCACAATGTTGAAGCCTTCCTTGATCGGCTTTTTGCCAAGCCTTGCAGCGATGACTGCCTTGCCCCTATTGACCATGAAGATTTTGTCTCCATTGCCAGGTGTTTTGAAACCAGCGTCCTCAAGCTTTTTTGCAGCCCAAGCCACAGCTTCCCTTTCAGTTTTGCACTGGTCGAGGAATGTTTTGTATGGTTTTGCAAAATTCATGATTTCAGCGTGGTTCTCTGTGGTTTCCCAAACGTTTTTGGTTTTATAGAACAGCTTGGAACCCAGCGTTTCTTTTTTTTCTTCTTCGCTCATGTTGCCTCCTATAATATAAACACAAATCTAATCTAAAACTATTTGGGTAAAAACAAAACTTACCCTCACTTTACACGAAACACTCGGAAGTTATAATGCCTTGTATTTGTGAGGTGAAAATGGAATCTTTGATTTTCTCGTTTATATTTTCGCTTGTTTTTTCATGGCCAGTCATTTGGCTTATGCGCAAATTAAAAGCTGGTCAGCAGGTTAGGGAAGAAGGCCCAAAAACACATTATGCAAAAGCTGGAACTCCAACCATGGGTGGTTTTATTTTCATTTTGGCAACATTGCTTGCTGTCATCATTTCACCAGTAAAGACAAAAGATGTTTTTTGGGGAGTCTATGCCCTGATTGCTTATGGGCTGGTGGGTTTTATAGACGATTATATCAAAGTTTTCCGTCACTCGCCATATGGTCTTTCAGGTAGATGGACTGTAATCCTCCAGGTAATTTTTGCTTTGCCGTTCCTCATTTTTAATTGGGGCACCCTGCCAAGTGCCTTTGGGCAATCAGCCCCAAACTGGCTCAATTTCGCATTCTATCTGTTTATCATGGTTGGCGGGGTCAATGCGGTCAATCTTGCAGATGGTCTTGATGGCCTCGCAGCAGGGGCTTCATCAATCACTTTGTTGTGCCTCGCACCTATCATCTGGGCGACACAGCCTACAGCGACAGTTGTCCCGCTTGCTCTTGCAGGTGCCCTTCTGGGTTTTCTCTTTGTCAATTTGAAGCCCGCAAAGATATGGATGGGGAATTTTGGGTCAAATGCTATCGGCGGAGTGCTTGTTGTCTCTGCGATCTATTCAGGACATATCTGGCTTTTCGCTGTTGGTGCAGGCCTCTTCATCATAGAGGCGCTTTCCTCGATGATTCAGGTGGGTTATTTCAAATACACAAAATACATATCTCCGCTGAAAAAGGGTGTCAGAATTTTTAAGATGAGTCCAATCCACCACCACTTTGAACTTTCCGGCTGGAAAGAGATCAAAGTGGTGGTGGTGTTCTGGGTGGCATCAGCAGTTTTTGGCTTGCTGATGCTTGGCCTCTTCTACTTGCTTTACTAGGCCTGGATCAGGCGTCTGGCGGGTAGCCGGCTCCTATCATTACAGTCCTGAGCACAAGCTCGCTGGTTGTTCTCTCGTCAAAGTCCACGGTGACTGTTTTTTTGGGCACATCAACCGATACCGACTTGACCCCTATGACACCCATCAGGGCCTTGGTGATGGTTTGCGCACAGCCACTGCACATTATACTTTTGCTTCTGATGTCTACCGTCATTCTTCACTCCATTTGTTTTTTTCTACCCAGAGCATGATTGCCAGGGTGACCACGATATACCAGATCATTAGAAATGGTTCTGAGGGAATTCTTGCCATGAGGGTTCCGTAGAAATCCATTTTGTATGTGGCAATAAGCCCCCATGTTGTGACAAAAAATCCTATCAATCTTCCAGCAAAGGTAGATATTATTATTGGTAGTGCCGCGGCCTGTTTTGGCTTGGAAAAATATTTAAAAATCCAATAAAAAAGGCCGGCAAAGAAACCAAGACAGATATTTCCAACTGTCACTACCGGGTTCCATGCGAACCCCGTAGGGTTGTATACAAGGAAACCGAGAAAATCAGCTAAACCTCCAACAATTGCGCCAGCGATTGGCCCATACATCATGCCAGCGATCATTATTACTGCAGGACCAGCTGGATCGAATTTTGTTGCTCCAATGAAGAAGGTTGCAAACTTTGAGGCGATTGCAAAGGCTGTAAGAATTGATACAGTGACAAGACTTCTTAGGTGAACCAGGAAACTAAACCATGAGTTTTTCATATTCTTTCCTCCATGGCGGTTTTATTTATCACAAATTCCTCGCGTTTCAATGGTTGCTAGTTTACATTCCTCGCCCTGGCAAAAGTAAGGCCTTCGATCCTTGTTGCACCTGACTCTCTTAACATTTTTGCACAGCTTGCCAGTGTTGCTCCGGTGGTGACGATGTCATCAACAAGCATGTATGGGTGGTCCGGATGTATGGTTGCAAAAGGATATCTGGCAAAAGCTTTTTCTACATTTGCCAGCCGCTCTTCATCATCGAGCTCAAACTGGGGTTTTGTGTTCCTTTGCCTGATGATGAGCCTTGGGGTATATTTCCAGCCGAGATTTTTTGAAAGTCTTTTTGCAATGATCGCAGACTGGTTAAATCCTCTCTGGCGTATCTTGACGAAATGCAATGGTACCGGGACGAGTATTCTTGGCGCGAGAGTCGATAAGTACGGGGTCATGAGGTCTGCGATGATTACCCCTACTTGTTCCTGAAAGTCATACTTGAACCTTGCCAGCATTGTTCTTGTTGCATCCTCGTATTTTGAAAAACTGGTGACCGTCAACCCCATTTTGGTCGAACAAACGGGATCTATTTCTATTTTTCCCATGCAACTGCGGCACAGGGGGTGGGTGCCGTTTTCCCCGCACAGCACACATGATGGAGGGAATACGAAATCAAGCAGTTCTTTCCATATCCCCAATGAAGCCCTCCATTAACTTTGCGGTTATCTCGGCACGCTTCCTCATATCTTTTGCGAGAAGAGCTGTTTGCTGGCATATATTTTGGCTTGTGGAGAGGAAGGACAGGCATTTTTGCTCCCAATCTGGATCATCCTTTTCAATCATGGTGCTATAGCCTATCTCGGAGGATATGGAACGTACTTTTTGAAAGTATGGCATGGGCAAAGCTGGAATACAGGCCAGTGAGGATGCTATAACAGAGTGAAGTCTCATTGGGACCGAAAAATCGCATAAGTTGAATGCCCCAAAGGCATCTCGCCAGTCAATAAGACTTTTGAGCCTCAGTACCCTTCCAGGGAGCAATAACGTCTCTGTCTTTTCGCCAAATTCGTCATCTTTGCCCGGGAAAAACGGGATTATTATTAAAGAGCCACCGGTTAATGAGATGATCCTTCCAAGAACTTTTGCGCAGAATTCTGGAGAAGGGGTTTCCTCCATGTAAGAAGCTGGTGCAAAAATTATTCTTGGTTTTGGCATTGATTCGATTACTTTTTTAATTTCGCTTGATGGGTCTTCGGGGTTCAGGAGAAATGCCAGATCTGCAGAAAGTGTTGTGTTCAGACCAAGAAAGCTTGCTTCAACTTGCGAGATATTGCCTCTAACGGTTATAAATCTTGCCTTTTCAAGTGCTTTTTTTGCGAGTATTTTTGTTAGGTCCCTCTGAAAAGGGCCGATTTGCTGGCCAATGGCGCAGTATGGTTTCCTGGAATACTTTGATATGAATGGCCCCAAAAGGTGGTAGTAGGTTCCGAGTGGTTTTGCTCTCTCGTGTATCAAACCCCCGGCGCCAAGCACAAAACCATCAGAAGATCTTATTGATTTGTACAGATTTTCCGGGCTCCTCGGGACAATGGACAGCTTTTCTGAAACTTTAACCGATGGCATAGGCCCACATACGAGGTCAACTTTGACATCTTTCATGAGACTCAGGCAAACATCAAGAAGCGCCTCATCGCCAACATTTCCAAATCCATAGTAGCCCCAGAGGGTGAGTTTCTTCATTTTGCCCTCAAATAGATCGGAAGAAAACCGGCAAGGGTCTTCAAAAACTTTGGCAATCTTGCAGGTTGCGATAAAATGCGCCAGGCCCATTCCAGATTTGTTTTCTGGAAAAACCTGGGTGCCCTGTTTACATCTCCGGCCCAAACATCAAAGCTCCCGCCGACCCCTATTGCAACACGAATATTATTTAGATTACACTTGTTTTTTGCTATCCACAGTTCCTGTTTTGGGACGCCCAGGGCCACAAGGAGAACTTGTGCCCCGGAATTGTTTATCTCTTCCACCAATTTGTTGCCTTCATATCCGAAACCCTCATGCCAACCAGCAAAGGTCAGTTGGAGGAACCTGGCAGAAAGTTTTTCAAGGGCTTTTATGGCAACACCTTCCCTTGCCCCAAACAGGTAAATCTTTGTTCCTTCGGGCATTTTTTTGAGTGCCTCAAGACAGAGCTCTATGCCAGGGATTCTTTGTGTTTTTGAAAAACCAAGCTTTTTAAGCAACCTTACGGCGCCAATGCCATCCGGAACGTGCATATCGGCATTTGTACACAATTCCCGGAGTTCTTTATTTTTGAAAGCCATGGAAAGAATCTCCATATTTGTTGTGATTATGTGATTGATTTTGTTGTCATTTAGAAGGTTTGCGATTCTATCTGCGGTGCCATCAAGATCGCCGATGTGCCATCTGAGTCCCCTTATAAAATTGCCAGTTTCGTTCATGGGTATTCGACAATTATTTTGTTGCTCTCGGACATCAAGGTTGCGCCAAGTGTTTCGGCAACAAACCTGAGGGGCACAAGTGGTACTTTGCCATACATGTAGCATGGTGAACCCATGTCCATTTCTTTTCCCTGGAATGATGCTTTTTGGGACCCTATTGTTAGCTGTAATGTTCTGCCTTCCAGGATATAGATTATTTTTTTACCGGAGAGTA
>JAGOOO010000004.1 GCA_017992475.1 Caldisericia bacterium | reverse complement strand
GCGGGTATTTTGATGAACTGGGTGGCGATATTCTGGAATGGATATTCGCCGTCACGCCACAGGAACTGAAAGATAAATATCCAAAATTCAAGACCCCGTGCTTCAGAAAAACGCTTGGCTCATGGATAAATCTTTTGATTGATACTGGTTTTATGATAGAAAAACTTGGAGAGCCAAGGCCAACAGAGGAAGTTTGCGAAAAATATCCTTCTCTTGCTGACGCGAGGCTTGTGAGCCTCTTCCTTCACATCAGAGCAAGAAAGCCCAGATAAATGAAGAACCTTCTCGTGTCCGACATGACGCATTTTGAGGAGAGGCTGCCAGCAATAAAACAGGCCGGCACTGGAATTGAAATACAATCATTTTTCCTCTCGATTGCACTGGACAATTCCCAGGTGATGCTGGAATCGCACAAGGCCGCACTCTCGGATTTTTCTGGAGAAAAGTGCCTGCACGGTCCATTTGTTGGTCTCATGCCTGGTTGCATGGATGCCCAGATAAAACAGGTAACGGCAAAGAGAATGGCTCAAGCGCTTTTTGTTGCCCAGGAGCTTGGCTGTTCAAGGATGGTGGCCCATTTCGGGATGAACTGCAAGGCCCAGAGAAGATGGGACTATGTGGATAGGTCAGCCGAGTTCTGGACAGACTTTGCCAAGATCTGCCCGGAAGGGTTCTCGGTCCATGTTGAGAACGTTTATGACGACAGGCCGGACGACATTCTGTCGCTCAACAGAAAACTTGAAAACACAAAGATCGGGATAACGCTGGACATCGGTCATGCAAACATCTTTTCAAAAATACCAGTCTGGGAGTGGATTGAAGCGTATGGGAACAGGCTGACCCACGTCCATCTCCACGACAACAATGGTGAGGAAGACGAGCACCTTCCGCTTGGCCAGGGGAGCATTGACCTGGACAGGGTCATAACCGCGCTTGAGAAGCATGCGCCAATGGCTGTCTGGTCAATAGAGGCCGAACCCGCAACTTCGCTTGCATGGCTGAAGTCAAGGGGGATCTGGGCTGGCTAGCGAATTTTGATAATGCGCAAATCTCCTTTTCCATCCTGGTTTTTGATGTCATTATTGTGGTTGTAGACCAGGTATGGGGAAGATAGCCACTCGATTTTGTCCCTTCCGTTGGTGCTTGTGAGTTGAATTTCAGTTCCAGTGCTGATCTTGTAACCATAAATATTCGTTTTGCCAAGCTTGTATTGCCTCATGTCTGTCCAGACAACCAGATCTCCATCGATCAGGGGAGGGTACTTGCGCGAAATCTGGCTGCTGGCTGGTATTGGGGTGATTTTTGGTATAGACAGGTCTGCCACCATGATTGTGGCCAACTCACCCACAGAACCCTTTTTAGACATGTGCCATGTTGCGATGTTGCCTGAAATTTTAGGATATATCGAGGAATCGTCTGTATTTTCAACCGGAAATGTCTCACCTGTTGAAATTCTGTATGCGTATATGTCTCCAAAATTGGTGCCATCTTTTTTGGATCGTGGTTTGCCATAATCGTGGTAATCATTTCTATGGTCGCACCATACAATATAATCACCGGAGATGTCAGGGTATTCCTGATTGGAAGGATCGTCACATATTGTTGATGTGTGGCCGGTTACTATGTCGTACATGAAGATGTCGCTGTTGCCGTTTTTTCCCTCGCTCCAGACAATCTTATTTCCATTGATTTCCATGCCATGCACTGTGTTTGTAGTATCGAGAAAAGTTGTAAACGTGTTGTTGCTAGTTTTATATATTGAATATTTATTATGTTTTGGATCGGCATTTGTTGCTAGGTTAGCTATATCAAGCAACATATATTCATTTGTATATCCAATTATTATTTCAGAATAGTTTTCGGAGTTAGTGATATTGGTTAATTGTTGATTTGTTAGATCATATGAATACAGATCATATAGCTTGTTTTTACTGGCATATTTTGAGAGATAAACCCTGTTTCCACCTGGGTATACAATTTTATGGATACTGGAATCGCTGTTTGTGAGGTTTGTCAATTGTTTTGATGGTATGTCGTATCTTTTCAAAACAAAAGCAGTATTGTTTCCTTCCCATCCTATATAAAAAAGCTTTCCAGTATTTTGCATCTCCTGATACATGACAAAGCTGAATTTGTCGCTGTCAACAAGGTCATCTGCAATTTCAGGTATTGCCATTTTGGAGTTTACAGGTAGATAGCTGCCATTTGATTGAGATACCAGTTTGCCATTTTGGGTCAATCTGGCAGCAAGTAGCGCTGCTATAACAGCGATAATGATTACTATACACCCAATGACAATGATTTTTTGTTTGGCCATTATTAATCCCCTCCAATTGTTTTGTGTAACATTATACCCAAAATTTGTAGATTTGTTTTCCAAAACAAAAAAAGCGCCCCCAATAAAAAGAGGGCGCTTTGGTCGATCTGTTCCTTAAAAAGTTTACATCCAGTATGGATATGCAGGTCTGTGCGATGACGGAAATTCTCCGCCTGGAGGTGGTTCCCCACCGCCACCAGAAAGGTCAACTACAACGTCCGATGGCGGGCCCGTCCTGGAATCCTTGAACGCGTACACTGTGTAAACGTTCCTTTCCCTTGGCGGATTGTGGTCAGTAAAGGAGTTGTCGTATGTTGTACCGATCATCATGCCGTTTAGTTCGATCCTGAAGCCAACTCTTGAATTGTCTCGCGAGCTATATTGCCAAGTAAGGACGACCGATGCACTGCCCAACCCCATGACCCTTGCCGTAAGGTTGTTGATTGGGCCGAGTTCAACGGGTGCCGGTGTCAGGTCGACCTCCACAGAGCTTCCTGGGCCAGTGGTCCCGCTTTGGGTTGGGTATACCGTGTACCTGAGTTTTGTAGCGCCAGGGTTGTGGTCTGTGAAACTGTTGTCCATTGTGGTGCCAATTACTATACCATTTAGCTCTATCCTGAACATTGCTGACTGGTCATACTCCCAGCTTAAGACGACCTGTGCACTGCCGAAGCCCATGACTCTAGCAGTGAGGTTCCTGACTGGTGGAAGATCGATCGGGATTGTTACAGTCGCAACATTTGACGGATCTGAATATTTCCCGTTCCTGCCAACTGCAACAACATAATAGGCATAGGTCATTCCGTGTTGTATTGAATAATCATCATAAGAATACCTGGTTACCTGGGGGCCTGTTGGTGACCCGCTGTCTGTGAGGGTGTTTACGTATCTGTAGATTATGTATCCAACGATTTCCGTCGGGCTTCTTTGTGGCGCGCTCCAGCTGATGCGAACGTGGTCACTGGCCCATGTGGCCTGGGTGTTGTAAGGAGGATACGGCGGCACGTCCTGTTGTCTGATGGTTATGTCTGCCGAAATCAAGCCAAGCTGTTTCTCGCCGTAATTTGAATCGTTGTTGATGATGTTGAGCAACCCGTGGTATTTGCCGGGGTTTTGCGATCCGGCATTTACAAGCACATTCAGATCGTAGTGCTGGCCCGGTCTCAGGGAAATCCTTGAAACATTTGGCGAGAGGTATGGGTCAGATGAGAAGTGCAGGTCAAGTTGTGTTTGTCCACAGTTGTACAGTGAAACGGACTCATAGACTGTTCCACCATAGGGGAGTTCCACATTGAAGTAGTTGTTGTCCAGACAAAGCTGTGGTTCCGGAGGTTTTTCCTTGATGATTATGTTGGCAGTTACGATTCCAAGTTGCTGGCTTCCCAGTTTTGAGTCAGTGTTTGTAATTATTATCTGTCCAGTATAGTTGCCAGGTTTGTTGTTGCCGGCACTGACAAGGATTGTCAGCGTGAACCTTTCTCCGGGCCTCAGTGAGACCTGGTTGATTGTGGTGGAGAGGAACGGGTCGCTTGAGAACGTCATCATGAGGTCGGTCTTGCCGGTGTTGTAGATGTTCACAAGCTTGTAGATGCTGCTCTTGTACGGGACTTCTGCCGTAAAGTTGTTGTTTTCCATCCTGATTTGCGGAACATCCACAGGGTCCGGCGGTCTTCCATAGCAGGAGAGAGTTCTTTTCTTGAAATCGATGTTGTCGCCATATTCTACAAACAGGCGATTCCATGCAACAATCGGCTGGAAGACGTATTTTGCGTCAAGCGGGATGCTCTTGATGATTTCACCCGTCGCTGCTTTGATGACGTAAACGCCGGAAGTATCCTGGTTGTCAAGGCTCCCGACCGGCACCAGGACAACTTCACCCATCACTGTGCAACCTGCTGTTATCGGGCCTGGCATGGTTTTGTCCCAGATAATGGTCCCGGTTTCGTCAAATTTTACTAGCCTGCCTGCCTCGCTACCCAGAATGAGTGTATCACCGTCGACTGCCGGCGGGTAGTTTGTCACTCCACCCATCTGCAGGATTTTTGAGTTGCTTACCTGGGAAGGTTTTGGCAATACAATGACTTCGCCAGTCTGCATTGTAAACACGCAGTATTTCTTGAATGAGACAGTCGAAGCAAACGTCTGGGCCTGGATTGCAAAGGAATCTGTTGTTTTGCCATCTGTGTCTGCCACAAGGTCTATCTTGTTGTGGGCGGCCACTCCAACCCTTCCGGTGTCAACATTTATGGCTGTTCCGCCGACGCATGCACTGTCAGTCTGGTGCCTCCAGACTTCGGCCTTGAGGTCGAGGTTGAACTTGTAGGCCAGACCAGAGACCTGCGAGCTTGTCAGGTATAGCCAATTGCTGCCTTTTTCATCAACCATAACTGTTGGTGAGGAAATGTTCTGTCCGGTCACAGGACTTTTCCACTTCACATCGCCATTTGCAAGAGAAAGACCAACCAGATTTGATTTTGTGGGCACAAGAACCATGTCGCCGCTTATTGCACAGCTTGAGGCGACTTCGTCGTCCATGGCCTTTGTCCATAGTGCCTTGCCACTTGAAACATCGATACAATAAGTGCTGTCAGCGTCTCCGATTACAAGTTTTCCCTGATCAACAACAGGGTTTCTTGACCAGCCCTTTGCCCCGCGCATGGTGAAGTTCCATGCTTCGTGATCGTATGTGTCGTAGTCCCAGACATCTGCGGCGACCGAGCTGTGGGCCGGGTCACAAGCGTATTGGGGCCATGATTTTGGGGTCACCGATTTGGCGTTACCCCCAAGCGGGACCATCGTAAACAAAATAGAAAAAGAAATAAGAAAAACCAGAACCTTGTTCCTCATAAAACCCTCCTTGTTTAACTGGTGCTCTCACATAATATCCCCCCAGCAACTGCTTGGCAATAGATGACAGCAAAACAGAAGAATTATTGAGGCAGGTCAAAACATTTAAGTTATCTGATAAAAAATGATGGGTTTAATTTTGTTTTATCATCAAGCCCGGTTTTCTCCAGCTTATCCAGGTTTTTACCCACGACTCTGCAGAAAAAGAATGCCCAATCATCAACTTCTTTTTTCTGGTCTGGAAATGCACCAATAATAATCATCACTGGGCCAGTCTCTTTTGTTATTCCATCTGCAACACATTCATAGAAAAAAGAGAATGTTTTTGTGGTGTCATGTGTGTCTCCATAAAGCCTGCGAATTTCAGAGTGGATTTGGTCTGTTGTGAGGCACTTCTCAATCTCACCACTGTCAAAATTGAGCTTGAAGACAATTTGTTCTATTTTGGGAAGCGATGGCAAACCATCTTGTTCGGTGCCAAAATTAAAATCTTCAGGATACCCTGTCATGCAATAGTAGCATATCCGCTTGCCCATGTCATCAATTATGGCCCCACAAAAACTGGAATGAACCAGAGTGTATTTTTCTGGGAGAATTTTTTTTGAAAGGTCTAGAAGGTCATAGGTTTTTGTGCATTTCAGATCTGTCAGGCTGGTGATAGCTGCTTTATTGTCGTATGATTGCGGAAAACTTGGTTTTGTAAAATATTGGGAGGGGAATTTGTAAAATGGATCAAAATACCCAATTATTCCTGTTTGTGCATCAGAATATGAAACCCATGGTTTCAGAGGCTTGAATTTGTTGGTTGGTGACAGCTTGAAATCTTTTAGTGAAAAGGACATTGCTCTTGCGGTAGCATAGGGAACTTCGAACCCATTGCAACTTACTTTTGGATCCTGATTTTTATAATAGAAAACGTTATCTTTTTTGGTTTCTACGAGGAGCAGTTCATTACATAACCAGTCAGCAGGGTAATACTTGAACCCAACTTCTTTTATGGTTTCTCCATGATCATCTGGTTCATAGTAATAATCAACTTCATATAAACATGATGCACCTATGTAGTGGAAAATATCTTTTGAAGGCTCATAAATGGAGTATTCAGTCACAGAGGAAGACCTGATTCTTTTTCCGTCAATAATCAGTTTGTAGGTGTCAGATATGTAGAAGCCTGTTGAAATGAGAAAAAATTTTCTATCACCGGATATTGAAAGAATTGAGGACCCAAGATTACGAAAATCGTAGCCGGATTTCAAAACATAGTCTGATTTTGGTTCTGGTTTTAATTTGGGCATATCAAATTCTTTGCGTTTGTTGTTGAAATAGAGGTCGGTACTGACCACTGCGTTATCGTGATGATCTAACGAATATATCCTTTTTTCTGGCAAGTGGTCAAACCTGGCAATCAAAACAACAACAATCGCGAGTAACGCCACTATGCTATTCCTTGTTTTCATGTTTATCTCCAAGGCTGATTTTTGTATTGAGGTCGAGATATGGGAGATAGTATCTTATTATCTGATAAACAGGGGTGGATTTATTTCGGAAATATCACCTCTTGACCCCAATTCCTCCAATTTGTTAAGATTTTGACCGACAAGTTTACAAAAATAGCCTGATGCATCATAACGATTGTCAGCTAAATCACGGTCATGTTGATAGTGGATAATTGTGCACAAGACAATGATTATTGGCCCAGTTTCCATTGTTATCCCATTTACGATATCTCCTATAGTTGATGCCGATGCCCCTTTGATTTTGTGTCTGTCCTTGTAAAGCTCTCGTATTTTAGAAGAAATTTGTTCTTCATTCATATATTTTTCTATTTTGCCCGTATCAAAGTCGAGTCCGAAAATAACCAGTTTATCTTCTGGAAATCCTAAGCTTTCATTGTTATATTTAAGGATATCTTTGTGGTACCCTTCCATAAAATAATAGCACATTCTCCTGCCATTCTGGTCAATCATTGCACCACAGAATCTTGAGTTTGTCAAAATGTAGTCTTTTGGAAAAACTTTTTTAGCAAGCCCAAAGAGATCGTAGGTCTTTGTGCATTTCAAATCAGTTAAAGTTGTGACGGTAAAATCATAATAAGAAGGATATCTATTAATGATAATTTTTTGAAACGGATAAAATGGATCAAAATAGCTGACTATTCCTGTTTGGGTATCAGAATATGAAGTCCATGGTTTCAGTGGTTTGAACTTGTCCGTTGGCGATAGCTTGAAATCTTTTAGTGAAAAGGACATTGCTCTTGTGGTTGCGTATGGGACTTCCAGTGACGTAATTTCATCGGTCTTTACTGAAGCATCCTGCCCCTCGGTGTATATCTTTTCATCCTTGGTGGTTTCTACAAGCAAGAGCTCATCATCCATCCAGGCAGCAGGATAGTATTTATGGCCGACTTCTTTTATGTTTTTCATGCCATTGTCATTTTGTTCAAGATGATACAAACATGAAGCACCTATATAATGGAATTCTCTTGCCGAAGGTTCATAAATAGAGTACTCGGTGACGCAAAGATATATAACTTTCCTGCCATCAATAGTTAATTTGTTGGCACTTTCATTACTTGATGTAGAGAAATCTGTTGAAATAAATATGAATTTCTTGTCCTCAGAGATTGAATGAAAAGAGGGGGTTGAAGGATAAAATTTGAAAATAGAATTTAGAACATAATTTGATTCTGGATTTGGCTCCGGTATTCTGAATTCCTTCCGTTTATCCTTAAAGTCAAGATTGGTACTAATTATATAATTTGAAATACAATCGTATGAATATATTCTTTTTCCTGGTGATACCGCTTGTCCGCATCCAGTAATTAGTATAACAACAATCGCGAGTAACGCCGCTATGCCGTTTCTTGTTTTCATTTGTTATCCTTTGTCAGTTCAAGTGTGTCTCCAATATTCACATCACCTGATACAGTAATATTCAAAACGGAATGGAAAGCTGGTTTCCATCTTTTTGAGCTTGTCGAGGTTTGGGCCATAAATTAGAAATTCCATATATTTTGTGCTAGGATTGACGGTGTCCTTATACCTGACAAGACACCTGAAGAAGAAAGTAGGGCCAGTTTCTTTTGTGAAAGTGAGACCATCGAGGGTGTAGGCGTGTGATATGGTTATATCGGTTATTTTGTCAGGAAATTTTACAAACTTTTTGACCTCGGAATTTATCCTGTTCATGTCCATATATTTTTTGATATTGCCTGTGTTAAAATCAAGCCCAAAAACGATGTATTCGTGTTTTGCTTTTTCATCGTTTTTGACGTTTTTTTGATAGCCTTCCATGATGTAGTAGCACATCTTTTTGTTGTTTTTATCAATCATCGACCCAAGAAAAAAGGACCTCCCAAGAGCATAATCTTTTGGAAGAGCTTTTTCGGCAAGGTTGTACAGATCATAGTTTTTTGTGCCTTTGAGATCAGAAAGTGTTGTGATGACTGTGTTAAAACCTGGATAACGCATTTCTCCATAGGTTTCTGGATAGTAGAGATACAGGGCTTTTGTGAATGGATAGAAAGGATCAAAATATCCTACGATTCCGGTGCATGAATCAGAGTATGAAGCCCAGGGTTTTATTGGTTTGAATTTGCTTGTTAGAGAAAGCTTGAAATTTTTTAGCGAGAAAGACGTCGCTTTTGCGGTGGCATAAGGAACTTCGATCGTATTCTCGCTAACTTTTATTGGAGTATCTTGCCCCACAGTATAGATTTTCTTGTTTTTGGTGGTCTCCACAAGGAGTAATTCATCAGTCGCCCAGGCTGCGAGATAATATTTGTGACCGATTTCCTTGATTTCTTGCGGGTGGGATAACCCAAATCTATATTGGCATGAAGCACCAATGTAGTGGAACTTTTTTGTCGAGGTATCGTAAATTGAGTATTCGGTAACATCGATACGCTGGACTTTTTTGCCATCAACAAGGTATGTGTCGGCATTTTTCAGCTCATCTGCGCTGTATTCTTTAAAAGTCACTGTCAAAATAAAAATGAATTTCTTGTTGTTGGAGATGGATATTACTGAGTGCTGACCAATGCGAAAATCTAGGCCAGATTTTAGAACATAGTCAGATTGTGGTTTTGGATTTGGTATTTTATACTCTTCACGAAGGCCTTTGAAGTCAAGATTGGTGCTAAATATAGATATATTTTCCGAATCGTAATCATAAGAATAAATCCTCTTGGCCACACTTTTTTGTTGCTTTTTGTTTTCTGGTCTCATTTGCGATGGTGTGCATTCTAAGTCATGAGAATAGACACTCTTGATTATATTCTCTTGCTGTTTATTGTCTCCACCATCCCCACCTTTACCTGGCGGAGTCACCTGGCCACAACCAGAGAGAAGGAGTGCAAAAACTGCAAGCAAAACCAAAACAGTAGTGCTATTTCTTGTTTTCATCTATTGCCTCCTCAAGGGCAAAAGCAGTTTAAAAGTATCTTTTGCCCGTCTGGTTTGGCCCTAAAGCTTGCCCGATGATACCTTGAGTTCATCTAATAAACTCTTGTTTAAACATCATGGGAATAGGAATTTCCACCTTCTCGAGCTTGTCTGGTTTGGAACCACGTGCCAGGAAGTAAAATTCTTCCTCCAGATCTAACCGCATGCCATTTTCATCAAAGTGGGTTACGACGTAAAGGAGTAAAAATATCGGCCCAGACTCTTTTGTAAAACCATCAAGAATGTATGGAGCTACTGTAACCAGATCGCCAGTCTTAATTGGAAGTTTGGCATACTTCTGTACCTCAGAGTTTATCTTGTCAGTGTCCATGCACTTCTCTATCTTGCCTGTGTCAAAATCAAGCCCAAATATGACGTACTCCCTTCTGGGTATGGGGGGATAGCTTTCTCTCCAGACAGGGTCATTGGGTTTGTATTTGAGGATTTCTTTTGGGTATCCTTGCATGCAGTAGTAGCACATTCTCCTGCCATCCTTGTCAATCATTGCACCACAGAAACTGGAATCTCCCAATACATAATCCTTGGGGAGGGCCTCTTTGGCCAATTCATAAAGGTCATAGGTTTTTTCACCCTTAAGGTCTGTCAGTGTGGTGACAGCTGAACCATATTTTGGGTAATCGATAAAAAGGGACCTTTTGAATGGGTAGAAAGGATCAAAGTAACCAACTATGCCTGTATTTGTGTCAGAATATGAAGTCCAGGGTTTCAGAGGTTTGAACTTGTCTGTTGGGGAAAGTGTGAAGTCCTTTAGGGAGAAGGACACTGCCTTTGCAGTGGCGTACGGGACTTCGATAATGCTTTCACTGACCTTCACTGCAGCATCCTGGTCCTCTGTGTATATCTTTTCATCCTTGGTGGTTTCCACAAGCAGGAGCTCATCATCCAGCCAGCCAGCGGGATAGTATTTGTGGCCGATTTCCTTGATGGTTTGTGGTGGATAAATATTAAATTCATATTTGCACAAAGCACCAATATAGTGGAACTCTTTTGTTGAGGGCTCATAAATGGAATATTCATTTACTTCAATGCCTTCAACTTTTTTGCCATCAACAAGGTAAGTTTCGCCGTTTTCGATGTCAAAATTTTTAATGATTTCAGCTGAAGTGAGAATAAATTTCTTGTTTTTAGAGATGGAGATCACTGACAACGAGCCAACACCAAAATCCAAATTAGACTTCACAACATAATCAGATTGCGGTTCTGGTTTTGGTATTTCAAGTTCCTGTCGCTTGTCCTTGCAGTCAAGATTTATGCTATACACAATCCCCATTTTGGTCTCTGTTCTTGTGTTGTCATCAAACCAATATATTCTCTTTTCGGCATTCTCTTGCTGTTTATTGTCTCCACCACTTCCACCCTTATCTGGTGGGGCTACCTGGCCACAACCGGAGAGTAAAAAGGCAAATATCGCAATCAATGTTACAATGCTTCTTATTTTCATCTGTTGCCTCCTCAAGGGCAAAAGCAGTTTAAAAATGTCTTTTGCCCATCTGGTTTGGCCCTAAAGCTTGCCCGATGATACCCTAGATTCATCTTGGCCTCCCTCGGTGATTTCAAAATGAATTTATACTACCTAATGAAAAATGGTGACATCATATAATCTTTTTCTACTACTTCTAGCTTGTTGAGTTTGGGACCAACAAATTTATATACATAGGTCACAATCTTGTCGCTGTCATTAACTTTATAAATAATCGCACAGCCAATGGTGATCAATGGTCCAGTTCCTTTTGTTATCCCATCTAGAAAACCTCCAAAACCTTTTATGAGTATTTCTATATCTTTGTGTTGTTCTCCATACAGTCTTTTCACCTCAGAGATAATCTGGTCTGTTGTCATGTACTTCTCTATCTTGCCTGTGTCAAAGTCAAGCCCAAAAACAACATACTCTTCTCTGGGTATGGGGGGATAGCTTTCTCTCCAGACAGGGTCATTGGGTTTGTATTTGAGGATTTCTTTTGGGTATCCTTGCATGCAGTAGTAGCACATTCTTCTGCCATCCTTGTCAATCATTGCACCACAGAAATTGGACTTTCCCAATATATAATCCTTGGGGAGGGCCTCTTTGGCCAGTTCATAAAGGTCATAGGTTTTTTCACCCTTGAAGTCTGTCAGGGTGGTAACAGCTGAACCATATGTTGGATAATCAATAAAAAGGAACTGCCTGAATGGATAGAAAGGATCGAAGTAACCAACTATTCCTGTTTGAGTATCAGAATATGAAGTCCATGGTTTCAGAGGTTTGAACTTGTCTGTTGGGGAAAGCGTGAAGTCCTTTAGGGAGAAGGAGACTGCCTTTGCAGTGGCGTATGGGACTTCAATTGACAGGACCTCTTCGATCTTGACTGAAGCATCCTGCCCCTCTGTGTACATCTTTTCATCCTTTGTGGTTTCCACAAGCAGGAGTTCATCATCTATCCAGCCAGCAGGGTAGTATTTGTGGCCGACTTCCTTATAATTTGCTCTACTATCATTGTAATCAAATATATATTGACATGAAGCACCTATGTAGTGAAATTCCTTTGTTGAGGGTTCATAAATGGAGTATTCAGTTACGTTTATTAAATAAACTTTTTTGCCATCAACAAGATAAGTTTCACCGTTTTCAATGTCAAAGCCTTTGCCAAACTCTGTTGAAAAAAGGATGAACTTTTTGTTTTTGGAGATAGAGATGAGATGACCGCGAGGATAGAATTTGAGGCCGGTATTTAAAACATAGTCTGATTTTGGTCCCGGTTCTGGTATCCCGAATTCCTGTCGCTTGTCTTTGTAGCCAAGATTTACGCTATACACAATCCCGCTTTGGGTCTCTGTTTTTGCGTTGCGATCGAACCAGTATATTCTTTTTTCGGTATTCTCTTGCTGTTTATTGTCTCCACCACTTCCACCCTTATCTGGTGGGGCTACCTGGCCACAACCGGAGAGTAAAAAGGCAAATATCGCAATCAATGTTACAATGCTTCTTATTTTCATCTGTTGCCTCCTCAAGGGCAAAAGCAGTTTAAAGGTATCTTTTGCCCATCTGGTTTGGCCCTAAAGCTTGCCCGATGATACCCTAGATTCATCTTGGCCTCCCTCGGTGGTTTCAAAATAAGTTTATGCTACCTAATGAAAAATGGTGACATCATATAATCTTTTTCTACTACTTCTAGTTTGTTGAGTTTGGGACCAACAAATTTATATACATAGGTCACAATCTTGTCGCTGTCATTAACTTTATAAATAATCGCACAGCCAATGGTGATCAATGGTCCAGTTCCTTTTGTTATCCCATCTGCAACACCTCCAAAACCTTTTATGAGTATTTCTAAATTTTTGTGTTGTTCTCCATACAGTCTTTTCACCTCAGAGATAATCTGGTCTGTTGTCATGTACTTCTCTATCTTGCCTGTGTCAAAGTCAAACCCAAATATGATATATTCCCTTCTGGGGATGGGTGGATAGCTTTCTCTCCAGACAGGATCACTGGGTTTGTATTTGAGGATTTCTTTTGGGTATCCTTGCATGCAGTAGTAGCACATTCTTCTGCCATCCTTGTCAATCATTGCACCACAGAATCTGGAATCTCCCAATACATAATCTTCAGGGAGGGCCTCTTTTGCCAGTTCATAAAGGTCATAGGTCTTTTCACCATTGAAGTCTGTTAGGGTGGTAACAGCTGAACCATATGTTGGATAATTGATAAAAAGGGACCTTTTGAATGGATAAAAAGGATCAAAGTATCCAACTATCCCTGTTTGGGTATCAGAATATGAAGTCCATGGTTTCAGAGGTTTGAACTTGTCTGTTGGGGAAAGCGTGAAGTCTTTTAGGGAGAATGACACTGCCTTTGCGGTGGCGTAGGGGACTTCAATTGACAGGACCTCTTCGATCTTGACTGCAGCATCCTGCCCCTCTGTGTACATCTTTTCATCCTTGGTGGTTTCTACAAGCAAGAGCTCATCATCCATCCAGCCAGCAGGGTAGTATTTGTGGCCGACTTCTTTGATGGTTTGTGGTGGGAAGGAGCTAAATTCGTATCTGCATGAAGCACCTATGTAGTGGAACTCCTTTGTTGAGGGCTCGTAAATGAAATATTCAGTTACTACAATGCGTGTGGCTTTTTTGCCATCAACAAGATAAGTTTCACCGTTTTCGACGTCAAAATTTTTAATGATTTCAGCTGAAGTGAGAATAAATTTCTTGTTTTTGGAGATGGAGATCACTGACAACGAGCCAACACCAAAATCCAAATTAGACTTCACAGCATAATCAGATTGCGGTTCTGGTTTTGGTATTTCAAGTTCCTGTCGCTTGTCTTTGTAGCCAAGATTTACACTATACACAATCCCCATTTTGGTCTCTGTTCTTGTGTTGTCATCAAACCAGTAGATCCTCTTTTCAGTATTCTCTGCTTGTTTTCCACTGTCTGAGCCATCCCCACCCTTACCTGGTGGAGTCACCTGGCCACAACCAGAGAGTAAAAAGGCAAATATTACAATCAATGTTACAATGCTTCTTATTTTCATCTGTTGCCTCCTCAAGGGCAAAAATCACCACTATAAATTGTTCCATCACCCCAGCCATACCCCGCAGGCGGATAACAATTGCCATGAAACCAGTTACAGCCACTCAAAGATTCTATCTGTACCAATGATAATAAAATTACAATTTTGTCAATTGATTTTGAAGATTTGCATCATGGCGGGCATTTGGCGCAAACAGACTTGAAGAGGTTTGTGCTCAGGTACCTGTCGCCCTTGTCGGGGAGAATGACAACAATCATTCCACCAGACATTATTTTTGCCACCTGGATGGCGCCCCAGAGCGCTGCACCGCTGGACATCCCGACAAAAATACCCTCTTTTACTGCGAGGAGCCTCGTTGTTTCAAAAGCCTCTTCATCCCCGACAATTATTGTTTCATCTGGGAAGCTTTTGTCATAGATTTGCGGCACCATGGACTCTGCCATGTTTTTGAGGCCCTGTATCTTGTGGCCAATGGTTGGCTCCACGGCAACGATTTTTACGCCAGATTTTTTCTCCCTGAGATATTTTCCGGTCCCCATGAGTGTTCCGGTTGTCCCAAGCCCGGCAACAAATACATCTATCTTGCCATCTGTCTGGCGCATTATTTCCGGGCCAGTGGTTTCGTAGTGCGCCAGGGGATTGTTTGGATTTGAGAACTGGTCTGGCATGTAGTACACATCCGGCCTTTCTTCAACCATCTTTCTGGCCAGTTTTATCGCCCCGTCGGTTCCTTCGCAGGCCCCGGTCAGGATGACTTCTGCGCCGTACGCCTGAAGGGTGAGTCTTCTCTCCAGACTAACGCATTCCGGCATGACCAGTTTAACGGGATAGCCTTTTGCAGCACCTATCATGGCCAGCGCTATACCGGTGCTTCCTGATGTTGGCTCCAGTATGGTTTTTCCAGGTTTCAGTTCGCCAGATTGTTCTGCCGTTTTTATCATTTTGAGGGCCGGCCTGTCTTTTACCGAGCCACCCGGATTTGCGCCCTCCAGCTTGCCCATTATGCAAACGCCGTGATTTTTGCAGAAAGAATTTGTTAGATCGACAAGGGGTGTATTTCCTACCGTGTCCAGGATGTTCATTTTGGTTTTGTCCTTAAATCAGAACCAGCTTTTTCTATTATCATGTCAAGTTCGTTTCCCATTGAGGCGAGCTTCTCGGCGTAGCTTGGGTGGGCATATACCCTGATGATGCCGGTCAGGGAACCCCAGGCCTCATGTAGCGAAGATGCTATCGGAGAAACGCTTGAGAGTTTTCTGTACTGGCCGCGTTTTGGGTAATAAACCATCATGTCGCCTGCAAGCGATTTTGCAGGAACTATGTCAACCAGCACCCTTGCTCTTGGGAGGCCAAGTTCTTTCTCCACATAAATTGACAATGCCCTGCCATCTGCTGGCCCTTCAAGGCCCTTGAGTGTGCCAAAGACCTTTTGAGAATCAGGATCGAGCGGGCTGTACGTCCTTATCCTCTTGTATAACTGTCTTATTCTGAGGCCACTGGCAAGGACCGAGAGATCGGGATCGTCCCTGACCAGTGCCGAGAGCGCTTCAAGCGCGTCTTCATCACCAAAATTCTCGAGCAGTTTGTGCAGGTAATCACCCCAATGGCTGGAGCCCTGTGCTTCCTGGAATGCCCTTATGAGCATCACGGAGGCTGATCTGACAGTGTGATGCCAGTAGACTTCGGTCAGCATCACATACCTTGAGAAGATAACGTACTCGGCGCTTGCCTTGCCTTTTTCTGTTAGCGCCAGCCTGCCATCTTGCGAGATTATCAGTGAATTGATGAGCCTTTCCTTGTCGTATGACCTGCCATAAGGCACGCCACAGTGGACCGAGTCTCTTTCAAGGTAATCCATTTTGTCGGCATCTATTGCGCAGTCCAGGAAATCGCGCAGTAGTCTGAAAGTTTTTTTCCTGTTGTCTGGGAGTCCCGCATCATCGCCAGAGATCAGTCTGCCTGTCAATTCAGGATTTGCACCCATGTCTGAGAGCAGATTTACCATTGTCAGGTTTTGGCAGATCTGCTGGCCCCTTGTTTCGTGAAATTCGAGCCCTGTGGCCATCCCTTCAACTATGTGGCCAAATGGATAATGCCCGATGTCGTGGAGGAGTGATGCTGCAAGCAGCGACAGTACATCCTCTTTTGATGCAAAATCCGTCAAGCCGGTATTCAGCAGGTGCGAAACATAGGCCCTCATGAGGCTGTATACGCCAAGGCTATGCTCGAACCTTGTATGGTTTGCCCCGGGGTATACCAGGTGTGCAAGAGAAAGCTGCCTTATTTTTCTTAGTCTCTGGAATTGTGGTGTGTCCATGAGTTTCTGGACAGACCCAGTTATCGGGACATTGTCAAAAGTTGGTATCCTGATTGTTATCCCGTCGTCTTCCAGTTCCCTTATCCCAAAATTGTCCATTGGGCAAATTCTATTTGGTGTTTTGCCAAGGTCAAGCTTTACCTTGTCAAATAATGGACATTTGCATAAGATTTGTGCATGGCCACACTTGTTCAGATTTTTGTCTCATTTTTCAAGATTGGCTCTCTGGCTTTCGGGGGAGGCTGGGCCATACTAACACTCATCGAACACGAAGTTGTAAATGTCAACCACTGGCTTGATGGCGACCAATTCAGGCAAATTGTTTATGTGTCGGGTTTTACCCCTGGACCAATTGCTGTTTCTGGTTCCGCTCTCATCGGCCAGAAAGTTGCAGGCATCCCGGGCGCCATAGCCGCCGTGCTGGGAATAGTCATACCATCAGCGCTTTTCCCGATGTTGCTTTTCTATTTCCTTTTGAAATATGGAGATAACAGTCATGTAAAAGGCACCATAAAAGCACTTGGCCCAGTGGCTGTTGCAATGATTGCTTATGCTGGCTACAGCCTTGGCAAAGGTGTTTTCGTGAAGGCCGACTGGATTCTTATAACTATTGCAGCAGTTTCGTTTGCTGCCCTCTATTTCAAGGTAAACCCGTTCCTGGTTGTTGTGGGCGGTGCTATAATAGGAGCGATCTTTCTGTCCTAAGGAGGCAAAAAATGAAAAAAATTCTGTTTCCAGTGGTTATTTTGACATTTCTAATTTCGTTTTTTCCAGCACATGCAGGCCAGGGCCCTGTCGTTTACGGCACTGTAACGAAAATTGCAGGTATTTTTGGCCCGGTGACCATTGATACTGGTGACATGGTTTTTGATGCCAACCTCAGACAGACTGATGATGCTTCCGGAATCTACCTGGGTGCCGAAATATCTTGCAGGGCCGATTATGATGGCAAGATTTATGTTGTGACGATGCCAACACCATTTGCTGAACTCCCGCAGGCAGGCTGGGTTGCCGAGGTTTTGAAGGGTGACAGGGATTCAAAGCAGCTACTCCTGTCATCTCCTAATGGGCCCACTCTGTGTTATTTTAACGAGCAGGTCTTGTCTAAACTTGATTTCATTCCTGGCTCAATCATCAAAATTACAGCGAGACATAATTTCTGGAGTGGCAATTTCATTGCCGAACAGGCCCAGCTCATTTCCAGATAAACCAATCGCGAGTCTGGGTGTCAAAAAATATAAAACATATACGATTGCTTCTAGGAGGGGAATGTGGCCGAAGGAGTGCTTCTTTCTTGGTTTGAACGTCTTGTAAACGGTGTTTTTGGTAAAATAAGAGGCCTCAAGCAGAGATTTATGATGGTTGAGGGTATTTTTGAATGGGTCTGGGGAGGAATAACCTTTATAACAGGGTGTCTTGTGATGTGGTCTGGCGCCAATGTTTACAACAATCCTGTGCTGGCCCATTTTTATGAGTTTGCATTTACCTTTTGTCTGCAGGTATTAATAATGCATGGCGTGGTGAGGGTGGTAGCTGGAGATGACATTGAAGGTTCCATTGCTTACCCAGTGTTTATGGCCATGGGAGTTTATGCAATTATTGTGCTTGTATCAAGGGTCCTTATTGTTGGTGGTTTTACGACCCTCTATTTTGTTGGACCGGAGTTTACCCAATACTCAGGATTTATTCCTGATGCAACCAAAATATGGCTGGTTTTAAGCATCCCTCTTTCGCTAGTGGCTCAGTTTTTTACACTAAAATTGACCACAAAAGCATCTTGGGGATACATTGTGTCTGCTTATTTTATTTATCTTGTGGCCTCGATAATAGTGCTTCTCTTCGCCAACATCCTAATTTATCTTGCTCTCTACAATGTTGTTCTTGGCTAGGGAAGAAATAGGCCGGCAAAGATCGGCTCAAACGAGTTTCCTGACCATTTCATAAGGGTGCCGGCACATACGCCATTTTTAGAGAGTGTGGTGGCAAAAAAACCATCTTTTGTCAAAACTGGTTTTGAGAGGTCTTTGCTGATCTTTTTTGTGGTTATGTCTACCAGGCAATAGGGCGAATCTTTGGACGGGTTTTTTCTGACAGCCAGATATTTTTTTCCGATCAGACTGCATGATGCAGCCGGAATACTTAAAACTGTCGGAGTGTCCATATTGTCCCTTCCAGTTTTCCAGATATGGATCGACTCATTGTTGCCGTAGACCCCGAGAATGTTGTCCTTGTCGAGCCAAAATGCATAGACAAACTCAAACTGCGGATTTTTGGGTAGTGGTTTTTTGGGCAGATAGGTTGGGAAAAACCATGGAGCTGATGATTTGAGGGGGGCCTCCCTGATTTCAATCTGGTTGCATTCCCTGTTGATTCTTGTTACAAGGACCCTTTCGTTTTTCATGTCCCAGTCGCATGGGGTGTAGTCTGATATGCCGTAATAAAATCCACCAGCAGTGACAATCGCGCTCTCATCATAATAGTATGCCCCGTCAGGTGACGAAAGGGAAAATTCTTGCAGGGAGGCAAGCGAAGGACGCGATATCAGAGATTGACGGTTTTTACCCTCCAGCTTGATTTCGATTGTTTTTGGGAACCTTCCATAAATGGTTGCAAAACCAAACCTCTCACCCTGGGTTGCTTTTATGTATGAAATGCCTTCAAAGCGCGACATTCCGAAAGGAAGGAACGGGGTTGCGGCATGCAGGGCGTTGTCATCAAATTTTTCTGTGATTTCCGATACCGTTGCCCCCTGGTCCTCCCAATTGGTGAACAGTTCCAGCCTTGATCTGGCAGGAACTTTCAATTCATGGAGGGCATTGCTTGGAGGCAGACTCTTATCAAAAATGATCTTTGAAATCGAGCCTTTTTTGACGTTGACCCAGTGCTCGACGCCTGGTGTTGATTTTTCCGTTATTTTGTAAGCTCCTTCAGGGAGTTTTTGTATAAACATTGAACCTTCATTTGAAATGGCCGGATGGTTTGGGGAGATGTCAAATTTAGAGTTTTTGTCTTTTGACTGGACATAGATGGCGCCGGTGTTTTTATCAACGCCAGGTGTAAAATCTACAGTGGCACTCGTAGATGCCTCGATCTCTTTCGACATCTTGATCCCAAAACCGAGTATTTCGATTTCGACAAGCCTTTTTCCTGCCATCGTGTTGAATTTATTTGATTGCCTTGTGTCACCAGCTTCCTGCCCGTCTATCCTTACTTTGCATGGCAGAGGGCAATTCACTGTTATTTCGACTGGTTCACCCTGTTTGAACTCCAAGACCGAGGTTTCCTTGTATGACACGTTTATGAATTTTGTGACCACGTCTCCAGTTTTGCTGTATTTCACAGTGAATTTATGGAGCACAGGTTCAAGGTCGATTGGCAGGGAAAGCTCTTTATATGGTATTTCTTTGGCATCATCAATCGAGACAAGCGCAGCTGGATCGTCAATCTTCAGGTCTACAAAACCACCTTTTGGACTGCCGCATGCCTGAAGAACAAACAACGAGGAGGCAAAGATCATGGAAAGAAGCAGACAGGACAAATGCTTTTTCATATCAGAAACCTTCCTTGACATGTATCACGCTGGTTTTATTGCATGACTGGTAATAATCACACCATGGGCAGAATTTATTTTTACACCTTGGGAAAACGCCCTCTTTTATCTGGCCGGCAACCGTTTCAATTGTATTAATGGCCGAGGCTAGGTCGTCATCAGATGGAACAAATGACATCTCAACTGATGATTTCAGATAGAGATACGTTGCTTTCTCGACTCTGTTCTGATATATACTACCAACCGCCATTGTGTAGATGGTCAATTGCAGTTTCTCTGCAGGCCCAAGCTCGATTGGAATGTAGTTGCCTGTCTTATAGTCGATGATCCTTAGTTTGTCGTCCTCTCCCCTGTCAATGCGGTCTATTACTCCGTTTATGGTGATTTCATCCATCACCAGCTTGAATCTTTTTTCTACATCAACAGCAGGCACAATGGATTGGCCATACTTTTCAAAATATGAAACAAGCAGTCCTTTGCCTTCTTCTTTTGCCTTGGCTTCAGTCTCGATGTCGGCATAGCCATCCGATATCCATGATTCTTCATACCATGCGACAAGTTGGGAAAGTGAAGATTTTTCAGGAATCAGCCTTGGTTTATGGAGCTTTTCAAGCGCCGAGTGGATTGAAGATCCGAAAGAAAAGTATGGTTTTGGTAGGCCGGGTAGTTTTATAATGTAGCTCAGATAATACCTGTAGGGGCACTCCAGGTAAGTTGATATCTGGGAAAACGAAAGACTCAAAGCCACTTGTTTTCTTCCGCCAACTTATTTATTTTTTTGCAGAGCTCTTCTTTCGTCGGTTGGGTGTAGACGGTCCACTGCGCCAGCGCCATGCGGTCTTTTTCTGTGAGCTGTGCTGCCATTCGTCTCTGGGCGTCTCTCTCGGTCATCCCTCTTCTCATGGCCCTTTCAAGCCTTAATGATTCTGGCGCTGAGATATTGAGCACCCCATGACATAGTTTGTCCCATTCCTGCTCAAAGAGGATTGCCGCCACGATTATTATCAATGACGCCCTTTGGGCCCTTCCCTGCATTATCTCAAGTTTGATTGCGTTTGTCAGTGGTTCTTTGAAAATCTCGTTGAGCATTTTTGTTCTGGTTATTGTTGCAAAAGCCACTCTTGCCAGACGCTTGTTGTTGATCGAGCCGTCAAGATTACAAACTGATTTTCCAAATTTCTCAACGATCTGGTTGTACACCTCACAGCCAGGCTGATGGAGTGGGCGCGCCAGTTCATCGACATCAATAACGTAGGTCCTCTCTCCCTGAAGGCACTTTGAAGCGGTTGTTTTTCCAGACGACATTCCGCCTGTTATTCCTAGGATGTATGCCATTATTTTGCCTCTAGAAGGTTTTTGCCCGAGTGGACTTCGCATGTGAATGGGACTCTTGACTCACAAACGTTTTCCATGACCTCCTTGATGAGATGGACCATCTCATCAGTTTCGTCATCGGGACATTCAAGTACAAGTTCATCATGGATTTGAAGAAGGAGTCTCGACCTTGTTTTTTCAAGCTTTTGTTCAAGTCTAATCATGGCAAGCTTGATTATGTCGGCGGCCGAACCCTGGATTGGCGAATTGACCGCCGCCCTTTCACCTGCTGATCTTACCTGGAAATCTTTTGAAAGAAGGTCTGGCACATAGCGCCTGCGGCCAAGGATGGTTTCCGTGTAGCCTTTTTTCCTTCCTTGTTCGACCACTTCCTTGATGTATTTTGAAACGCCACTGAAGCGCTCGAAATATTCTTTTATAAAATTGTCGGCTTCCTTGAAGCTGACTCCGAATTCGTTTGAAAGCCTGTGGGCTGACATGCCATACAAAACGCCAAAGTTGATGATCTTGGCTTGTCTTCTCTGGGCTGGAGTTACATCACTAACCCCAAAGACAACTCTTGCAGTGTGGGTGTGGATGTCTTCGCCTGAATTAAACGCCTTCACAAGTTCTTCATCGCCAGAGAGGTGTGCAAGCAGCCTCAGCTCTATCTGTGAGTAATCTGCCGATACAAAGGTTTTCCCTTGCTCGGTGACAAAACAACGCCTTATCTTTCCGCCCCAGTCAGATCTTATCGGAATGTTTTGCAGGTTTGGATTGGTCGAAGACAATCTTCCGGTTGCAGTTCCAGTCTGGATGTATGTTGTGTGAACTCTGCTCTGATTGTCACAATAGGTTGGGAGTGCATCAACATAGGTTGATTTGAGTTTTGAGAGCTCCCTGACCTCAAGTATGAGGCCTATGGCCGGACTGGCCGGCTTTAGCTGTTCAAGGACTTCTTGTGATGTAGAAAAGCCTGTTTTTGTCTTTTTGAGCGGCTCAAGGCCCATTTTCTGGAAAAGCACATCACCAAGCTGTTTTGGTGAGAGAATGTTGAATGTGGTGTTGGCTATTTCGTAAACTTGAGAGGATTTTTCTGTTATCCCTTTTTCAAGCTGCAAGGAGAGTTCGCGAAGGGCCTCTCTGTCGATTTTTATGCCCCTTGTTTCCATGTTTGCCAGCACCCTGGACACTGGCTGTTCGACATCAATCAGGAGCCCAATTTGGCCTTTCTCATCGAGATTTGTCCTGACCCTTTCGGCAATCTTGTGTATTGCTAGTCCGGGTGGTGGAGAATCATCCAGATATGCGGTGATGAGGGACTCTATCGAGTAGCTCGATCTTCCGGGTTCGTCTATCCATGCTGCAAGCTGTACGTCAAAAACTGGGTCTTCAACATCAACGGTCCGCAGGAGTTCCTTGAGATCTGTAACAACTTTCTCATGTTTCGACAGAAGTGGTTTCTGGAGATCTTTTAGTGCCTGGTCGGTTTTCTGGAACAGGCCTGATCCGACGTCTACTTCAAGGACATTATTGCTGTTCCATACCTGAAGACAACCTTCCCAGCAGAGCGCAAATGGCCCGTCAATGAGACTTGCAGCTTCGTTGGAAGATACTTTTCTTACGGTGGTTTTTTCCTGTTTCGCAAACCTTGAGATAAGCGTCCTGAAATCAAAATTGCGCAGAAATGACACTGCCTTTTCTGGATCGGGCTGCATTTTGAGGTCGTTAAGTTTGTATGACAATGGTACATCATATCTTATGGATGCAAGCATCAGCGAGTGTTTGAAGGCATCGATGTTTTGGGCCACTTTTGGATTTTTTTCGACGTCCTCAACAGATGATGCTTCAGAAGCTATTTTCTGGGCAGTTTTTTCGCCAATGCCGGGCACCCCCTGGTAGTTGTCCGATGGGTCACCCTTGAGAGCTTTGAAGAAGAGAAACTGGGATGGGGTCATCCCAGTTTTTTCCTGCAGGGAAGCGGGCGTGTACTCGTCAATCTCGGACATGCCTTTTTTGTTTATGTATGCTTTTATACCGTCATCAAGTGTTTGAAGAACATCTTTGTCGCCAGTGATGATGATCACCTGGTTACCATTTTCTTTTTCTTTTTTTGCAACGGTTGCGATGACGTCATCAGCCTCAAAACCTGCCTGTGAAAGGCTTGGGATACCCATATCAGTGAGGAGTTTTGGAAACATAACTATCTGGGCGATCATGTCTTCATCAGGTGTTGGCCTGTTGGCTTTATATGAAGAATCCGCCTCTTCCCTGAAGGTTTTTTCCTTCCGGTCAAGACAAACTGCCACATAATCCGGATGCTCTTTGTCCACGATGTTGTAGAACAGCCTCAAGAAACCGTATAACGCACCTGTCGGGGTCCCATCCCTGGACGACATCTTTGGCATTGCATGGTATGCCCTGAAAAGCAGACTCATGCCGTCAAGAAGCAGGACCTTTGCCATCACTCTTCCTTGTTTTCAGTCGTTGGGTTTTCTAGCTCTGGTGTTTCGATTTTCTCATATACGATGTTGAAAGTAATGTATGGGGCCCAGAATCTGTAGGATTCAACAAATCCGAGGACGAGGAGGAATACGACAAGAATTGCAAACAGGAATCCAATCAGAGTGGGTGATTTATTTGGTGAAACCAGGATAAAATTGAAGAACCATGGCAGTGAAGCATAAACAAGTGCCGTTGCAATGAGATTTCTTGTCCTTATGTATATCCAGCCGCAAATCAGGGCGTACAGAAAGATGCCAAAGTAAGATTCAAATGGCCCAAACAATCCTGAAGACTGGACAACACCATTGGTGATTGGAGCAAGGTGCCAGCCTGCGAGCAGAGAGATTCCGAAACCGAGAATGAAGACGATTGTTCCAGGGAGCCACTTCGAAAGGGAAATACCCCAGTCGCCAAGCGGTTTTTTCCTCTTCTCGATATAAGCCCACAGGAAGGAAAGGTTGAATAGTACGGCAATCAGAAGCCAGAAACAGAGAAGCCATATCAGATTGCCTTGGCTGGCCCCATATTGGGTGGCAGCTTCAGTGGCGCCTGAGACCTCAACAGTCGGGCTTGATAGCACAAGGTCTACTTTGCGGTAGAGTGCGAAAAGCAGAGGCACGGAAAGTGACGCGAAGAACAACGAAGAAAAGATCCTAAACCCCGAGTGGTTAGAGTTATCAGTTATATCGTTTGAGGAGAACATGGTGAGGAGCTTGTTGAAGAAGAACCCAAAGACCAGGAACATGAGGATTGGTCCATTGAGGACCCATGTCCTCAAGAAATCCAGAATGCCCATTGTCCAATTGCCAGGAACAACAGTCTGTGATTCAGGGCCAGCAAATGCCCACAGTGATTTTGTCATGAACATGTCTTGGAGCAACATGCCGAAGCCGGAGAAGGAGTGGAAATCATAGTTTGATGTGCCGGGTGGCGAAGGAATACCAAGATAGAACGTATCACCGCCGGTGAATAAAGAGCCGATTGGCACGAATATGAAATAGATAATTGCCCACATCACCGCAAAAAAGAGTACTCCAGGGAGAATCCTGTTCCAGTGGAGTCCCCACAAGTTGAGGTTTGGTCTTTCTTTGAGGATGAGGTATATGAGGAAGAAGGCCAGGAAGATGAGGAAAATAACGTTGAACATCCATCTTCCATAAAAATCGGCCATGCCCCTTGCATAATGCGTATACTCAAGGCTTTGTCCATAAAGGTTGTTCAAGTTGTACATCTTGGTTACAACAGAAACCACTACGGGCTGGAAAATCCATCTTACAAGTGCCGGTATTCCCAGGAAAACAAGGATGTATTGAAGCCATGTGGCATCAGCAAACCACTTCCAGGCGGTCTTAAAGCCGTCTTTTACACTCATACTACCTCCATTGTGGAAAAAACAAAACTAACGTATTATCCTACACACATACACACACAAAGGCAAGGAGGTTGCATGGACAAGAAGGTTATCAAGACAAAAAACGCGCCAGAGGCGATTGGCCCATATTCACAGGCAATACAGGCAGGGGAATTTATTTTCTGTTCTGGCCAGATTCCGATTGACCCAAAAACCGGTGATCACATCAAAAGTTCTCCATCAGAGCAAGCCAGACAGGTGTTGCAGAACATAACCGGCATTCTTGAAGAAGCAGGATGTACTCTGGAGGATGTTGTGAAAATTACCGTTTATCTTACCTCAATGGACTTCTTCAAGGAAGTGAATGAGATCTACAAGGAATTTTTCAAAACCAATCCGCCAGCAAGAGTTGCTGTGGCAGTTTCAGCATTGCCGCTTGGCTTCAACGTGGAGATGGATGCAATAGCAAAGACCAGGTAATTCTATTGCTCGCCGACCACCTTCCCTGGTGCTATGGCGTCAACCATTAAAGCGGCTCTGCCCTCAAACTTCTCCGGAATCAAGTCGAAAAACCATACCAGTCTGTCGAGGGCATACAGTTTTCCGTTCTCGACAGACTCCTTTCGATAGACCACTCTCTTCGGTGAGTTGATGAATTCCCTGTCTTTTTTCATGCCAAGGTATGCTTTTGCAGTTTTTATGGCGTCCTCTTCGTTGGTTGCTGGTTTGGTTCCGATGGTCACATCCGGCCCAATCCCGTCATCAAAGCCAACCACAAAACCCCAGAAATCTATTTCAGCAACCAATCGGTTTGGTGATGGAACTTCTTCATCTTTGAGAATTTCGGAGAAAACAACCTTTGACTGGCCATCCATTCCAGTATTGATCGACATTATTTTGTAATTTTCAAGGTTTTTGCCCATATATGTGAAGAAAGCTCTTGCCACACGCTCGGCTATCATCCTGTCCATTTCCCTTCCAGACTGGATGTCGCTTTGTGTTGCTTTTGGTGGCAAATAAAGCTCGGATACCTGGAAATTTGTAATTCTGCTGATGGCAAGGTTCAGTATTGCAACACTCCCAGCGCTGTAAAGAATTTCGATGGTTCCGTCTTTTTCTGAATCATTTTTCAGTATCTCTGGCTCTCCTGCGTCGCTTGCCTGGGTCACGTTATATTCTCTTTGCTCTTTGTTAAGGATGTTTATTTTACCTTCGATATCAGTGAGGTAGTTGAACGAAGCGATCTTCTTTTGCATCTCTTCGCCTATCTCCACGAGCTTTGCCTCATTTGGAACTGGGGCCACAGCACCTATTTCTTTTTTTGTTTCACCTGGGCCTTCAAGGTAAGATGGTGTGCCGCATGAAGCAAAGGCTATTGTGAGTAGCAACGCAAAAGCTAGGTTTCTTTTCATGGGGCAAATAATAAATACACAATCGATTTTTTTCAATAATATGTTATAAAAGTTGCGTACAAGGAGGACAGATGCATCCAATTGCATTTTTTATTGGCAACTTCGAGATTCGCTGGTACGGCATCCTGATTACAGTTGGGATTATTGCAGGTGTTGCCTACGCTTGGACCAGGTGCAAGTATCATGGCCTGAAGAAAAATGATCTTTACGATCTAGCGTTCATGGGTGTTCTGGTAGGCATAATTGGTGCAAGGCTGATGTACATATTCACAAACAATTTCTCGTACTGGCTTGCCAATCCTCTTGAAATATTCACACTGCAGATGTCAGGCTTATCATTTATCGGCATTATTGTCTTTAACATACCTGCCGTGGCCATATTTGCCAAAGTGCGAAAACTGTCTTTCTGGAGAATAATGGATCTTGCGGCACCAAGCATTGCAATAGGCTATTTTTTTGGCAGGCTTGGCTGTTTCATGAATGGTTGTTGCTATGGCCCTGATTGCTCTTGGGGTATCGTGATGCCTGGGACTGGAAAACTTGTGCCGGTTTTTCCAACACAGCTTGTGAATGCCGCCGTTGCTGTCATCATGTTTGTTGTGCTCTACTGGGTATCTACAAAACGCAAATTCTTCCAGGGCTGGCTTTTTACACTTTTCCTCTACATGTACACTATCTTCCATCTTGGAACAGAGTTTCTAAGATCAGACCCTGGGCATGGGGCCCTTTTTGGGACGCCATTCAATTCTGCCCAGATGGGGAACATATTGGGGCTTCTCTTGGCAATAGGCCTACACGTCTACCTGAGAAGGAGCAAAATCCAATCCACAGTTTCCGATGAAGAGTTGGTGCTCATTGAACAAGCAGACAAGGAAGTTGCTGGCAAAAAGAAAGAGGAGCCAAAAGAAGAGGAGCCAAAAAAACCAGAGAATGAAGAAGAGGGCAAGGGGCAATGATTCCATTATTTGATTACAACCTCAGGAGAGCCAATACCAAAAGGCCTTATGTCGTTTGGTCGATCATTATTGCCTGCGCAATAGTTTTTATCTATCAAATAACACTTTCTCCAGACAATAATGCCATCTTTGTTGCAAAATATGGTATGACTCCTGGCATAATAGCAGGATGGGAATTGCCTGCCGGGTATCCCTATCCTGCAATCCCATACCTGCTTACCCTTGTCACATCACTGTTTCTTCATGGTGACTTCCTCCATATCCTCTTCAACATGCTTTATCTATGGGTTTTTGGCGACAACATAGAAAATGCCTATGGCTGGCTGGGTTTTCTGGTTTTCTACATCACTGGTGGTGTGATAGCTAATCTCTCGCACATGGCCTTTTCCCTCAACCCAACGAATGCTTTTGTCCCGACTATCGGTGCTTCTGGGGTCATTGCGGCCGTCATGGGCTCGTATCTTGCCCTCTTTCCAACATCAAAAATAAGAACTCTTGTCATTTTCTTCTTTATAACGTTTGTTGACATCTCAGCCTACTGGTGGCTCCTAATCTGGTTTGGAATGCAATTCTTCAACCTCCTTGGTGGAGATGGAGGCGTGGCCTGGTGGGCACACATTGGTGGCTTCATCTATGGATACATCGTTGGTTTTGCCTATCTTAAGCTTTTCAGGCCATACGCGCCACAACCGTGGGGGCCAGTGATTACCCAAATGAAGAAGCAATCAAGGTTTTTTGGCAGGAGACCAAACCAGGACGATAATGAAAGGGAAGACGGAAGATATGACAACCAGGACATTTGGCGCCGTTAGCACGTTAGCCTTTTTTTTGTTGGTCTCATGCGGCCAATCGCCAGTAAAACCTGCATCAGCAACCGTCAAATTTGTGGAAGGCGCGTCATCTGGTTATCATTCAACCGGAAAGGCTATGCTGTTTGGTGATAGCCTGATAATCCCTGTTGAAGGTTCTGTAGTCTCGCTTTCCTTGCCAGAACTTGAGCCAGAGTGGAAGTATGATGCGCCAACAGACAAAGGCTGGCAGTGTGTTTATGTTGGAACAGCCAGTGATAATATTGTTTGCGTCTTCCAGAGCATGGCCGGAGACCTGACTGTCCGTCTTGATGGCAGAGGCAGAGAAATCTTGAAGAACCAGAATGAGAAAATTGGTTCCCTGCCAAAAACGTACTCTGGGAAGATTTACAGGGTCGAAGGCGAGGGTGTTTTTGTTGGAGAAAAAAAGTTTGCTGTGCCGCTCTCGCTCCCCATTATCGAAGCCAATGGCGGTAATATCTATACGGTCACAGTTGAGGGTGAAGTCCAGGCAAGGAATGAGTCCGGTGACCTCCTCTGGGGAGCAAAGCTCATTTCCAGAACAAACAATCTGAAGGCATTTTCGTGGGGCGTGGTTGCGCTCTGCGAAAACGAAACGATTGCACTTGATCAGGCCACGGGCAGTGTCCTCTGGTCAAAACCCATAAGGGCCACATGCCAGCCAGTGGAGCTGGGTGGCAAGCTGATAATCGCCTATGACAAGGGGCTGATGGCCCTGGACAGAAAAGGTAATATGGTTTATGCAGTCGATATTGGATGCCAGCCCATATTTGTCTCTGCCGCACCTGATGGTATTGCGGCCATCTGCACTGGCAAATTAGTTACAATGGACCTTAAACTCACAAAAATATCAGAATTTGTCGTCCCGGATGGGACAAACCAGGTTGAGTTTTTTCCTGGCGGGATGGTCGTATCTGGTTATAGCCAGAAGGTTTTTGTGGCAGAATAATTATTGATTGTCTTTGTGTTGCTTGCTGGCAGTGGAGCCTTCCACCTTGTGTCTTACTATCTCGCCCTCAAGCATATAAACAACGTCTTCGGCGATATTTGTTGCGTGGTCTGCGATGCGCTCAAGAAACCTCGATACAGAGAGGATGTTTAGATAGGCCTCAAGATCATCAGGGTTCTTTTTGATCCTCTCTTTTACTAGTTCGTAGACGATTCTCTTGCCCTTGTCCACTTCCTCGTCATCGGAGAATATCTTGTAGGCAAGAACCGTGTCCATTCTCATCAGGGCATCGAGGCTCTGCCTGAACATTATTTTTGAGCGTTCCGCCATCAATTCGATTTCAGGGACTGGATCGACCCTTGGCAATTTGGCCATTCTGAGGAGGCACTTGCAGATATTGCAGGCAAGGTCGCCAATCCTTTCAAGCTCGCTATTGATTTTGATTATAGAGGTGATGTACCTGAGATCTGAAGCAACGGGTTGGTGGAGTGCCAACACCTTGAGGCATTCCTCTTCCAGGTCCACTTCAAGGGTGTCTATTTCGTAGTCGGCCTCGATGATTGCTTTTGCTGTGGCTTCGTCCCTTTCCTGAAAGGCCTTCATGGTCTTCTGAAAAGTCTCTTCGACTATCGCTGAGAGGTAAAGTGTCTTTTTTTTCAGGGTCTCTACTTCAAGCAGAAAATTTTTTGGCATTTTCTAACCCTCCAAATCATCCGAAGCGACCGGTTATGTAGTCCTCGGTTTGCTTGTTATTTGGTTTTGTGAATATACGTTCTGTCTTTCCAAACTCAATTAAATGTCCTTCATAAAAGAAAGCTGTGTAGTCCGAAACTCTTGCCGCTTGTTGCATATTGTGCGTAACGATGACAATTGTGTAATCACCCCGCAACTCGGCAATAAGATCTTCTATTCTTTGGGTAGACCTTGGATCAAGGGCCGAGGCAGGTTCGTCCATTAACAGTATGTCGGGGTCAACCGCGAGTGCCCTGGCGATGCAAAGCCTCTGTTGCTGTCCGCCGGAGAGCTCAAGCCCGCTTATGTGGAGTCTGTCCTTGACCTCGTCCCATATTGCGGCCCTCACGAGGCTTCTTTCCACGATCTCCTGGAGTTGTGCCCTGTTCTTTATGCCGTGTATCCTTGGTCCATATGCAACATTCTCGAAAATCGATTTTGGGAAAGGGTTTGGTTTCTGAAAGACCATTCCAACCCTTTTCCTGAGCATGACCACATCGATGTTTGGTGCGTAGATGTCCTGTGACTGGATGACGATTTTTCCCTCTACTCTTGTTCCTCCAATGATGTCATTCATTCTGTTCAGGGTGCGCAGAAAAGTCGATTTTCCGCACCCTGAAGGGCCGATAAGCGCTGTAACCATGCCCTTTGGTATTGATATACAAATATCATGGAGGGCCTGGTGTTTCCCGTAATAAAAATCCAGGTTCTGGACATCTATTTCAATCTCTGGTTCATCAATCTGCGGTGGTGTCTGGTTTCCTATCATCACCATTTGTTTTTCCTCCTGAGCCTGCTGCGGAAAATGATTGCCACAACATCTACGCCAAGGACTATGACGAGCAGGACAAAGGCTGTCCCGTATTGCATTGGTTTTATTGTGGTCTGGTTGGGCATCTGGGTTGCAAGCATGTATAGGTGGTATGGCAGGGCCATTACCTGATCAAATATTGACCTTGGGAGCTTTGGAAGGAGTGTTGCTGCAACTGTAAAAATGATCGGGGCGGTTTCACCCGCAGCCCTTCCAATGCCAAGTATCGAGCCGGTGAGCATTCCAGGGAGTGCGTAGGGAAGGACGTTTCTGTAGATCGTCTGCCATTTTGTTGCGCCGAGAGCAAGGCTGCCCTCCCTCATCGAGTCTGGGACAGCCTTCAATGCCTCTTCGGAGGCCACTATGATGGTTGGAAGAACCATGCAGGCAAGCGTAAGGCTGCCTGCAAGTATCGATTTGCCAAAGCCCAGCGCAAGCACAAAAAGCCCCATTCCAAAAAGCCCAAAAACAATTGAAGGAACGCCGGCCAGTGTACTTATTCCAAGCCTTATCATCCTTGTGAACGTGGACGGCCTTGAATATTCATTGAGGTATATGGCCGAGGCAATGCCAAGCGGGAGTGCAATTGCCACGGTCCCGATCACCAGATAGAAAGTACCTATGATTGCTGGCAGTATACCACCCTGGGAGCCTGATTTTGATGGCATCTGTGTGAGGAAGTCCCACGAAATGGCAGGCAATCCTTTTATGACAATGTCAAAAATTATGTAGCCCACCATGAACACGACCAGATAGGTCACAAACCAAATAACACCATATACAATCTTTTCAGTTTTCTTTTTTGCCATTATCCGAGTTTGTACTTTGAAAGTGCCTTTTGGGCCAGAATATTAAGTGCAAAGGTTATTCCAAGTAATATCAGGGCCACCCAGAACAGCGCCCTGTAGTGGTGGGAGCCAAAGGCTACTTCACCCATTTCTGCGGCTACCGTTGCAGTCATAGTTCTAACTGATGTCAGTGGGTTCATGGTCACAACGGCGGCGTTTCCTGTAACCATCAGCACTGCCATGGTTTCGCCAATGACTCTTCCGATTCCAAGCGTTATGGAGGCCACTATTCCGGAGAGTGCGGCCGGGACAGTTATTTTGAATATTGTTTCGAGTTTGCTTGCCCCAAGGGCAAGAGAAGCTTGTTTGTAGGAGCCAGGAACAGAATTTATGGCGTCTTCGGAAATTGATATGATTGTGGGGATGGCCATCAGAGCTAGGAGCAGGGCGCCGGTAAGTGCGGTCAGTCCGGTGGATAGTCCGAAAACCGATTTCACCAGCGGAACAAAAACGACCAACCCAAAAAACCCTATCACAACGGAAGGGAGTGCCGCGAGAAGTTCAATAAAAGGTTTAAGGACTTCCCTTTCTGCGGGTCTGGCAATCTCGGAGATGTAGATTGCGGCCGTAACGCCTACCGGCACAGCTATTATTGTGGCTATGGCCGTTACAAGAAGGGAGCCTGTCAAAAGTGGCAGTATTCCAAAAGATTCCTTGAGCATCGAGGTTGGCGCCCAAAGACTGCCGGAAAGTGAAGAAAGACCTGGGTCAAGCGCAAATGGAAGGGCCTCTTTTATAAGATAGAAGAAAATGAGCAGGACGATCAGTATTGAAGTCGACGAGGCCCCAAGCAGGCCAAGCTTTACTGCCTTTTCTTTCCATTTTTGCACGTATTTGCTCCTGTCAAAAAAAGACTTTGAGGGTAGCACCAAAAGGCTACCCTCAAAGGTTTGATTTCTTTACCTTATTTTGTTATGTAGCCAGCTTCCTTGACGATGTTCTGTCCTTCTGAAGAGAGGACGAAATCAATGAATTTTGTTACATCGCTTGTGCTCGTGGTTTTGGTGTAGAGGTAAAGGGCGCGGGCGATTGGGTAGCTCTTGTCTTTTACTGTTGCTTCTGATGGCATTACTGCTGGCGATGCATCATCTTTCTTGACTGGTACCACCTTGATTCTCGAGCCAGCTTCTGCTGCGTAGCCAAGACCGACGTATCCGATTGCCCACTTGTCCTGAGCAACTGAATCAATAATTGCTGATGTTGCTGGCATGAGGAGCGCTGTCTGTGCATAATTTTCTTTCGCAAGGACGTGTTCCTGGAAGAATTGGTAGGTCCCGGAAGATGATTCCCTTGAGAGGATAATTATCTTCTGGTCTGGGCCACCAAAGTCTTTCCAATTGGTTTTCTTTCCGGTGAAGATGTCCTTGAGTTGTGTCATAGTGAAGTCTTGTACAGGGTTTTCCGGGTTGATTGCAATTGCTATCCCGTCAAGGGCCACGAGGTTCTCGACTGCTTCGTTTCCGTTTGTCTTTGCTTCGTCTTTTTCGGAGCCCTTCATTTCGCGGGAGGCAGATGCTATGTCGGTGGTTCCATTGATGAGCGCCTTGATGCCAACACCTGATCCCCCGCCGTTGACGGTGATCATGTAGTTCTTGTTGTTTTTCATGAACTGTTCTGCCCAGTTGTTGCAAAGATGAAGCATTGAATCCGAGCCGGTTATTGTAATATTTACTGTCTGGGTTGGAGGGTTTGTGTTTTCGCCATCGCCACTATTTGTTCCGGCATTGCCATTCTGACCTCCGCAACCTGCTGTAAACAGGAGGACAATAGCTCCAAGTGTGGCTATTGCTGCTCTAAAGATGTTTATCTTTTTCATTTTTTCTCCTTTGTCTGTTTGCGGGTCTTTTATATTTGGCAACTGTTAGGCAATTTTGGTTTTTCTGTTAGGATTGTGTTAGCGGGTTAACCAGTTTTAAAATCTGCACTTTTAATAGTTGGTTTTTTCGGGAATGTGGATTGCGAAAGTACTTCCTGAGCCTGGAATGCTCTCGACTGTCATGTGACCATTGTGGGCATTCACGATGTGTTTCACAATGGCAAGGCCGAGCCCTGTTCCTCCCTGTTTTCTGGAGCGTCCTCTATCTACCCTGTAGAACCTTTCAAATAGTCTTGGGATATGTTCTTTTGAGATGCCAATGCCATTATCTTTGACCGAAATTGTGGCCCCACCACTATTTTGCAGCAGCTCCACGGTGATTTTTGAGCCAGGGTCGCTGTAGTTTATTGCATTGTCAATAAGGTTGACAATCGCCTGTTCAAGTAACCTGTCATTTGCTGTAATGGTGATGTCCCTTTCGCATACAAGGTCAATCTGGATCGACCTTTCTTTTGCTTTTATCTGGACGTCCTCAAGGGCATTCAAAACAATCGTTTTCAGATTGTGTGGTTCCATCTGTATCAGGCCCTTTTCTTCTTCCTGCTCGATTCTGGAGAGTGACATCAGGTCATTGATTATTGACCCCAGACGCTCGGCCTGGCTTGCGATTATGCCGAGGAACTTTCTTGCGTCGTTTGGATAATCGATTGCACCGTCTAGCAGGGTTTCCACAGAACCTTTAATTGAAGTGACCGGTGTTCTTAGTTCGTGGGAAACATTTGCTACAAATTCTTTCCTCATTCTCTCAAACATCCTGAGTTTTGTTACGTCCGAGAGAACAATTACTGCCCCGAGGACCTTCGAGTTCCTGTCCTTTATCGTCGTCCCGGTGGCCATGATGTATTTTTCGCCATCAGCCCCTGACAGCACAAAATCCTCTTCTACCGGTGAATCTGAAACAAGTGTTTTGCGGACGATTTTTATCAACGATGAGTTTCTTATTGCCTCGTGTATTGACTTGCCGGCCTGCTTTTCATCAACTCCGAGCAGTACTGCAGCATTTTTGTATATCCTGATTATTCTCTCGGAGCTGTCGATTGCGAGAACACCCTCCATCATTGATGACAGGATTGCTTCCTGTTGTGCGGTCCCGGCGTTTGCAGAATTCACCATTGTCTGGATTGTTTCCACGGCCGTGTTTACAGCTCCAGAGAGCATCTCGAATTCGGCTGGAGCATCTATATAAAGCTTTGATCTTCCGTCCTCTCCGGCCATTTCTTTGATTTTTCCAGCAATTTGTTTTATTGTCTCTACGATTTTTTTTGATATGGCCTTGGAGATCAAAATGAGTACAATGCAAAAAACTAAATAACAGGCAAGGAAGGAAAGAAAAACTATTAAAATGAGGATTTCTATTGAATAAATAGATTGTGAAAGCCTTAGTACCCCGATAATTTTTCCATCTGTTGCAAGAGGCACAGCCAGGTAGGCCATGTCTTTGCCCAGCGTATAGCTCGATCTGATATCTTTTCCTGTTTGTCCAGACATGGCGCTCTCGAATTCCGGTCTTGTTTTGTGATTTTCCATCTGGCCAGGGTCTGCCTGGCTGTCCGAGATTACATTGCCACCTGTCCCAATGACTGTTATCCTTGTTTGAGAGCCGGTGCCTGCCTGAAGAACATCCTGCCTCAACTCCCAGACGCTTTCACTCTTCAGCAATTTTGCATATCTGGCCTGGACGATCCTTGCTTTTGATTCGAGAGAGTCGAATATCGTGCTTTCATAGCGGTTCACGAGGAATATTGAAGTAATAGTGGACAACAAGATAATAAAAACCAGTCCTGCGATTGCATTTGGCCAGAACAGATAAAAGAAAATGCCCCTTGTTTTACTGGTCATAGTTCCCTGAACCGGTAGCCAACTCCCCTGACGGTTTCGATGTAGTCTCCGTATTCTCCAAGTTTTTTCCTCAAGCCAACAACCTGGACGTCAACCGATCTGTCTGTTACGGGATAATCAAGCCCCTTTATTGCGTCTATGATCTGGTATCTTGTGAAGACCCAACCGGGTTTTTTGGCGAGGAAGTAGAGGATAGAAAATTCCGTATGGGTCAGTTCCACCAGGGAACTCTTCACGAACACCTTGAATCTTCTCGGATCAATCTCCATTTCATCGTATCTGAGCGGGGAATTTTCGTCGGTTACAGTCTTGCCGCGTCTTCTGAGCACAGCCCTGATCCTTGAGATAAGGACTCTCGGACTGAAAGGTTTTGTGACATAGTCATCGGCGCCCAGCTCGAGGCCTGCAACAATGTCTGCTTCCTCACCCTTTGCAGTGAGCATTATGATTGGTATTGACGATATAGACTGGTTTTTTTTGAATTCTTTGCAGACATCCAGACCATCAATTCCGGGCAGCATGAGATCAAGCAAAATTATGTCAAAAGTTTTTGTTTTGGTTATTTTGAGCGCATCTTCCCCAGAAGTTGCAGTAATCACATTAAAACCATTTTTTGCAAGGTTATACCTAAGCAGTTCCAGGATGTCTTCTTCATCGTCCACAACGAGTATGTTTTCCCTGGGCATTTCCTACCTTCCGGTTGTTTGATGGCCCTAATTATTATTGATGATTGTAAGAAAAATGTGAGGAAATTAATAATATCTTTTTGTTGTTTTGAAGTCAAACTGGTAAAAAACCGTCTGATACTGGTTTTGGATTTAGTCTAGCGCTTTTTTCGGAGTAAATGCGCCTTGTTCACAAAAGCACAGCCCCTGTTCCCTTTCCGCCTTGAGATCCAGAGTTTTTCGGAGACACCACCGGAACTTGCCATGCAGATCTTGCAACCCCAGTACGTGGTCGTCCACCATTTTGGCAGGGCAGCAGTCCTCACGCTGTCACAGATGTGCAGGGCGGTTGCCCTCTGGATCGAAGCTGGCTTTTTCTTCATCTTGTCTCCTTTTAGCTGTCTTGAAGTGGTTTTGTGCGTTCAAGTTTTGGGTCAAACTTGTCAATACTTGCTATTTCGTCATTTGGGAGCCTCTCTGGCCTTGTTTTTTCGTCTGCAACCTGTTTTTCGGACATGACCGGGTTGAGCTCTGCCGAGTGTTTCCCTACATTGACCAGCGTAATGACTTGCCAGTCATCAGGTATCCCCAGGACTGCCCTGGTTTTTTTGGGGCTGTATCCTGCAATCGGGTGTGCAACCAGTCCGAGTTCTGTGGCCCTGAGTATCATGAATCCTACTGCCATGCCGGTGTCAAAGAGGTGATATTCCCTATCGTATATTACGCAGTCGTTTTCCTTTTTGGACAATACCACGACAATCATCGAGTCTTTGAACGTCCACTCGTTGCCCTTGGACATCACCTGCTGCATTTGAAGGAGCACATCCGGGTTTTTTACAAAAATAAAGCGCCAGGGCTGGTTGTTGAAGCATGATGGCGCAAGTTTTAGAAAACCAATCAGATCTTCGACGAGTGCATCAGTTATCTCTGCTTTTTCCAGTGATCTGTAAGCCCTTCTTGCCAAAATTGCATCTTTTACATCCATTTTCCAAGCCCCCCAATTATTTCCGCGATATCAGGAAGTTCTGATATAGGATAGATTTTGATGAACTTTATTGTTCCTTTGCCATCTACAACTATATTTGTCCGCTCCGAGAAACCATCATCTTTCCTGAATATGCCAAGCAGCGAGGCAAAATGCCCATGGGGCCAGAAATCTGACAGGAGCGGCGTTTTCTCTATTCCGAGTTCTTTTGCCCAGGCGCGTTTGCTTGGGACTGTATCAACGCTCAGGCCGAGTGCAATAACGCCCATTTTTTCAAAATCATTTGCATGCTCTTCCAAGGATTGCATCTGTTGGGCGCAAACTTTTGTCCATGCCAGCGGGTGCCAGGAGAGAAGGGCTGTTTTTCCTTCCAGCAATTTTTTGCTCCATTCTTTTTTATTGTGGTCGGTCAGTGTGAAATCTGGTAGTGTGTCTCCAATATTCATTTTTCCTCCTTTGGGTGAATTATATGGTATTAGTCTTGATTATCAAATTCATCTTTATTTATATGTTGTAGCAGGTTTTTTGGAATCTTCAATTTTTCTTGCTTAGGCGTGTTTATTTATATTAAAGCAATATGGTCTCCAAATATTTTATTGTCAAAATGCTCAAGCGGTGTATCTAACTTCCCGTGAGTTACATACACCATGAAAAGATAAGCTACTGGTTTGACGCATTGCTGGCGTTCGCATTAGGTGGCCTTGCATGCCTGGCTGTTTATGGATTTCAGCTGACGCTGAGTCTTGGCAGTTACTTCAATCCTGAAAAAATGAGTGCAATCTGGGTCATTGCCATACCGTCATTGAGTGGTCTCATCGTTGGATCAGTTTCATATTTCCTTGGAATAAGTGGCGCCGGGGCTGTTGTTGACACGATAGCTGGCGCAAACCTCAAGAGAAGGATACTTGCAAAACCGTCATCGCTCCTCAAACCAGTTCTTGCCGCGATCTCGATTGTCGGTGGCAATCCTGTTGGTTCCGGAACAGTCATAATGCTTGGTGGTACGGTTGCGGCATTTGTTGGGCAGTACCTAAATATACCACACAGAAGAAGGCGCTTGTTGATTGGCTGTGGTGCTGCAGCTGGCATTGCATCAGTATTTCTTTCCCCTTTAGCCGGCATTGCTTTTGTGATCGAGGTTGTTCTGATGGAATATAGCCCATATACCTTCTCAATGCTTGCGCTATCTAGTGGCAGCGCTTTCCTGTTCTCAAAGATAATTGGCATTAAGCCACTTTTTCCGATCCCGTCTTTTCTTGCGCCGAGGACGATCCACCTGATAGTATTCGCATTGATAGGCATTTCCTGCGCCATCGTGTCTTTTATATGGGCCAAGTTTATGTCCTATCTGGAAAGAAACAGAAACAAAGTCAAATACTGGCAGATATTTGGCCCGCTGATTGGTGGTCTTGTTACGGGAGCTATAGCGATTTTCATACCAGAGATCTGGGGCCCAGGTTTTGGGGCGATCGGAGAGGCGCTTGAAACTGTAAAGCCTGTGCTGATTTCACTTTGCATTGTTGGCGTAAAAATTGTTGGCTCGTCGGTCGTTCTTGGGCTTGGTGGGGCAGGTGGTGACCTTGCGCCTGCAATATTTATCGGTGCTTTTATCGGTGCCGCTTTTGCCCCGATTGCCCCGGCCTATCTGCCAGCTTTTGTTTTCGCGGGCATTTGTGCTCAACTGGCATCAGCTTTTCATGCCCCGCTCACATCAGTTCTGCTTGCGCTTGAAATGACCGGGCAAATGACGCTCATAGTTCCTGTTGTAATGGCAACTTCTGTGGCATCACTCCTCTCAATAAAGCTCTCTCCAAGGTCAATATACCAGGAAGGGCTCCACAAAAGGGGGATACAGAGTAAACTCGGCCAGTTCCAGAACCCCTCCGAAACGAAGATTACTGATGTCATGTCATCTAACCTGATAACAATAGATCAGCAGGAGTCTGTAAAAAAAGCCATCGATCTGATGAGAAACAGTCATCTCTCTGGGCTCCCAGTTCTTGATGGAAAGAACCTTTTTGGAGTGATAACACTTTCTGATCTAAGAAGTAATGTCACGACAGCTGACCTGGAAAAACCCGTTGGATCATTTTGCTCAACCGATCTTGTCACTATAACACCCGATGCGGTCCTCTCAGACTGCGTTGCTGAAATGTCTGAGAATGAGATTGGGAGGCTGCTTGTTGTGTCCCCATCTAATCCGAAGAAACTCCTTGGGATTGTTTCAAAGAAAGACCTTTTGGAGTTGGCCACAAGGCGCTATGCTCAGATAGATGAATAGCTAAATGGCAGGCAGGAAGGAAAGAGCAAAATGAAAAGCAATATTTTTACAAAAGCCATCTTGCTGGTTCTGCTCTGTTCAACAATTGCAGGTTGTGGTTTATATGACCTGCCAGTAAAACGATTGAGCAGAAATAGAATAAAAGGCGAGTTAATCGGATACTTTCTTAATTATGATAAAGATAAACATCATCTAGTAAATGGTATAAAACCAATCACACTAGAGGAGTCCACTGTTTACACTTATGATGACCCTGGGCTGAACAGCGTGCGGGAGATTTTCACCGTTGAAGGCAAAATTGTCTCACGACTGGTATCTCCAAAGACAGATCTTGACTTATACTTCTTGCATGATATTAGCAATTCAAGATATTTAGCTAGATATGGCATTTCTGGTGACAAAATATTTGACGTGCCAATTCCAAAAGAAATCACCACAATTATTGGGAATAACTATAAAAGATTGTACTACGAAGATGATCTTGTTTTTTGTCAGACAGATGACAAAAAAGCAGTTTATGTATATCAAAATGGGGGATTTGCCAACAAGATAACATTTAAAAAGCCAATGCATTTTCTTCCCAGAATTTTCATGGCTTATGATGGTGAAAATCTCCACAGGTTCTCGCAGACAAGAGAGCTAAAGGAAATCCAGGTAATCAGTTTGGGTCAGGTTGGTGATCTATCAAAAACAATCCTTGATACACAGCCATATGCGAGCTTTGAGGAAATGCCAAAAGCTATTTCAATATGTGACGGCAAATCAGTTTTCTATTTCGATTATGATGATAATGACAATCTTTTCCTTGCCTTGAAAAGAGACATCAAGGTGCTTGGCAAGAGTGCAGATTACAGGGCTTTCCCAACAGATAAGGGTATTTACACAATAGAACCGAGAATCAGGGTTTCTGATCTCTTTCCAAAACCAAATCCTAAATGTAATTACAAGTGCTATTTCAATCTCTTGGTTCCCGAATTAAAGGATTATGTTCCTGTGGTGACGCTTGATTCCATAAGGCATGAAATGACTGCTTACCCAAATCTATTTCAGAAAAAATCTGGTCGATACACAAAATTGTCAATTCTGTCCGATTTTAGCAACCAACATTTATTGCTTTACAATATTTGGCCCATAAAGGATGAAATAATTTCCGTTGCCAGATGCTACGTCGATGGAATGCAATACATACATCTATTTTGTATGAATGGAGTATATCTTGTAAAGTTCAGCAGCTTCAGAATTGAAAAAGATAAACCAGAATTTATTGATATGTTGCCTAGAAATATTCCGTGAAAGTGTTTGACTGATACTACCACTTAGCGGAGAATTTGTTAAAACAGTTTATATCTTTTAAGGTGTCCAACCAGGCAGGAGGTAATAATTATGGAAAAAGATGAAATAAAGCAGGTCATACAAAAGCACTACGGCGAAATCGCAGCCAAAAACGGGTCTGGGTGCTGTGGAAGCAGTTGTGGTTGTGGCACTAACATCACCAATGCACAGATTGCAAAAAGCCTTGGATATACTGATTCGGAGATAGCATTTGCTTCAGAGGCCAATCTTGGCCTTGGCTGTGGCAATCCAACTGGAATGGGAAGTATCAGGGAGGGTGAAACTGTCCTTGATTTGGGTTCTGGTGCTGGTTTTGACTGCTTCCTGGCCGCAAAAAAAGTTGGCGATAAGGGTCATGTGATTGGTGTGGACATGACCCAGGAAATGATTGACAGGGCGGGTCAGAATGCCAAAAAGCATGGTTTTGAAAATGTCGAATTCAAGCTTGGAGACATAGAAAAATTGCCTGTTGAAAGCAACTCCGTCGATGTCATCATAAGCAATTGTGTCATCAACCTTGCTCCAGACAAGCCAAAAGTCTTTAGCGAGGCCTTCCGTGTGCTTAAAAAGGGTGGCAGGATGTATATTTCAGACATTGTTTTGCTGAAAGACCTCACGCCAGAGCAAAAAAGAAATGAAGAGCTGATAGCAGGATGCGTGGGTGGGGCCCTGCTGAGGGACGATTACCTGGCAATAGTGGGAAAAGCAGGTTTTGAAGTCAATGTCCTTTCAGAGGACAAGGATATCAGTGAAAGACAGTATCAGAACATTCCTCTAGAAAGCCTGAAGATAGAAGCCAAAAAAGTATAGTATTTTATAAGATTCTAACCTTGGCCCTACAGCTCCAGATATACATCTATCTTGATGGAGTCAGCGTATTTCTGGTACCAATTATTTTCTGCCTCTATCTTCTTGATCGTGTAAAGATAGTTTACAACGTCTTTCCAGACAACCTCAAAGTTGGGTTTAGGTTTCTTGCCGCTGTCAGTGAAGAAATAGTCCCAGGCGTAGGTTTCGTAGTCCAGCTTCAGTATTACAAAACTGCCATTGGTCTCAATTACATCCGAGATTTCGCCAATCTTCAACGAGAACGCCACCTTTTCCATTTGTGGGGGGAGGTAACCCTTTGGCATTAGTTGCGACATCCTGCCGCCATTCTGGCCGCTTTCCCTCTCCTCGGAGTACATTGTTGCCACATCTGCAAAGGTCTTGTCTTTCCCGATCATGGCCTTGAGGCTCTCGGCGTATTTTTTTGTTGGCTCATAGAGCTCCTTGCCGTCAATCTTCTCGTCGTAAAGCACCACTATTTGTGAAAGTCCCAGTAATTTTGATTCAAAAAATTCTTTTGCCTGGTCTTTTGTTACCTTTAGGTCTTTAGTAATGTTGTCTGACACCTTTTGTCTGATCACTTGCCTGAGAAATATTGGATCACCCTTGATTGTTTCCTTGAGTCCTTCGATCCCGCCGAGATCGGTGAGCTGTTTTTCGAGTGATTGCCTTGAACCTGCCTGATGGACTCTTGCATCTATCTCCGAAGCAATAGCTGCGTCAATCTCTTTTGATGTTGGAAGAATACCGTTTTTCTTTGCGTAGTTTTCATAAACAGCATATTCTACAAGCTGGTTCAGCGCGTCTTCCCTGGCTGCTTGCAGCATTGAAGCGTTTTTTGAGTCATCTATATCTGTTCCTTCAGCGAGGGCCTGTTGTCTGGTGGTGTTGACCAGCTGTGAAAAAACTGACAATGGCACTTCAATGTCTCCGACCTTTGCCACCACACCTGTTGGGCCTTTAATTTTTGGCTGGGAGACAGGTCTTTCCACTGTTTTTGTATCTTCTGTGGTCTTGTTTTTAAAGTATTCCACCAGTGTAAGTGTTGCACCGGCCACAAGCCCTAAGGCTATGACAGACAAAATGATTATCCTGAGATAGTTCTTTTTCACGGAAGTGATTTTACATTCAGGATACCGGTTGTCAAAGGGCTTTATGGAAACTGGCAAGATTTTCAGTTAATATCTGATTATGGATACCCGCTATTACAAAGGAGACCAGAATCTTTCATGGGACGCTCTTCTTGTGGCAAAGGCACTGCTTGATCTGGCTGGCAGTGCGACATTTTTTATACAGGACGAAAAGCTTGGAACGGCCGATTACAAATTGGAGTATAACAGTAAATTTGCTCTCACGACCGACTATTGCGGAAAGCTTACGGGTGCCGTATGGATCCATCAGGATACATCTTCAGGCCCATTCTATGCTTTACCTGTGGAGCCCTATATCTATAAAAGGTTTGGGTTTTCACTCAAGGGGGCGATTGATTCATATGAAAGAGTCGCAAAACTCTTTGGGATGGAAAAAGAGCTTGGCGATCTCGGCATTAACTTGAGACCTGGCCAGATGCTGAGAGGCCTTACTGAAGGCGAAAGATATGTAGGTATTGTGCCAACAACACAGGATGAAAAATCCATATCGTCCTACAGACTCGCCGATGACAGTCTCCTGGAGAGATATTATTTTATGTTCCTTGCTTGTTACAGGGGAGCCCTCCAGTCGGTTTCGAGAGAAAAATGGCCTGATGTTAAAGTAAGGGCCAAGAAGATACTTGGCATGACAAAAGACCTTCTTTCATCAAAACCAGAAGCCACAATCTCGGATTTGCAGGAGACCTTCTGGAGGTTTGGTTTTTCAGAGTTTTTCAATATTGCTCCGCCTAAAATAATGAGAGCATCGGAGGTTTTTGATGTAAAGGGCGAGATAAACCATATCGTGCTCCTCACTCTTCTAAGAAACACCAAAGCATTTGTTGAAAGCTACAACGAGGCGCTCAATAAGACCCACCTTCCATTAAAAAGGCTTAAGCTTAGGGATGGTGTGATGGAACTTCCCTATTACATTGAATGTGAGTATGAGGGGCGTCTTGTCAGATGGCACATCAGGGCGCATTTCGGCGAGAAGCTTATTCTGAAAATGACATATCGCAATGCTGAGCCAAAAACAATGACCATTTCAAATCCCCCTTCATTAGATGAGCTCAAAAATGGCCTCGTTGGACTTTTTGGTTGCCACACCCTCATTGGCAAGGCTGGCCCGCTCCTTGCTGAATTGAGCAGGCCACCAAAGGTCATTTCGCTACCGGAGCAAGGTTCGAAGTATGCCCCGATGGTTGGCCATCTCACAAAAGAATTACAATCAAGAGGGATAAATTATCCCAGTGGGGAATTTTTGAGGATAGGGTTGCGTGCAATTGACACGATGGAACTACTCGGTGATGAAGAGATTTTTCTTCCACCTTTTTTGAAGGCGTTTTGGGGAGAGGCACGAGCTGCTTCCTGGATTGCCAGACACTGGAAAGAGGAGGCAACGGCGGCAAAGGAGATGCTTGAGAGCCTCCATTTTGACGAAGGGCAATTGCTTACGCTGGCAAAATATGCCATTTATGAATATGAAGATGCCCTGCCGAATCCTGTTACGCCAAAGATGACAAAATTGGGTAATATAGCCGGGATATCGAAGCCCCTTACAGCGCGAACATATGCAAAGCTGAAAGAGTTGATTGAAACAAGGGAAGTTCTCCTCTCCGAGCGTAGGGAAAAAATGGCCGATTTTCAGAAAGCAGAAGAACTTCTTAATGTTGAAATGGCAATAAAGCTTGTATCAGTTGGCATTCTGAAAAGGTTTGAACAACTGACCTCGCTTTTTTATGTAAACAACAGGCCATATGCAATCAGTTTCTATCTTGCATTTGGCCCAGAGATCATAAACAGGATTGCACAGGGCGCCATAACCAGGAGGGAGCCATGCTAAAAAAACACTTGTTTTTCTTTTTGCTTGCCGCCACTTTCATCGTTGCAGGATGTGGACAGCCAAACCTCAAGCTTGTAAAAGCCGAGTTTGCAGAGTCAGTGAAGGGGCTGAATAATTATGTGGCCGCGGAAAAGATAACCTTCAAATCTGGGGAAACCATCAATGTTTACGTCCAGGTCCAGGGGTTCCAGTCCAATCCGGATGGAGACAAATTCATAAGTTGGCCCATGGAAACTATCAAGGTCAGAGACAACAAAGGCAAATTGATTTTTACCCAAAAAGTGTTCTCCGACATGAAAACGTATGATGAAAAACAAACAGAGTTTGCTCTTCCATTCCAGGTCACGCTCACCGGTGAAAAGGGGCCATACCGGATTGAGGGCATTTTAGAAGATGGAATAACCGGAGAGAGGCTCACATTTGAGCTTGGCCTGACGCTTGAGTAGGGTTGAAAAGCCAATCATGAAAAATGGTGATGGCCTCACCTCAATACCAGGTGTTGGCAAAAGCATCGCAGGAGATTTGATTGAGCTTGGAATAAACAGGGTGTCCGATTTGAAGAATCGCGACCCACAGGAGCTCTATGATTTGCTTTGCACCAAAAAAGGCCATCAGGACAGGTGTTTATTGTATGTTTTCAGGTGTGCCATATATTTTGCCAGCAACACCAACCACAAGCCAGAACTTTTAAAATGGTGGAACTGGAAAGATAATACTGAACCAAAACGAAGGAGAGAAGCCAAATGAAAGATTGTTTTATCTATATTGAGTGGTATGTCACAAACATTGAGAGGGCCGTTAACTTCTACAAGGGGATGTTTAACTGGAAATTTGAGAAATCCACCGACGATTACATGATGTTTGAAATGTCTAACGGAGAGAGCGGTGGAATCATGGAGGTTGACAAAGTTAAACCTGGCAACTCACCAGTTTTTTACATTCATGCTGACCGAATCGAGAATTATCTTGAAAAAGCCCCGGGCCTTGGCGGATCTGTTTCCGTTGGGAAGACTGAACTCTCAGGGATAGGTTTCTATGCTTTTCTTGCTGACCCTGATGGTAATAAAATAGGTCTTTACGAAGACTTGAAACAGTAATAAAATAGTTACCAACGATTTTGTTTGGGGATAATAAAGAATGATTATTATTTTTAAATAAATTTTTGCAACGAAAACATTTTTTGTGTGTCCAAGGGGTTGCTATGGGTAAGAAAATTTTGGTGTGTTATGCAACAAGGTGCGGTTCAACTGGTGAAGTAGCTGAAAGAATCGCTAGCATTATTAAATCTGACGGCCACACTGTCGATGTGTCACAAGTCAAAAGAAATATCGATATTGACAATTACGATGCTGTGGTTGTCGGCAGTGCAATAAGGATTGGCAAGTGTCTTGGGGAGGCAATAGAGTTTGTAAAACAGAGAAAACCCGATCTGCAAAAGAAAAAACTTTTTTATTTCGGTGTTTGCTTGATGATTACCATGCCGGATAAATTGCAGGAAGTCCAGACGTATCTTGATTCCATGATTGCCGAGTGCAAACCAGTCGCCCATGAAATATTTGCAGGCAAGGTAGATTTTAGCAAACTTTCATTCCCGATAAGGTTGCTCATGAAGCAAATGAAGACCCCTGAGGGTGATTTTGTGGAGTGGCAAAAAGTCGAATATTGGGCCAAAATGATATCAAAAAGCATCTAATATCATCAAATATGTTATTATTTAGAATAAAGATATAATTTGTGCGTTAGAAGGCACTTTAAGTTATTAATAAATATATTTATTGATAAAATGGCTATTTAATGCATATTAGTAGCCTTAAAAATATAAAAATAGAATTATATCACTTTTAATAGATTTATTATCTCGTATTGAATCAAAAAATGATATTTGTATCTAAATAGTAACATATTAGATATTAATTAGGTAAAACACAATTTATAATTATAAGAATTGATTAAGTTGTATTTCAAGTTGTTTATTGGTCATGTTTTTGGTTCTACATTGTTGATTCAGGGATCTTTTTTTTATGCCATACGATTTGTAAAACATCTAGTGCTGTTATTTCAAATTAATCTCAATAATAAAATGTATTGCATCTTACAATGTTTGTTGTCTTAACCTTGAAAGTTGACTCGCAATTGAAATGGTTTAAAATTTTCAAGCTGTTATAAATGCAAGGCAGAGCTAGGGCAGCCTCTAACAAAATCCAAACCAAAGCCCCCAGGAGGAGCAGTGTCTTACATAGACATAACTAAGTTAAGAGGACTTTCACAGGAAGAGGCCGCAAAAAGACTGGCAATTGACGGACCAAACGAGTTGCCATCTTCTAAAAGACGCAGTATTTTTATCATTATCTTTGAAGTTATCAAAGAACCGATGTTTCTTCTACTTGTCTCTTGCGGGACCGTATATCTTCTTCTTGGTGATCTCCAGGAAGCCATCATGCTTCTTTTCTTTGTGTTCGTTGTTATGGGAATAACAATTTTTCAGGAAAAGAAGACCGAGAGGGCGCTTGAGGCTCTTCGCGATCTTTCCAGCCCCAGGGCGCTGGCAATAAGGGACGGTGCACAGCAGAGGATTGCAGGAAGAGATGTTGTAAGGGGCGACTTCCTGATCCTTCAGGAGGGCGATAGAATCCCAGCAGACTGCATTTTAATATCGTGCATAAACCTAACTGTCGACGAATCGCTCTTAACTGGTGAATCAGTCCCTGTGAGAAAAACAAATTGCGACAGTGAAGACGAGTCAATGGGTAAACCCGGCGGTGACGATCAGCCTTATGTTTTCTCTGGTACACTTATTGTTTCAGGTCAGGGAGTGGCAATCACAAAGTCAACGGGCTCCAACACCGAAATAGGAAAAATTGGCAAGGCATTGCAGAAGCTTGACAAGAATAATGATACAAGACTCCAGCACGAAATCTCAAGACTGGTCAGGAATGTTGCCTTCTTTGGCTTGGCCCTCTGTGTTGTTGTTTTTGCAATGTATGGGTTCACAAAAACTGACTGGCTTGGAGGACTCCTCGCTGGATTGACACTTGCCATGGCAATGTTGCCGGAAGAATTTCCGGTGGTTTTGACAATATTCATGGCCCTGGGCGCATGGAGGATGTCAAAAAAAGACGTTCTCACGAGGAAGATGCCAGCGATAGAGACCCTTGGATCAGCAACCGTCTTGTGCGTTGACAAAACAGGGACACTGACACAGAACAAGATGACCGTTGTTGAGCTTATGACTGGTGGGAAGATCATTGGTCTCAAGGGCAATGAAAAAGAATTGCCCGAGGATTTCCACAGCCTTGCGGAATTTGCTGTCCTAGCCTCCGAAAAAAACCCTTATGAGCCAATGGATAGGGCGATCCGTGAACTTGGTGCAAAACATCTTGGTGGAACAGAACATCTTCATGATGATTGGGAATTTATCCAGGAATACCCACTTTCGAAGGAACTATTTGCCATTTCCCAGGTATGGAAATCCACAAAAGGCGGGGGTTATGTTATTGCTGCAAAGGGTGCTCCCGAGGCCATTGCTGATTTGTGCCATCTGGACAAGCAGGCAGTTGAAGATATAAGCTCCCAAGTTTTCAAAATGGCCTCAGAAGGCCTGCGCGTTCTTGGTGTTGCAAGGGCCCATTTTGTGGAGTCTGGCCTGCCAAAAGCCCAGCATGGTTTTGATTTTGAATTCCTTGGACTTGTCGGTTTCTTTGATCCTGTCAGGGAGAGTGTGCCCCAGTCAATCAAGGAATGCTATGAGGCAGGCATAAGGGTTGTAATGATCACTGGTGACTATCCAGTAACTGCGTGCAGGATTGCAAGATCAATCGGCCTTGAGAATCCTGGCGAGTATATTACAGGCCATGAACTTGACGAGATGTCGGATGATGCACTGAGGGGGAGAATTGGCAAAGTCAATGTTTTCGCCAGGGTTGTTCCGGAGCAAAAATTGAAGCTTGTTCAGGCGCTTAAAGCCAAAGGCGAGATTGTCGCAATGACGGGTGATGGTGTTAATGATGCTCCAGCCTTAAAAGCCGCAGACATTGGCGTTGCAATGGGTGGAAGGGGTACTGATGTTGCAAGAGAGGCGTCATCATTGGTGCTTTTAAAAGATGATTTTTCATCAATCGTTGATTCTGTGAGAATGGGGCGAAGAATATACGAGAACATACAGAAAGCACTTGCATACATAGTTGCAATACATGTTCCGATAGCTGGTATATCATTACTTCCAGTGCTTTTGAAATGGCCAACACTTTTTACACCAATGCATATCGTGTTCATGGAGCTTGTAATTGATCCAGCCTGTTCGATTGTTTTTGAAGCCGAACAGGGGGAAAAAAATTCCATGAAAAGACCACCAAGAAATCCAAATGCACCACTTTTTGGAGCGGGCGTATTCATGCTTAGTGCCCTTCAGGGTGTTGGTGTTCTTCTGGTCATCTTGCTGGTCAATTTTGTTGCTCTGAGGATGGGGGGAGAAATAGAAGCAAGAACTCTCACTTTTACAACGCTTGTTGTCTCCAATCTTGCCCTTATTCTGGTCAACAGATCGTGGAACAAGGCCGCTTTTGAGATAGTAAAATCAAAAAACCAGGCTTTCTGGTGGGTATTCTTTGGGGCCATCGTCTTCTTGGGTCTTGTCCTTTACGTTCCGTTCCTTCAAAACCTCTTCAAGTTTACTACACTTCACGCCAGCGATATTTTGATCTGCCTGTGCGCTGGGCTCCTGAGCGTTGTTTGGTTTGAAGTGTTCAAAAAGCTTCGGACCAGGAAAAGAAGGCTTGATGCCAGAGATAACAAAACTGGAGCAGTTCAGTGGGGACGATTTAAACAGTGTCTTGGTAGGTTATACTTCTACCAGAAAGTACACGATTGAAAAAACGGAGACAAAAAACCAGATAACATTTAGGCTTGATTTGGTCCCACTTGAAAGAGCTTATGTAAAGAAATGGTTTTTGACCAATGAGGTTGATCATTACAGAAGGATAGTGCCAACAGGATATTCCATTGGTGCGTATGTCGATGGCAAGATTGTCGGAATGGCTATTGCTGAAAACCTTGACTGGAACAGAAGCCTGTTTATTTGGGAGTTCCATGTCAAGGAAGGCCATAGAAGACAAAGGATTGGTACTCGCATGATGATGGAGCTTGAGAAAGAGGCCAGACAGGCAAACCTGAGGATCATGGTTTGCGAGGCACAAAATACAAATGCAGACGCAATCGATTTTTATAAACACTGTGGATTTTCAGTCGAAGGCCTAGACCTTCACTACTACGATGACCTGGATTCACGCAACGAGTTTGCCATCTACATGAAAAAGATCATAGGTGAGTAAAACTGGGTCAGCATTTCATGGATAGAGTGGTTGCAAAGCGAATAATTTTTGGATCACACACTGGTGGGCATACACGGGGTGTTTATATTTTCTCAGAAACAAGTATCATTCTACTGGTGAAACATGGAAGAAAACTTTCTTGGTGAATTCGAGCTTTCTTTAAAAGTGAACGACCTTGTGAGGTCAATGGATTTCTACCACAAACTTGGTTTTGAGAGGGTAGATGGAGAACCTGCAAAAGGATGGGCTGTTCTCCGCTGCGGTGATCTAAGACTTGGCCTCTACCAGGGTCATCTTGAAACAAACCTCATGTCTTTCTTGGGCGGCAATGTCAAATCTATTGCACAGGACCTCAAATCAAAGAAAATTGAGATGTTTTCTGATGCCACACAGGAAAAAGACGGCAGTATGGGTGCAAAACTTGTCGATCCTGATGGAAACATCATCTATTTCAACAGCTTTACAGACGAATAAATGAGGTTACCATGCTTAATTTTATTGAGAAATGCAGGATTTACGGCGCCAGCAGAGTAGAAATATCAAAGATCGCAAAATCACCGGCCGACTGGGAAAAATTTTGGCGTGAGCCTGAGTTTGGTTTCCCATTTAAATGGGGATCATGCTGGAAGCAATGCTGCGAGTATTTTGTGTCCGATTTTGAGGCCGAGGTTGGGTTTTTTACAGATGTTCTTGGTTTTGTATGCAACGCCTTGGGTCAGGATTATGCAATGTTTACCAGTCCTGCAAGAGATTTTTTTATTGCCTTCTATAAGGCGGAATCTGACAGGGCAACAGCGCCTGGAGCCATAAAAATCGCTTTTATGATTGAAGAGATTGACCAGACTGTTAGGAAGCTCAAAGATAGAGGCGTCGAATTTATAGATGACCCCCAAAATGTTGCTGAAGATTCGCCGCTTGTAAAGGCATCCTTTGCAACACCGAACATGATAGAATGCACCCTTTGGGGTTTCTTGGAGGATAAAGATGTCTGCTGAAAATAATGATATGCCAATGCATTATGTAACAACTCGTGGCGAGGCCAGAGAAATTGCCAAGGGCAAGAAACATTACTGGGTTTCCGATTGTGGATGCAGGAAAGGCAACGAGAGCGGATGCAAGAGGTCACCGGTTGACGTATGCCTTTGCTGGGCAGGTCCTTATGGCTCGACTGAAGAGAATGTCAGAGAGCTAAACGAAGAAGAGATTGAAAAACTCTTTAATTTGGCTGAAGAAAAACATCTTGTTACAAGGCCATTTAGGAAATGGAACTCGGAAACAAAATCTGTCATTGATGAGACTGACGGAATCTGTTTCTGTTGCGACTGTTGTTGTGCATACTTTACCGAGCCAGGCGAGGCTTGCGACAAGGGACAATCAATAGAAAAGACAGACAGGGACACGTGCACAGATTGTGGCGCATGTGTTGATGTTTGCTATTTTAAAGCCAGAAAAATGGAAGATGGAAAGCTTGAAATAGCAAGCGACAATTGCTATGGGTGTGGTTTGTGCGCCGATGTTTGTTCCTGCATAACCATGGCCAAGAGGTAATCTATCCTGGCAATCATATTCAAGAAACTCTCTAAAGTGCGTAGTTTTTTGTAAAAACTTTTTGGTTAAATTGTCTCGAAAGCATTGGTTGACAAAGTCATCCTAGATGTTAAATTGGTATTGCTCCAAGAAGGAGCAGAAGGAGAATTCAAAATTATGGACGGTAGCAACAGTAATAACCCAAACCCGTTGCCTAGTGGCAAACAACCGCCCGTAAGCTCCAAGTAGGTGTTTTTGCGCGCCCCTTGGTGCCTATGGGCAAAGGAGGCGCAGCATGAAAGAAATCATCACCACAAACCGCAGGGTAACAAACCCGATCCTTTCGGTTATTTTTGGAAGAACCGCGTTCCACAACAAAACTAAAGGCAATGCTTTTCTTGTGCTTTGGGACGAAAAGGAAGCAAAAAGACTCCAGGGGGAACTTTCCATGAACGGCTGGAATGTCAGACTGGAAACTAAAGATAGCTTCAGGGCCTACAGCAACATCAAGAGCACACAGCCGGACGTTGTGGTAATTGACTCTAGGGACAACGAGCGCTCATTCAACGAGCTCGCAGGAGCACTCCGCTCAATCAAGGCAACCAGGCAAATGCCAATTGTTGCGATGAACTGCAACAATGAAGCAAAGAGCCATTTTGCTGATGCTCATTCGACAAGCGAAGGAATTTTGGAGACCATTTCCAGGTTTCAGAGACAAAATCTGAACCAATAAAACTCCAAACACAATCTGATCCAACGGTTTTGGCCTTGGTGCAAACCAGGGCCAAATATTTTGTCATACCTGTGAGGTCAAGATGGCGAACTTCGTTCTTCCAATCGGCAAGAAAACAGCAAACAATTATCAGATGCCGCCAAAAGCTTTGGAAAGGCTAACACAGGCGGCAACGCTTGAATCATTGGATCTTCTTGATCTCCTTGATTCAAACATTGAGATTGGTCTTCATAACTATGAGGCCAGAGACAGATTAAAGGAATATGGGCCCAACGAAGCTGTTGTCGAACGCAAACAAAGCTGGGTAAAAAAGCTTTTCAAAGCATTCTACAATCCTCTTGTAGTTTTGCTTCTTGGCCTTTCAGTTGTCTCCCTGTTCATTAAGGACATGAAATCAGCCTACATGATGATAATCATGGTCATCCTTGGCGTGAGCCTCAAATTTTTCCAGGAACTCAAGGCAGACAGGGCCGTGGAAGCACTTAAAGCGATGGTCCAAACTACTTCAACTGTCATTCGTGAAGGCAAATCTGAAGAGGTAAAGCTCAGCAATCTCGTTCCTGGTGACATCATCAAATTATCTGCCGGAGACATTGTCCCGGCTGATGTCAGAATTTTGCAGGCAAAAGACCTCTTTTTAAACCAGGCCACATTGACAGGAGAGGCATTGCCAGTTGAAAAATTTCCTGCCAGCGAGAAGGGTTCAACAAAAAATCCTCTTGAATTCAGCAATATTTGTTTCATGGGAACAAACATCGAAAGCGGTACCGCTTTGGCTGTGGTTGCAACAACAGGTTTTGACACCTTTTTTGGCAATCTTGCAAAGAGTGTTTCCCAGTCAGAGCAGAAGACCAATTTTGACAAAGGAATATCACAGATCACATGGCTGATGATAGGTTTTATGGCATTTCTTGTACCTCTGGTGTTTCTGGTCAATTTTTTTGGCAAGGGAAACTGGCTGGAGGCTTTCCTTTTCTCGGTATCGGTTGCCGTTGGTCTGACCCCGGAAATGCTTCCGATGATTGTTACTGTCAATCTTTCAAATGGTGCTATCTCGATGTCCAGGAAACACGTGATAGTAAAAAAGCTTGGCTCAATCCAGAACCTTGGCGCAATGGATGTGCTTTGTACCGACAAAACTGGGACAATAACCCAGGGAAGGGTCGTGCTGGAACAACATCTTGATGTTGATGGGGAAGAGTCTGACGAGGTGCTCGAATATGGTTTTTTGAACAGCTACCATCAGACTGGCCTCAAGAGCATGCTTGACCAGGCCGTGCTTGAACACACCGAAATCGAGGAAAGGCTCCATGTAAAGGAAAATTTCAAAAAGGTTGATGAGATACCTTTTGATTTTGTGAGAAGGCGAATGTCAGTTGTCGTTGAAGACGCCTCCGGCAAGCAAATCATAATATGCAAGGGTGCCGTAGAAGAAATATTTTCTGTGTGCACACAGATCCAGACCCAGGGTGTGGTTGAAAAACTTGGCCAGGAACACATGCAAAAGGCAAAAGAACTTGTCGAGTGGTCAAATTCAAACGGTTTCAGGGCGCTTGGGTTGGCATACAGGGAAATGCCAAAACGCCAGGAGGCTTATTGTGTCTCTGACGAGCAGGAAATGACCCTCCTTGGTTTTCTCACCTTCCTCGACCCGCCAAAGGTAACGGCAAAGCAGGCCATAAAAGACCTCAGGGACCTCGGGGTCAGCGTAAAAATCCTCACGGGTGACAACGATCTTGTAAGCAAGAAAATATGCTCCCAGGTCGGGCTGGAAACTGGCTCAATCGTTCTTGGCAGCCAGCTCGAAGAGATGGACGAATCCCAGCTCGTCGAGATTGTGGAAAAAACAAATGTGTTTGCAAAACTTGCCCCATCGCACAAAGAGCGCATCATAACAATCCTGAAGAAAAAAGGCCATGTCGTCGGTTTCATGGGTGATGGCATCAACGACGCACCAGCCCTCAAGGCCGCAGACGTGGGAATATCGGTGGACACTGCTGTTGATATTGCAAAGGAATCCTCGGACATCATCCTGCTTGGTGAGAGCCTCACTGTTCTTCAGGATGGACTAATAGAGGGCAGGAGGGTCTTCGGAAACATAATCAAATACATAAAAATGGCCGCTTCGTCCAATTTTGGAAACATGTTCAGCATCTTGGGTGCCAGCTTCTTCATTCCCTTCCTCCCACTGTTGCCCATCCAAATCCTCACAAACAACCTTCTTTATGATTTTTCACAGACAGCCATACCAACAGACAAGGTGGACGAGGAATGGATCCAGAAGCCAAGGAAATGGACCATAGGCAGCATCAGGCAATTCATTATTTTCATCGGGCCGATCAGCTCGATATTTGATTATCTGACATTTTTTGTGATGATATTTATTTTTGGCGGACTCGGGAAGCCGGAGCTCTTCAGAACGGGTTGGTTTGTAGAGTCGCTTTTGACCCAGACACTTATCATACACGTCATCAGGACCAACAAGGTGCCATTCTTGCAAAGCAGGGCCAGCCTTCCCCTCACGATCACCTCGATTGTCATCGCCCTGACGGGCATATACCTCCCATATTCAGCTCTTGCAGGGACCCTTGGCCTTGTTGGCCTGCCGCCGCTCTACTGGCCAATCGTTTTCGCAATGCTGGTGTGCTATGTCGTGCTCACTCAGGTAGTAAAAACCTGGTTCATAAAGAAGTATCCGGAGAAGTAGAATTTTAGGCGATTATTGCCAGGTTGTCTTCAGGATTATATAATCCTGAAGACAACAGTTGCTGTTGGCTTGGGAAGGAGCAAACAACCAGTGGAAAAAATCGACCTCAAAAAACAGCTTGCGGGCCTCTACAACCCGCCAAAAACGCCGGTGATGGTGGAAGTTCCGCAATTCAACTTCATCATGGTGGACGGAAAGGGCGACCCGAACACGTCCGAGGAATACCAGAACGCCATGCAGGTGCTCTATTCGCTCTCCTACACCCTCAAGTTCATGGCCAAAAAAGTGCTGGAAAAGGACTACACGGTCATGGTGCTGGAGGGCCTGTGGTGGGCTGAAAACATGGACGACTTTCTGGAGGGGAACAAATCAAACTGGCTCTGGACGGCCATGATCATGCAACCGGATTTCATCACGAGGGAGCATTATGAGGCAACGCTCTCCGAGGTGAAAAAGAAAAAGCCCAACCCGTCACTTGGAAAGGCAAGGTTTGAAGTATTCAGGGAGGGCCCATCTGCCCAGATAATGCACATCGGGCCGTATTCTGCCGAGGGGCCAACAATAGCTGCGCTCCACGAATTCATCGATAAAAGCGGAATGAAGCCACGCGGCAAGCACCACGAGATATACCTCGGCGACCCCAGGAAGGCCGACCCTGCGAAGCTGAGGACTGTCATCAGACAGCCAGTGGAGAAGGCTTAGGAAAAAATATTTGTAGATTTCATACAATCAAAGATTACCAATTTCTTGGGTAAACAGCATGAAAATTCAAGAGAATTATTGATATCAGTGATGTGATACGCGCTTTTAAAAAATGTATATTTGTTTATAATAAAAACATGTGGAAGAAAATCCTTGTTATAAGTGCTTTTATTGTAATCTCGATATTAATACTTTATCTTATTAGGTATTTCCTTTTCGCACTTTGCCTCATGTTTCTCCAAGTTTGCGTAAAAAATGTCTTTTTTATTACTATTGCCATGATGATTTATTTCCCAATTTACTGTTTATACAGAGTAGTTTTCAAGATAAAAGATGAACAAGGCCACGTGCCATTTTATTCCAGAAGATGGTTTATCAAGCTCGTTTGCGGGTTTATTACTATTGCGTTTGATTTATTTTTTATCCATCCACTATTTAATGGTTTTAAGCACTTGTATATCGAAAGGACTTTGATTGTTTTTGTCACAATTTATATTTTGTTTATTCTATATGTTGGAGCTTTTGAGTTGGTTTATTGGGAGAAATAAGAAAAATAACTAAAATATTTTTGATCCCCTTATTTTTTATTACAAATCTGAATCTTACACCTACTTTATAAAAGAAGAATATTCTATATAATAAAAACATGGGGAAGAAAAAAATCTTTCAATATGTTTTCTCGATATTTTTGACACTAGCACTTGTAATTGCTTATTTTTTTATCTTCAAACCGGCATCCCACATAAGCCTTAAGGATATCCTTTCTGTCGTCCTTTTGATTACGGTGTATCTTACCATCTACTATTTGTATAGGTTAATTTTTAATGTAAAAATCGAACAAGGCCACGTGCCGCTTTATTCCAGAAGATGGTTTATTAGACTCGTTTGTGGATTTATTACCATTGCGTTTGATCTGTTCCAGATCTATCCGTTATTTGATGGCTTTGAGCAAACAAGTATAGATACAACCTTGATTGCTTTTGCGGCATCATACGGATCGTTTATTTTCTTTGTTGGAGTTCTTGAGTTGATTTATTTGGAGATGAAAAAGAATAATTAAATGTCTTTTTGAATCCCCTCTTTTTATTGCAGGTATTATATCTATTCCTTAAAAGAGAATATTTTGTATAATAAATAACATGTGGAAAAAAATCCTTGTTCTAAGCATTTTATTGGTGATTGTTCTTGTAGCATTTATGAATTTATATGGCCATGTTTTGTCCAATGATGAGATATATGCTTGTATAAGAACAAATGAATTTGGTGTCTTTATCCTGTTCGCCGTTTTGTTTGGTTGTCCCACTATCCATCTATACAAACGAATTTTCAAAAAAAAGATTGAAAAAAATCCGGCATCATTTTATTCCAGGAGCTGGTTTATAAAACTTGTTTGCGGACTTGTTGTCATATCGACTGACATAATTCTGATCTATCTCTTACGCAATCATCGATATCCCATTTTTACAGAGATAGCATGGACCATTTTTGTGTTATCATGCGGGCTATTTGCCATGTACACCATAATTATTGAACTCATAGATAATCTTTTGATGACACTAGAGGCCATAGAGAAAAACGGCTGATCTTTGTAAAAACCTCACGGTCCAACACAAAAACATGGTTGGACCGTGAGTCCGCAAATTGCCCCTTTTGGTTGGTTTGAGCACTTCCTACATCGTCACGGCTGTCCTTCGAGCCCCTCGCCTTCCTCTGTTTCCCCCTCCTCGTTGCGGATCCTGTATCTATACTGATTGCCTTCGCCTTCCTCGTTCTCTTCACCTTCTTCACCAGGCGGCATCTGGAATTCCTGGCCATTCTGGAAACCTTCTGGCGGCCTTCCTCTTCCTTCGCCATGTTCCCTGGAGCTCCAGAAACCAACAACTTGCGCCAGCTGGATCAATCCGATGAAAAGAACAACAAAAAGGATTCCTGCGATATAAGGCTTTATTTTCATTTTTTTCACCATCCAATCTTGAAGCTGAGGGCCGTCGGGCATTCTTCAACGCATTTCATGCAGCTGATGCACTGGCCCCTGTCTACTTTTTTATACCTACTGATTGGTATCTGTTTTGGGCAGACTTCTTCGCACCCCTTGCATGACGTGCAATCTTCATTTGAGTGCACAACGCCTGTTGCCGAGAGCTTTGCAAACGGGAGAATGACTGCGCCAAGCGGGCAAAGGTATCTGCAGAAGAACCTCTCGATAAACATCGAGCCGATCAGGATGAGCACCAGGACGACAAGGCCAACGGCAAACACCCTGCCAAACGAGAAAAGACTCAGGAACGGGTCGACTGTGCCAAACACCAGAAAGCCTGTTGCAAAGGTCATGTAAAGGATGGCGGCAAGGACGACATATCTGAACCAGACCAGAATGTTGTGCAATTTTTCTGGAACAGTTATTCTCTTTTTCCAGAATACCCTCCTCAACATGAACAGCCATTCTGTGATCGAACCCACAGGGCAGACCCAGCCACAGAACGCCCCGCCAAACGCCAGCACGGCAAGCAGAAGTGCCGCCAGCATGGCAAAGTTTGACAGGCCTGTTTCATGGACAAACTTTAGACCCCCAGAAGCAAGAAATGTTGGCAATGTCTCTACCCCACCAAAGGGACAGATTCCGTGTAGTTCGATTCCCCTGACCCCAGGAAAAATAAATCGCCCCAGAGTGTAATACAGAATCAGAAGTACAAAGCCAATTTGGGAGAGATGACGGATGAGTGCATACCTTTTTTGTTTCATTCTACAAAAATTCCTCCTGACTTTTTATTGATAAAATCGCCATGATTTCTAATACTACGATTTATAGTAAAAAGTCAGGTATTCGGTATGATACTGATGCAATAGTTTCCTGATCAACTTTTTTGGGTATTTTCAAAAAAACTGATTATAAAAAAATTGGAATATTAAAAAGGTTAAAAATAACCATTCAAATAATTATCATAATGGATAATTTGATTTAACGATCAATTCTTGATGTCAAATAATACGATGCTACTCAATTGAGCAGAAAGGAGGTGGAGGGATGCCATATCAGCACAATATAAACTCGATAAAGGTATCGGTTGAAAGTGGCCTTGTTAATACAGAAATCATGGAACCCATTTCTGGTTTGTCAGTTGTCTGGATTGACCAACAAAACTACAATCCTGCTACCATGGAAGTCTGCTCGTGCCCAAATTATAGGTGCTGGACCAATAATGCAATGGTCTGATGGTTGGTGTTTAAAAAAATATTGGGGGAGAAATAGTCAATCGTCTCCCCCAATATTTTTTGAGTCTATGGAGGAGATTATGGGTCTTAGGTTTTCAAAATTTATTATTGCCAAAGAATTGGATGAAAATAAATACGTTTTGATGTCTACAATATCCGGTTCCATAATTATAATTGATAAGAGGCTGATCAGTCTCATAAACAGTGGCAACTTACCGGAAGAAGAGAAAACTTGCAAGGAATTGTCAAATGCGTTCTTTTTGGTTGACGAAAATTTTGATGAGAAATCCTTTCTGATTGAAAAATTTTCCAGAGAAACATGGAAAAATGATACCCTTGATATAACGATAGCTCCATCTTTTGCATGCAATTTTGCTTGCCCGTACTGTTATGAGGCCAGAGATGATCGCATCATGGATGAAGGGACATTAAAAAATCTGGTCAGATTCATTCAGGGCCATCTGAAAAAGTTTAACATCGGTCATTTTATCATGGCCTGCTATGGCGGGGAACCTCTTTTGTTTCCTGATCATTTTCGATATATTTATGAGGAAATTTCAAAAACAAATCCTTCAGTAAAGATATCTCCGAGAATGACCACCAATGGGTCGTTGCTGAGGAAAAAGCTTGGTGGATTCATGAAGTCTGTGCCATTGGAAAGGATACAGGTGACAATCCACGGGGATAAAAAGAATCATGATTCAAAAAGGTTCTATGTAGGTGGAAAACCATCCTACGAAGATGTTGTGAATGGAATAGGGGAAGCAATCAATAGAAAGATCCCAAATATTGAGATCAGGGTAAATATTGATCTGGAGAACGCCTTTTCACTGAAAGGCCTTTTAATGGATTTGGACAAAAGGGGTTTTTCGAATCATGAGAATTTGCGTGTTTATGCATATCCTGTTGTCCATATGACGCCGGAGTCTCTTGGATACAAAAGCAAATGCCTATCTATTGATAGCTACTTTGAAAAGATAACCGGAATCATTGAGCTGATCAATGCTTATGGTTTTTGCGGGGGAGCCAAGCACATAAGAAAATACATAAAAAATCTTGTGTTGTCAAATCTTTGTGGTGTTGGCACGAAGGGTTTTTATACAGTATCGCCCGATGGCGCAATCGGGACTTGTTGGGAATTTATTGGGAGAGAAGGCTTTGAGATAGGAAATGTAAATTTCAGTGCTCCTATTGACTGCATGAAAGAAAAAATGTGGATTGATGCTAGGATCTCAAAGGTCAAGCGTTGCCTGGATCTTGAATGTCCGCTTGTCCCCAGTTGTGCTGGGGGATGTGTGGCCCAGAGCTTTTCTGAAAGGGGAGACCTAGGCGAACCTGCTTGTTTTAAGAAACCGGAGCAAATCGCAGGATATCTTAAATTCTATGCGGATATGAGCATGAGATATTCGATCTGATTTTTATTTGGTGTTTTTATCTCGCCTCCTCCACCTCGCCGTCCTTGTGGAGCATTAGCTTGATGCCTTTGTTGATGAAGACCTCCTTGATCAGCTCGCTGTGCGGGTAGTCGTCATGGTAATGGAGCTCTTCAAGGTTTGGAAAGGTGTTTGCAATGACCTTTGCACAGTGGAAACACGGCAGTGTAGTGCAGAAAATCTGGGTAATGTCTTTTCTTGGCCCCTCATACCTCGAGATTGCGTTGATTTCGGCGTGAATGACGGGGCATTGCCAGAGGTCTGATCCGGAAGCCAGGAGCTCCCTCTGGCAGGTGTCGCAGTGGGTCATTCCTGCCACAACGCCGTTGTAGCCAGTTGCTTTTATGTTGCCGTCTGAATCCACCAGCACACAGCCAACCTGGCGCCTGAGACATGTTGACCTTTTGGCAACGATGTCAGTTATCATCATAAAATATGTTGGTTTGTCTGGTCTCATGGTTTTGCCGGATATGTTATCACTACTGTTTTGGTTGCCGCTTTCCATTCAATGGATGCGCCAAGCGCCTCTGTTATGAACCTTGTCGGGACGAATGTCGAACCACCAATGACTTGTGGTGGAGGGTTGACTGAAACCGGTTTTCCGTCGACTGATGCGGTTGTCTTGCCAATCCACATCTCGACTTTCTTGCCCTCAAGCGTGTATGTGACTTTTTTGGTCTGGTCGTCCCAGCCGATGTCTGCCCCCAGGCTTTCGCCAAGGAAGCGGAAAGGAACGAATGTCTTGCCGCTTATGATGACTGGCGCCTGAGGCATGGCATTCTTTTTCTCTTCACCGTTTACCCAGGCATTTTTGGAGCCAACCATCAAGATCACGGTAGTGTAGGCAGAAAAACTGACCTTGTATGTGAATTTTGTCTGATTGCCACCCGGATCAAATACTATGACGGTGATTGTGTTGGAACCAACCCTTAGCACTGTTTTGGCCTGGAACTTGCCATCCGGGTCAATTATTGCCAGTTCCCCGTTTACGATGATCTGGGAGTTTGGTTCAGCGACACCGGTCACATCCAGTACCTGCGTTCTTGTGACCAGCCCGTCCTTGAGGTTGACAACAGGCTTTATCGGATTTGGCATGACCATTATCTCGTTTGAGGCGTCAGAGAGATTGCCATTCTGGTCGACCGACTTGATTGTGTAATAATAAATCAGCCCGTTGGTGACATTTGGGTCAGTGTATTGTGTGCCGGTGACATAGAAATCGGTTATTGCAACATCCGTATAAATCCCCGGGTTGTTTGACCTGAATATGTAGTAACCAACAACGTTTGGCGATGCGATTGGCTTCCAGAAAAGGTGGGCCCTGCCATCTCCTGGATAGCCGACGAATATTTCTGGCGTGGATGGCGCAGGAGAACCGGCGATTACAGTCAGTTTGACTGGAACTTCAATGACCGGCTGTTTTTCATCATTGGATGTAACGATGATTGTTGCGAACTGGTCGCCTGACGGGAGGCCTTTTGCTGATGCTTTTATCTGTATCCCAGTGTTGTTGCCAGGGGAGACGATGCCGTTTGTGGGGTTGTATGAAAGCCAGTCCTTGACTGTTGTGGTCGCCACCTGAAGAATGACTGGCACCTGAACAAGGCCGGCATTTGAAGCCAGAATGACGTTTCCCCTGTAAAGTTGTCCCGTGACCATTCCATCAAGCTTGACAGTTACTGTTACAGAAACAACCGTTTTGTCTATATTGCGTATGAGACATTTTATCCATTCCACATCGCTTGAGGCCGTGACCTGGAGATATTGTTCCGTTGGTGCTGTACATGTAACAGTTTGCGAAACCTCGCCTTTGGAGGGTACAGTGCCGAAATCCAGGAAACTTGGATACACCAGCATATTTCCATCTGGTGATGCCAGAGGCTGTGTTTTTGCCTTGCTGTAGGACTTTGAGAGCGAAAACAGGAGGGAGCTGGAACCCCTGTTGAAGATGCCCATTGTGGCTGTTGCCGTTTCACCCTGCTTTGCGACAATGTTAATTTCTTTTGGAGAAAGCTCGATCAGTTTGTCATCCTGAGAGAGGGCAGTTTGAAAACACGGCATTATTACCAGAGCACACAACAAAAAAGCTGTCAGTTTCTTCATTTAAAGGCCACACTCCTTCCCATGCACTTCTATCACCATCTTAGGCACTTTAAGTGCCATGTCAAAACCTTTCTATCTTATTTATTTCGATACCCAGCAACTTACTTGCGAGTTCACAAAATTTCCCTGGATCGCCGGAGGTCCACAGACTGACCCTGCCATTGCCTTCCAGTATGTTGTTTTGCATTATTACCCTTGCAAGCTGTTTGGCAACTGGCGGGCCAGTATCGATAATATTGACTTTCGAGGGGAGTATTTTTCTGAGCGCACCGGCAAGGAACGGGTAGTGTGTGCACCCAAGCACCAGCTGGTCAAAACCTGTTTTCATATACGGTAACAGTATTTCCGAGAGGCGTTCCTCAACCTCTTCGCCCTCGCATTTTCCCTGCTCCACAAGCTCCACGAGACCACTTGAGGGTATCATTATTATATCCTTGTCTTGGGCAAAGAGGTTTACAAGCTGGAGAAAACGCTCCCCAAGAGATGTCGCCTTTGTTGCCAGAACAGCTATCTTGCCGCTTTCAGTCAGTGTTGTTGCCGGTTTTACTCCTGGCTCGACACCAATGAACGGTATACTGGGAAATTCTGCCCTCAGTGTAGAAATTGCGTTCACGGTTGCCGTGTTGCAGGCAACCACAATTGCTTTTGTGCCAAGCGATATGAGTTTTATTGTAATCAGCCTGCTTCTCTCGATTATGAACTCTTTTGGTTTCTCGCCCCATGGGCAGTATGCCTCATCACCAAAATAGGCATAATCGTGATTTGGGAGTATTTCTAACGCATTTTTGAGGATGGAGAGTCCACCAACCCCTGAATCAAAGAAACCTATCATTTCAGGGTCCCTCCCTCACATTCCGGAACTCCGGCAGATGTTTCGACTTCATTCTCATTTTGAGGTGTACAAATAACTGGTTTCACTTTTTTGCCAAGTGCCCAGAAGGCGATCGGCAAGCCGACAAGCATGTTTAGATGGTAGTCTATTAGTCTGTAAACGAGCACGAACGGTGAAAGATTTCCTGGGTTTGCAACAAGCCCCCTGAAAAGAGTTCCAAGGCCTATTTCTACGCCGCCAGAGGCACCTGGTGTTGGCACCCAGATTGTAAGCAGCTGCGATATTATTGATGTTGCGACAACAATCATCAGCGGAACGCTCTCTCCAAAAGAAAGCAAAACAAAATATGGAACAGTTTTCAGAAGGAACCATGAGACAAGGCTCGTAAAAATTGTCAGGGTAAGATAAACTTTGTTCCCCCCGAAAATCATCTTTGAGGAATTTTTCACCGAGTCGAGGAACCTGTAGCCTTTTGCCATACATTCATCAACCGTGGGCGCTTTGACGAGTTTTCTCACTAGCCTAATTCGCGAGGCGATATTAATTAAGAAGGAAAAAAACTTTGGGTTGAGGAGTGCGGCAATGCCCATTGCGATCAGCGCTATCATCATTATCAGGGTTAAAACGAATGTCCATCCGATAAAACTTGACAGGTTACTGTCAAACCCGAACAAAACTGCCACAGCTACTGCAAGGACAAGAAATATTCTTGTTGATACAGATATTATTCCTCTGGCAATTATCATTACGGTTCCCTCTGCAATAGAAAAGCCCTGATCGAGCAAGAAGTATATCTGGAAAGGTTTTCCGCCAGATGTTGCAGGCGTGACATTCGAAAAGAAGTTGCCGATAAAAAATATCAACATCATTCCCCAAAAGCTCGGTTTTTTCCCAAGCGTTTTGGCAAGCAGGTAAAGTTGTAGGGCCTCTGTAAAGTACGCAGAGACGTTAATTGCAATGGCGGCAAGTATGAACCACAGGTTTGTTTTGCCAAGGGATTTTAAAGCCGATCCAAAATCAAGCCCGGTTGCAAACTGCATTACAAAGAGAACAGCAATGATTGAAAGTGCTCCTGCATAGAGCATGTAGCGAATGATTTGTGCCTTTGTGATTTTTACCATTTTTTCAACTAGAACATTATAACAAAAAAAGCCCCAAAATCATTGGGGCTTTTTTCCTTTGATTTCCCTGCCTCAATTTATCTTGTGCTCTGAGGCAAGCTCTTCTTGGGCCATCTTTTCTTTTTCTTCTTCCATTTTCTGGCTTATCTGGCTGGTTAGTGCTGATAAATCGGCATTGCTGGTATCTTTTCCGAGCTTTTTAGACAAGAGCCTCAAAGCTATGGGTGCGCCAACAAGAACATCCATGTGGTAGTCCATCAGCCTATAAATAAATACAAACAGTCCTATGTTTCCAGGAGTCTGCATGGTTGATGCAAACGCAAGCATTCCAGTTTCTATTCCTCCGACTGCACCGGGTGTTGGCACCCATGCGGTGGCGAGTTGTGAGATCACACCTATTGCAAAAATAACAAATATATTTGGGTGCTCGTTTAGGGCAAGCATGATAAAAAATGGCATGGTTTTCAGGAGTACCCATGTCAGGATGGAATTGAAAATCGCACCAATCATCCATATCTTTTTCCCTTGAATGAGCAGTTTTGCTGATGATCTTATTTCGCCAAGGAAAAGCTCGCCTTTTTGAATAAATTGCTTGGGATCTTGTATTTTTGCCAGCTTGCGGATCCAGCGGAACCTTGAAAAGAATTTGACCAAAAACGAAAAAATATGTGGGTTCATGATAATTATGAATCCAGCCACCACAAGAAGCGCAAATGCCGCTAGAGTAATGTAGAAAATCAAATCAAATGTGAAACTAAGGTTTAACCTGAAAATTCCCAATGCTATCAGGGCCACTGTTACGAGCACATAGAGAATCCTCACCATTACAGATATGAGGCCCCTGACTGCTACCATTACCATTCCCTCTGCCACAGAGAAGCCGTCGTCCATCATGAAATAAACCTGGAAAGGCTCACCACCCGATGTCGAAGGTGTGGCATTTGAAAAGAAGTTTCCTACAAAATATATCTGCATCATCCGCCAGAAACCCGGTTTTTTGCCCAATGCCCTGGAGAGAAACCAGAGCTGGAAAGCCTCGCAGAGAAACGATGCAACATTGCATAGTGCTGCAGCGAGTATCCACCACCAGTTTGCTTTTGAGACTGCTTCACCCATTTTTGAGAAGTCAAAGCCCGTGGAAAATTGCATGATGATGAAGATGATTACAAAAGACATCAAACCGGCAACAACAATATATCTTGTTAGAGTTTTGGCAGTCATCTTGGCCATGTGTCTAGTCCTCCTGTTTTAGATTCTGCATTCGCCGCCGGAAGCGGAAACAATGAAGGCTTCGTCACCTGGCTGGATTATTTCATTTTGTGATGGATTTACCATCATATTGCCACTCCTTATTAGTGCAACCACAATCATTTCTGATTGACTATAAAGTGCCATGACGAGTTCCTCATACCTTTTCCCATGAAAAGGCGCAGGGATAGATATTCTTCCAAGCGAACCGGGTGATTCGGTTTTTAGCAATATTTGCATTAATTCTGCCACACCAGGATTAGACACAGAACGCGACAAAAGGTCTCCTGCAACCCCTGACCTGACAATAATCTCGTCCACTCCTGCATGACGCAGGTATTCTGCGTCTTCTTCAAGTAAAACTTCGCAGATGACCCTGCACCTGTTTTTGGAAACCCTCTTTACTGCAAGTGCCGTAAGTATGACTTTTGAGTCGGTGTTTCTGGCGTTGATTTCAAAATCGGCCAGCACAACGGCTGCTTTTGCGTGTTCTGCAGATGCCCTGTCGAGGTTTTCAAGTCTCGTTGGGTCACCTTTAATGAAGTATGTATCTTGCTGGATTGAGGATGGTGGTTCAATGTCTGCCATTACAACGATTCCTATCTGTTTTTCCTGGCATTCCCTGTAAAGGTCTCCGATGATTCTCAGGCCATTCTCATTCCACCCCAAAATCAACACATGATCCCTAAATCTTTCGACCTTATTTTGATTCATTCTTTTGACCACCCTTTCAATCAGGGTGCTGGCCAGCGTGGCAGTAAGGCCAGCTATCATGATTATTCCGGAGAACATGGCAAGAATGGCTATCACCCTGCCAATTGATGTTATGGGTACAACATCTCCATACCCTACAGTGGACATTGTGACAACAGTCCACCACACTGCGTCAAGGAAATTTTTTATTGAGGAGCCTGGCAATCCCCCTTCGGCAACATAGATCGCTGAGGCAAGAATAAAAATTGGGATAACAACAATCCCGAGCCATACAAAAACCCTTTTTGTGGCTTTTTTGAGAAGGCTAGATTTTTTCGCCACAGTTCGGGCAGAACTTTGCGCCTTCCGGTACAGACTGGCCGCACTTTTTGCAATTTAACTGAAGATTTTTCCCACAATTGGGGCAGAATTTGGTGTTTTGCTGTATGGGTTTGCCGCACTCAGGGCAGATCTCATTTGAAACCTTTGCGTCGGTCCCCTTTGAGAGGTTCTCGACTATTTTGCCACCCATTACAAACCCTGCACCTATTTGAGTAGCTGCACCCATCATTCCTTCGCCACCCTTTTCCATGCCCTTTGCGGCCTTGTATGCCAGATAGGCATTCATGTCTTTTATGACACCCATCCCGGCCCTCTCGTCTATTGCAGTTTCGACTTCTGGCGGAAGGCCTATTGATTCGATAAATGCAGCGAGGCAGGAAAGTCCGAATTTGGACACTTCACCGTTTATGGATTTTGAAAGCTGGTCACCGATTTCCTGGTAAATTTTTGGAAGGTCAAAGACGGTGGTCAGGGACTCGCCGAGCATGTCGGTAAATTTTGAGGCCACAATACCGCGCATGAAATCTTCGATTTTGCCTCGGGTCATAAAACCCTTTGTGCCCACTATTTCAGTAATAAATTTTCTTGGGTCGTCCACTCTCAGGGTATAGTTGCCGAATGCTTTTACCCTTACAACGCCGAGTTCTTTATCGCGGAATGGTATTGAATCAGGTGTTCCGAATTTGAAACCGGGCATCTGTACTGTTGAAATGAAAAGTACCTCTGCCCTAAAGGGAGACTTGAAGCCGTAAGGAATTGAAAGCAATTGTGTCAGTATGGGGATGTTCTCGGTAGAAAGTGTGTATTTGCCTGGGCCGAACATGTCGGCCACTTTGCCGTTTGACATGAAGATGGCAAGCTGGCCCTCTCGAACAATAAGTTGGGCACCCATTTTGATGTCTGCAGAACCCTGCGGCGGTTCCCTGTGGAGCAGTTCAACGCCGGAGTTGTCCAACCATTCAATTATTTCAAGAAATATCCCCACTTTGCCTCCTGAGTTGAGGGAATGCGAGAACTTCCCTTATTGAAACCTGATCTGTTAAAAGCATAACAATCCTGTCAATGCCTATCCCAAGTCCTCCAGTTGGCGGCATGCCAACTGCTAGTGTTTCAACAAAGTCTGTATCGGTCTGATGTGCTTCTTCATCTCCACTGCTTCTGGCTTTTTCCTGACCTTCAAATCTGTTCAACTGGTCTTGTGGATCGTTGAGTTCAGAGAAAGCATTTCCTACTTCATAACCTGCGATGACTGGCTGGAACCTTTCAACCCACATGGTCTCGCCTGGAATGAGCTTTGCTAGTGGCGAAAGCTCTATCGGGTAATTGTAGATAAAGGTTGGATTCTTGATTTTTGGCTCAACAAGCTTTTTCAGCGTTTCGTCGCAGAAACCGCCAAAACCAGGCTTCTTTTCCATCTTGACGCCATTTTCCTGAAGGAAAGCAAATGCAAACTTTGCGTCCCTGAGTTTTTCGATCTCAACGCCGGCATATTCCTTGAATGCCTCTGCCATTGTCAATCTTTTCCATGGCGGTGTCAGATCGATTTCCTCACCCTGGAAATTGATGACAAAAGACCCAGTGATTGTTTTTGCGACAGAAGAAACCATCCTCTCGGTGATGTCCATCATGTCGTGGTAGTCTGCCCAGGCCTGGTAAAGTTCCATGATTGTGAACTCCGGGTTGTGGACAAGTGATATGCCTTCATTTCTGAAGGCCTTGCCGATCTCGAATACTTTTGGCATTCCACCGACAATGAGCCTTTTTAGGTAGAGCTCCGGGGCAATCCTGAGGTAAAGGTCCATATCAAGCGCATTATGGTGGGTCATGAATGGTTTTGCCAGTGCACCACCATAGAGCGGCTGGAGTGTCGGGGTTTCGACTTCCTCAAAACCCTCATTCCACAAAAACTCTCTTATTGCTCTGATTATTCTGGTTCTTTTGCTGAAACGCTCCCTGACCTCTGAATTTGCAATCATGTCCAGATGGCGTTTCCTGTATCTTATTTCGGAGTCTTTCAGACCATGCCATTTTTCTGGCAGTCCTTCCAGCGCCTTGGTTGCCCACATAAACTCTTTTGTGTGGATGGTTACTTCGCCAGTCCTGGTTTTGAACACCGAGCCAGTCACTACAACGAGGTCACCAACATCGAGTGCATCTCTTATCAGGCCATAGATTTCTTCGCCTACATCATCGACCCTGACGTAAAGCTGTATTGGTCCAGTTTCATCTGCGACCTCAAGAAACATCGCCTTGCCGTGGCCGCGTTGGGCAGTTATCCTGCCAGCTATTGTTACAGTCTGGTTTTCAAATTTTTCAAAATTGGCCTTTACTGTCTCTGCCTCGGAAGTTGGTTTCGGGACCCTTGGCGGGTATACATCTTTTCCGGCCTCGCGCAGCTTGGCCAGCTTCGCCATCATTGATTCATTGAACATTGTCTTATCCTCTGGATATCTTCAGTATTCTGTATTTTACGTCACCCTTTGGGGTAACAACGCGGACAACATCACCAGTCTCATGGCCGAGCAGTTCCCTGCCAAGTGGAGACACGTTTGAAATCTTGTCCTCTTGCGGTTTTGCCTCGTATGTGCCAACGATTGTCACTGTCATATTTTCATGGGTGCTAAGATTGACGACTGTTACGGTGCAGCCAATATTGACTTCGTGCAAATCTACGTCTTCGGATTCAATTATTTCACAGTCTGAAAGGATATTTTCAAGCTGTTGTATTCTGCCCTCGATGAATGCCTGGTCTTTTTTGGCCTCATCATATTCGGCATTTTCCGATATATCTCCAAAGGTTTTTGCCTGCCTGATTCTTTCGGCAATCTCCTGCCTTTTGTTGTTTTTCAGGTCTTCTAGCTCAGCATACAGTTTTTTGTAGCCTTCTCTTGTCAGAAGGTGCTCGCTGCCATGTTTTATCTGCGGTTTTGCTTCTTCATTCTGCTTTGTGCTCATGATGTCCTCTCCTTAGAGCATAACTATATTTGGTTTTTGAATGCCCAGTTTGCCAATAAGGTCCTGGTATTCTTTTTCAGTTGTTTCTTGGGGGTGTTTGCCAAGTATCGAAGCAAAAACTGCTTCCAAAACATTTGCCCCAAATGTTCTTCCATTCATGTCAGGAGTAAATGTTACAACAGCCTTTACACCCCTCTCTTTGAATTCGTCAAGGTTTTTCTTCGTTGTTGTGTTTGTGCAGATTATTTTGCCTTTCATGTCGAGTGGCATGTTTTTCCTTATGTAATGAAGATCTCCAGCCACAACATCTGCCCATGCAAAGAACCTGTTTGGTTTGTTTTTCATTTTTTCCTGGCTTGAGCCGAGAGGGTAGAGCCAGTGGTATGGGAGCTTAGTTATGATTGGCAGGAGTGTTGTTCCAAGAAACCTTATTGTCCCCAAACTGGTGACTCCAAGTGGTATTCCCAGTGAAAATGGCATATCGCCAAAAACACACCTGCATCCTTCATCTGCAAAAGCCTTTGCAAGAAAATACCTGTCTACTGCCGTCATTACAAGTACCTTCATGTCTTTTTTTAAGAACCCCTGCTGGAACAGGTTGTGAATGACCAGAGGTTCCATGACGGCTTTGAAGTATGCGCCATCGCAAACGGGTTTTGTCGGTGCAGCTTTAGACCATTTGTAAGGTTCACGGAGGACGTATGTTTTGTTGCCAGGGCGAAGGTATATGTCTCCACCACCCATGCCAAAAGCGTTGACTTCAAGATCAAGCTTTTTGAATAGCTCCACCATCTTGTCGACATCGCCATCGGTTCCAACCCTTGAGATTTCAAATTTTTCTCCAAGAAGTTCAGTCGTGTAGGCATGGTCGCGTGATGACGAACCTAAACTGACAGAAACAATCTTTTTCACAAGGCCTCCTTGAACAAACTGATATTATATCTTAAAAGCCATTAAGGTAAATATAAAAAACTGGGCCACCATTGTGACTTGGTTCTTTAGACTGTTTCTTCCTTAAATAATTACAGGTGAATTGACTTTTTTTAGGTGTGCCTTGTTACCTTGAAGCGCTGCAACTGGACCGGGCCATCATCATATATTCCAGCTTTTCTCCTGGCTATCGCCACCTGCTGCTCTGCTGTGTCAATGCCCTCAAGGTCAGGCAGGAGAAGGCCCCTTCTTGGTCCCCTGGAAACTATCACCCCATAGGTTTTTGGATCAAGCTGTATAATGTTGTCTATTGGCTCAGGTGAGCTAAGCACATCGACATTTATTTCAAGTTTGTCCAGCTCGTTTGGCCTGATAGGCATGAATCTTGGATCCTGGGAACATGCCTCAATAGCCATCTCGATTATCTCGTGGGCAATATTGGCTGTTGTTGGCAGGAAGGTTCCTATGCACCCCCTCAGGTCGCCATCTTCATGTATTGAAACGAAAACACCGGCCTTCCCCTTCATGTTTTCGGGAACAGGTGCCGGTGTTTCTATGGTCCTCTTTTCAAGGACCCATGCTTTTATTGCTTTTCTGGCCAGCTCGACAAACTCGTCCGGCATTATCCTATAAACCTCTCTACGTGTACAACTTTGAGTTTCCCCATTCTCTCCGGGAGGCGTGCGGTTGTTATATAGAACTCTGATCTCGTTTTTTCTGCCACGACAAGCGCCCTTCCGACTTCTTCAAATACCCCTAGTTCTGATGAGATTTTGTTTGCTCTCTCGGCTTCTTTCCCCATTATTGGAATTCTCTCGAATCTTGGGTCTATCGACAATTCACCTGGAAGTAATGAATAAGCAGTGTGGGCGATGGATATTTTTGAAAGAAGTGGCAATAGACCTTCTTTGTGTAATCTCATTATTGCACCAGGATCAGCGACGACACCCATCTTGTTCATCTGGTCTGCGAGCTGTGCTACTGCTTCAGATATAACTGACGGCTGGGCTATTTCTGATTCTGTGACATCTATCTCTGGCTCTTCAGGTTCTTTTGTCTCTTGGACCATTGGTGATGGCATAACCATCGGTGCCTCTTCATGCCTTTCCTCTGCTGGGGGTGGAGGTGTCTCGTGACTGCAAGGAGGCTCTTCCTTTGCCGTAGTTTCGTTGCTGGAATTTATAGAATTGGTCGCTTCTTGTGAAAGGAATTTTGAGAGATTAGGGAGCCTCAGTTTTGGGGTTCTCATGTTTTCCCCGGGCTGTTTTGTGGTTGTTTGCTGGGCTTGTGTCTGCTTTGTTGCCTCTTGTTTTGGCCAATTTTCTGAAAAATCTTTTTCTTCGGCCTTTTCCTCAGGTTTTACGGGGGGCTCTTTGTCAAGCTCTTCAAGCGCTTCAAAATCTACTCTTGCCTGACTTATACCGTCATCTTGATATAAGGGTTGTGTGGTGTTATCTTCTTTTGCCTCTGTTTTTTCCTCGTCTTCATCATCAGCGTCATCTTCTGGGCTATGCTTTGATCTCCTCCAGAGAAGGACTGCGATAGTTATTAGAATAAGTGCCGCAAAAAGAAGAACAAGCGAGAATTGCATCGGGTTTTCAGTCGGATTTGTCAATGTTTTCCAGAGGCTGGTAAAGAAATTTTCATTTGGCTGTTCCTGCTTGCCCGGCTCTCCCCCTGGGGAGACTGGCGATTCCGGCATCCAGGTCGACCCTTCCGGTGCAGCTTCCGGGTCCGAAAGAGTGAATATGACGCTCTTGTCTTTTATTGGGGGAACCTGATACAGCAAAGCCGTGTCGTCAGGATTTGCGTCCAGAATGACAGCGTACTGGTTGGTTTGAGCCAATACAGGAGAGAATTCTGTTGTGACACTCACCAGTGATGTTGACATCGGGCTCGATGGAAGTGGTGGGAAAACCCTTCTTTCAGTTGGCGATGACAGTGTTGTTTTTGAATAGGGGGCTATAAGAGCAATATTCCTGTTTGAGGGATTTTTTGGGTCAATTGGCCCGGATACCGTGTTCCAGCGTTTTGAAAGCAGTTTGCCATCAACACCTGGGAGGAAAGTGGCACCATGGCCACCCTGAGTCCCCATTGCCAAAACGGTTATCGGCTTGTTCGAAGTTATTGTTGTGGCGTTGTAAATTTCACTTTTTTTGATTAAAGGCGATTTTGTTTCAAGCCTTTGCATCTGCCCTGCAGATGAGAGCTCGAATTTTTGCGGCGGAATTGTTGGGTCGGACCATGTCACAAACAGCTCGGTGTTGTTCTGGTGGGCAACAATTGCGGTTGGACCAAGTGGGAGGTAGGAGTAAACAAGGCCTTTTTGCGGGACCGAGAAGAATGAGTAAGAGCTTGCGGTGCCATACTGGATGGCGCAATCATAGTCTGATTGTATTTTGCGCATTCCTGCCGGCAGGTTATCAAAGACAAGCGTTTGGTTTGAGTTCAGGATAGCTTTTTTTGCCAACTCGCCCCTGTTGAATACTGACACGTTGTTTCCGTCTCTGAGGCTTGTGATGGCCAAAAATGATGGCACAAAAACGAGAGCCTCGCCGGAGATGAATGCTGTGCAATCGGTTTCTTCTTTTGCGAAGTTTCCCATTGCCACAGAGCACAGGCCAGTGCTTTGTATCCTGATCACTGTCGGGTTTTCGGGTTTGAAGCTCCGTATCCCTCCAGCAGGGTAGGTTTCGGGGCTTATCGTTCTTCCAAAAATATCTTTTATATAATTACCAGCGACATCAGTGACGGTTATTTTGTTGTCTTTTGAGTAGGAACAGATTTTGACTTCGCCTATTGCCAGTGAAACAAAATCATTGCCTATCATGTTCTCGGAGCCGACAAAGACCCTTTGCGGTGGCTGGGCTTGCGGGTTTCCGTAGTAGATGTAAAAAGCTTTTCTACCGTTTGGCTCTAGATCTACAGGTATCCTTACGGTTACTTTTCCATTCTCTATTGAGACAATCTGGTATGGAAGGAGAGTGCCCTTGTTGTCGGTCAATCTTAGGTCAGAGGCTGTATCGGCAAGCTCCGATTTTGAAAGCGCAAGGTCGATGGCGTAAGATTTTCTGGAAACACCACCCTTCTCGTACACTGTGAGCGTCCGCCTGTACTGCCAGACGCCAGTTTTGGTGGCCGCATCCGGTGTTGGTGTGGCGGCCCCAACGGTGACAAGAAGAAGAGCAATTAAGAGACCAAGCGCCCTTTTTTTCATTTTCAGGCTCCCTTTGGCCTGTCCGTTATTCTCGAAGCGCAATAGGGGCAAATATGCCATTCCGGATCAAGGAGTTTACCGCAGGATGGACAGACTTTCTTGAGTTCCTTGTAGCAGCTTGGGCAGACCTGATAATCGGGTTGTACCGGTGTTCCGCAAACGCCACAGATGTATTTCTCTTTTGTGAGAACGTACTGGTAATACTCTTTTTCTATTCTTCTTAGGTTTGCATCTGCCTCGATAAGTTTCATTTCTTCAATGGTATAAGGCGGCCTGCAGGCAAGATAAATGAGCCATGGTACGACAAGCAGGGATGCGATGCCCCATAACCAGCCGTAATTCGTGCGTCTGGACGCATCAAAATATACCCACATGGCAATAAAAATCACCGAGGCAAGGAGTGCCCATGGAACCATCGGGATGAGTGTGTCAAAGAATTTGGCAATCGATGAGAAAAAGTCTGGTTCATTTACGGTTTCAGATACCTTTGGATCACCAAGCTGTATTGTATCGACAGCAGAAGGATCACCATCCACTGCAAGAACATTTACGACGGGTCCGAAGACCATCATGGCCACGAACGCCAGAACGATAATTTTTTTCACAATGTCCTCCAAGCAAAGATTATTGATTATTCTGTTATTTTGCAAGTGCAAACTGGCCTAAAAGTGTTCTCATTTCACCAACAAGGTATAGTGAGCCTGTCACTAGCACTGCGCCACCCTTCGGGGTCGATTCGATGGCCTTTACTACCGCATCGGCAGGGTTGTCTATTGAATCGCACTCGAACAATCTTCGCCTGAAACGCATACATAGCTTGTCAGAGGAGAGTTTCCTGTAGTAACTTGGTGTGGTCGCAATGATTTTGTTGGCCATTGGGGCCAGGGCCCTTATGAACCTTGTGGTGTCCTTGTCCCTGAGGAGTCCGACCACCATTGTCAGCGAGTTGTATTTGAAGTGACGCCTAAGGGCATGAGCAAGTGCATCGGCAGATGCACCATTGTGGGCGCCATCCAGGATGATCGTTGGCTCTCCTGGGAACACTTCCAGTCTGCATGGCCAGAAAGAGTTTTTTATGCCTTCTTTTATTGCATCTTCTGATATTTTTAGCCCCACGTTCCTGGAAGTCACTTCAGCGGCCCTTATTGCAATGGAGGCATTTTGGAGCTGATGTTCACCAAGAAGTGGAACAAAAATATCTTTTATGGTGCCAAAATCCGAGTGATAGTCCATTGTTTGCCCAATGCCATTGGCGGCCCCTCTGTCGATATAGTCAAAATCTTTCCCCTGAATTGAAACGGTTGCGTTACGGTCTTTTGCTATTCCAAGGAGTGTCTCGAGGGCTTTTGCCGGTTGTTTTGCGCAAATAAGTGGGCAGTTTTTCTTTATAATACCAGCTTTTTCCTTGGCGATGCGCTCGAGGGTGTCGCCAAGTATTCCCATATGGTCATACGAAATTGCAGTTATAACTGAACATGCAGGTTTTTCGACGACATTTGTTGCATCCAGCCTCCCACCAAGGCCAACCTCAAAGATCCCAACATGTGTGCCGGCATTTTTGAAATGGAGCATTGCCATGGCGGTCATTACTTCGAAGAAAGTTGCTGGCCCAAGTTCGCTATCAAGCCCTTCTGCCACTTGTGAGACTGTGTCCACGAGATCGGAGAACTCCCCTGTTGTTATCAATTCTCCATTAACTCTTATCCGTTCTCGCAGTGATTGGAGATGTGGGCTGGTGTAAAGACCAACCTTGTATCCGGAGGCCTGCATTATGTTTGAAATCATAAGGGAAGTTGAACCCTTCCCTTTTGTGCCTGTCACATGAATGTATGGATAGCAATACTGGGGACTTCCGACCGATTCAAGCAGTGGAATCATCCTTCCAAGCCCCAGCCTGGAACCGAGGTAGTGAAGGCTTCCGAGTTTGTCAAGCGCTTCACAGTAGTTCATTTCAGGCTCCAAGCGAAAGTGCCAGTTCATTGAGGGCAGATAGTTCGGCAGAAAGCTCTTCCTGCCTTGCCCTGTTCTTTTCAACAACCTCTGGTTTGGCTCTCTTTGCGAAGTCGGGATTTGAAAGAAGAGCCTGGATTTTGTCCATTTCTGCTCTCGTCTTTTCGATTGAGCCTGCAACCCTCTTTTTCTCCTCGACTACGTCTATTCTTCCCGAGAGATCAAGGAAGAATTTCATGTCCTTGAACACTGCAACAACAGTGCCTTCCGGCTGTGACTGCACAAGGTTGAACCCCTCAATCCTGGCGAGTTTTATCACAAAGTCTTTTTCTCTTTCAAGAACTATTGCATCGTTGCCTTTTGCCATGAATGAGCATGGAACAATTGCCTGGTGCACCCTGAGGCTTGCCTTGAGGTTCCTGATTGATTTTACGGCCCCCTGAAGCACCTCCATCTCCTCCATTGCCTGTTTGTCGAAGGTGAGATCTTCAGGTTTTGGCCAGGCCGCCACAATTAGGGCCTTGCCTTCATGTGGCAGTTTTTGCCATATCTCTTCGGTCACGAATGGGGCTATTGGATGGAGTATTCTGAGAGTGTTGTCCAGTACGAGTTTCAAGACCCTCTGTGTCCTCTCCTTGTCCTTCCCGCCAGATTGAAGCGGGAGTTTGGACATTTCCACATACCAGTCGCAAAAATCTGTCCAGAAGAAATCATAGATCGTTCTCGCAGCTTTGGCGAAATCGAAGCAGTCAAACGAGGCTGTCACTTCCCTGACAGTTTCTGACAGTTTTGAAATGATCCACCTGTCGGCAAATGTCGGGTTTTCGATTGGCCCGGGCGTGTATCCTTCAAGGTTCATTATGGTGAACCTCGAGGCATTCCAGACCTTGTTTATGAAGTTTCTGCCTTCAGTCAGCGCTTTGTCGCCGAGGCTTATGTCTTGCCCGCCGAGTGTCGAGAGGTATGTGAGGGTAAACCTGAGCGCATCTGCGCCGTATTTGTCAATGACTTCAATCGGGTCGATTGCATTTGCAAGAGACTTGCTCATCTTTCTTCCGTGTTCGTCTCTTATGAGTCCTGTCAGGTACACATCATCAAATGGTTTCTTCCCGACAAGCTCCAGCCCGGAGAAGATCATTCTGGCGACCCACAGGAATATGATGTCGTATGCAGTCAGAAGGAGTGAGCCAGGGTAATAGTATTCAAAATCCTCGGTTTTGTCCGGCCAGCCAAGCGTGGCAAAAGGCCAGAGGGCAGACGAGAACCATGTATCAAGGGCATCTTCGTCCTGGTGCACCTTTCCACCACACTTTGGGCACCTTTCCACGTCGACCCTTGAGGCAAATTCATGGTTGCATTTTTCGCAGGTGAAAATTGGAATCCTGTGGCCCCACCAGCACTGCCTTGAGATGGGCCAGTCGAGGATGTTTTCCATCCAGTCAAAATAGACCTTCGTGTATCTCTCCGGTGTGAACCTGACACCCTTTTCCCTGACGATGTCGATGGCTGGCTGTGCAAGTTCCTTCATTTTCAAGAAAAGCTGCGGAGAGAGGAGTGGTTCAATTACTGTCTTGCACTTGTCGTGGTGGCCAACAGCGTGTGAATGGGGTTCAATTTTTATGAGATAACCTTTTTCCTCGAGTTCGGCAACGATTTTCTTCCTTGCCTCAAGCATTGTGAGGCCAACAAATCTTTCCGGGACATCGATCATCCTGCCATCAGGCCCCATTACGACTGGCATCGGGAGGTCGTGCCTCCTGCCAACCTCAAAGTCATTCGGGTCGTGGGCTGGTGTGATCTTCACGGCGCCACTGCCAAACTCCCTGTCTACATATTCATCGGCAATGATCGGGATGTCCCTTCCAGCAATCGGGAGGATGACTTTTTTCCCGACGAGGTCCCTGTATCTCTCGTCGCTGGGATTTACAGCAACAGCAGTGTCTCCAAGCATGGTTTCCGGCCTTGTTGTGGCGACAATGATTCCGTCTTCAGGATTGTCGGCAAACGGGTATTTTATGTGCCAGAGGTTGCCCTGTGCGTCCTCGTGCTCCACCTCGATGTCTGATATGACAGTCTGGCACCTCGGGCACCAGTTGATTACTTTTTTGCCCCTGTAAATGAGGCCTTTTTCATAATAGTGGCAGAAAACCTCGCGCACTGCTTTCTGGTAGGGCTCGTCCATGGTGAAGCGGAAGTGCGACCAGTCGCATGAAATGCCAAGGCGCTTTTGCTGGTTGACAATGGTGTTGCCGCACCTTTCCTTCCACTGCCAGACCCTTTTCACAAACTCTTCCCTGCCGATGTCAAACCTTGACTTTCCCTCGGTTTTGTAGAGTTCCTTCTCGACGACGATCTGGGTCGCAATGCCGGCGTGGTCAACACCGGGCAGATAAAGGGCGTTTTCACCCTTCATTCTGTGGTATCTTGTGCAGAGGTCCTGCAGGCCGTTGTTCAGGGCGTGGCCGGTGTGCAGGACGCCGGTAACGTTTGGAAGAGGCATCATGATGACAAAGGGTTTTTTTGTCTTGTCCGGGTGCGACTCAAAAAATCCGCCATCCATCCAGAATTTATATATCTTTTCTTCAACCTGCCCCGGGTTGTAGGCTGCGTCCATCATGGGGACCTCCTGTTAGTGTGCGTCATGACCAATGGATTTTGCCAGCAAGGACCAGCCAAGTCAAGAATTTGTTGCTAACAAAGAGCAAAAAATTGTCTATATTTTTTTATGGATTAATTTTTTGTGGAGCTGAGGGACTCTAGTCGTTCATTGGGGCGAAGAATCTGGCGATGAGGATTGACCCATCATACCTACTGGTGTGGCAGTTTGCCCTGAGAAGCCTGCAGACATCCAGGAGTGGAACATAAAAAGCGTCTTTCGTATCAAACGGCTCAAGCGAAAGTTCCACTTCCTGGCCATTTAGATAAGCTTTTTTGCTGTTTTTTGTTAGTTGTAGCTCGATAAGGATGGTTTCATTGCGAGATTGTTTACGAAACAATCGTTTTATGGTGTATGTCTTCCCATCAGAAGTATATGGTGCAAACAAAACATCTGTAAGGAATAAAAGATTTACAAACAAACCTCCTTCACCCCAAACAAATGCTGGCATAATCCATTCATAATCTCTTCCGGCAATTTTAAACTGATTAGAATCAACCTTACCCCATAGGTATCCTTGACCAAAACCACCTGTACTATATAATGCCTCACCTAGCTTGTATAATCCAGGATAATCAGAAAGGTATTCGCAACAATCAGGGTTAAGTGACTCAACCCTTGTTCTTTGATGCATAACACCATAGTATTCATAAACCTCAAAATTGTAATTATCATCCATTATCGATATTGAACCATAAGGATAGATCTTATCTGTACCTGAAGCATCCATCCTTAACTTAAATTCTTCCACCAAATCCTTGGTGTATATGTTGAAATTCCATTGTGTTCCAACAAATATACCAAGGGCAATGGCATTGATTCTCAGTTTTGTATTTTCAATTTTGGCAACTATTCTTGGATTTAGTGTAACAAACAATTTCTCAAGTATATCTTTATCATTTTTTTGAATTTTTATCGGATAACCGTCTTTGTCCAGTTTTGGGACAACCTGGCGGCACCCTTCAATATCTTTGCATTCAAATTCGTAAAATGTCAGCTCCCCGTCTTCACAAACCAGCAATGGGGACGGTTTGCCATACTCATAGGGTTTATTTCCACCCATATATTTGTATGCAACTATCTCAAATGACCTGCCATTAGTTGAAAACATTGTTTCATTATCATTTTGTCTGCTGTAGCTGGCTACATTGCCAAATAGTAATGTGAATGCAAGAATTATTGGTACAATATATTTACTTTTCATATTTTCCTCCTTATATTTATGGCCAATTTTGAAGCCCTGATAGATCCCACTCATAGTAATCTACAATACCATCATTGTTATTATCAAAAGCTATCAAGTGAAGATTATCTCGATACATTGATGCATATCCAGTATCCGACCTATCGTAAGTTTTACCAGTTCCAGAAGTAGAAAAAGTTATGTCACCAGAGAAGAGGCCAGCTGTGGTGGTGGAGCTGGCAAGCATGATTTTATATCATCATTTCTTTGGCAATGGCTCCCTCGGATCTATCGGTTGGAATCTATCAATAAGGGCAGAATTGTCAATTGGTCTCCAGTGAAGCTCATTGTTAAGGAGATAGCAAAAATCACGCAGGGGTATCATTGGATTATCATTGTAAGGTTTTACAGTATAATAGTACGGTATGGCACTGAGTTCATACTCCTGGCCATCAACAATGGCCTTTTTCTCACCGATTGTAATGGTGATGTCGGTTACCGTTATTGGCCCATGGATTGCTTTATCAGCCTTGACAATCCTGTATCCATTTGTATCTTTTATTCTCTCGTAAAATGCACCCATTTTATTGACAATTTCCAGCCCAACCATCAACTGACCGTCTTTAAGTGTGGGTGGCGGGTAATATTTGATGGGTTTGCCAGCTATGGTATATATCGGGTTGTCCAGTTGGAGATGGATGTATCCTCCTACATTGTCATAACTGGAATAAGTGTGAGTAACAACATTATCTATGGCATAGATAATGTTGTTCTCTTCAAGATCCGGGTTGAGTGTTTCATGGGTTATCTTGTATTCTTTGTCTTCCAGTCTCAGATACTCGATGTTGAGGTTGGTGTCTATTATGTAGGCGCTACCTTTTGACAACATTTTGTACTTGTGCATATTTTCAAAGCTGACAAACCCCGATGAACCGGTACCATGTTTAGAAAATGAACTTTGTGTCAATGCTGTGTAAAATTCATAATCACCATAATTGTAAAAAACAATAGATACCGCTAGTATGTCAGACTCAGTCTCCAGCTGAACTGCTGCAATTGAAACATTGAGAGCTTTAGCAACTTCATAACAATAATCAGGGTCTTTTGGACTCAGCTTGACAGGGTTGTTGTTTTTGTCCAGAACTGGCAAGTAGGCAAATGATTTTGCAGTTTGCTTTTTCTCCAACCTGTAGAAGACCAGGCCTTCCTCTTTTGTGTGCTCCATTATGGTATATTTTTTATCCAGATCTTCAAATGAGTAGTCTTTGTCTACTACTATTTTGAAGTCCGGGAACTGCGAAGGGGCAGCCTCTTTGTTCAGGGACTTTGCATGCCCCAATGGGGACACCAGGATTATTGATGCAAGCAAAAATATTATTGTTTTCTTCATGGTTCATCCTCTCTTTTCGTGTATTTAAAAAAGACTCATTTCCTTGTTTTTCATCTGCTTGTTGTCATTCATTCATTGGAGCGAAAAATCTGGCGACAATGGCCGAATAGTCAGTTTTTCTGTAGTGGCAGTTGGCCTTGAGGAGCTTGCAAACATCAAGAAGTGGGACAAAAAGCCCAGTGTCTGTCATGAATGGAGGTTCGGATAACTCAACCTCTTTGCCATCAATAAGTGCTTTTTTACTGTCCTTGGTCAATGTCAGCTTTACCAGCTCAACCTCCGTGGTTTTGATATTACATAGCCTTTGGATTGTATATGTTTCACCATCACCCGTCATTGGCGCAAAGAGCACATCGGAAAGAAAGCTTAAAGCAACGAACGGTATTTGGTTTTCAGACAACACAAGTGCAAAATTAGTGTAGGAATGCTCAACAGTATTAATTACTACTTTTGGATCTTTTGCACTGAGCCAGAGATATCCGGCACCACTTTGACGATTTATATATGATGCCTCACCAAAATCCACAAGGCCTGGAATTTCGTAACGGTCATAGTATTCAGGATTGAGTGCTTCCCTTCGTTCTACCTGGTATGCATACCCATGATATGCCTGCACCTCAAAGTTGTAATCCCCATCAAGGTAGCTTATTGAACCGACTGGATATATCTTGTCTGTTCCCGAGATATATTGACTTCTATTGATGTCCTTTCCAAAAATGCAGTATTTCCATTTATAATAGTTGTCATCCTCTTGGAAGAACATTCCCAAAGCAATCCGGCCCTGTGGGCCATCAAGCTTGCCAAAAAGCCGCCTACTGGTAATTATCTTTTCAGCTTTTTTCACAATGTCCTTGTCTGCCGGATCAACCTTGACCGGTGATCCATATTCATCCAGAACGGGTGAATAGTGTTTCCCAGTCTCGTCTTCTACAATTTCAAATTCATAAAATGTGAGTTTGCCTTTTTCATACGAAAGCATTGGCGTGGGTTTTTTGAAAGACCAGAATGAACCACCAGAAAATGACCTATACTCATATGCGATTATCGTAAAAGGGTCCTGTGGCCAGATCATTTTCTGAATGCCAAAACTGGGGCTGGAATATGGGGTGACAATTATTGCAAAGACAACTAGAACCAGAACAAACTTCCTTAGATTGAGAATTACATTCATTTTGCCCTCCATCGACTCAATTGGTTTCCAATACAAGAAACGGACCAAGAGGCAAAACGGTTCGAAGAAATTTTTGTTGAAACACTTATCTGTATTACATTATGGTCCTCAGTCACGCATTGGGGCAAAAAATCTGGCGATAAGGACTGCCCCGTCAGTACCACGAATATGACAATTGGCCTTAAGGAATTTGCATGCATCAGCAACGGGAACATATAGCCTATCGTTTATTATTGTAGGGGCCTCTGATAAATCCTTCTCGACACCATTTACCAGCACTTTTTTTCTATCTGCAGTGAATTTCAATTCAACAAGCTCGATTTCGGAACTTTTCAGCTGGCACAATCTTTTTATGGTGCAGGATTTGCTGTCATTATAAATCATTGGAGAAAAAAGCACTTCCGAGAGAAAGCGAATATCGATCAGGATTTCACCGCCCATCTCCCTTCTTGATGTTAACGCGTTTTCAGCCCATTCGCGTTGTTGCCCAGCGAGACAATATTTGCCAGGCCCATATCCTGTTTGAAGATAGCCTTGGCCAAAATCATATCTGCTATAAGATATTTCAGCCATTTCATCCAGACCAGGATATTCATGAATGTTGCACAAATCGGGATTAAACGCCTCAGCTCTTGTTCTTTGGTGCATTACCCCGTAGTACTCATAAACCTCAAAATTGAAATCATTGTCTACGATTGAAAAAGTGCCGTAGGGATATATTTTATCGCTCATGGAGCTTGCTCTGTTGAAGTGATGATGCTCTGGAAAATCCAGCGAATATGCAAGATATTCCCAGCCCCTGTCGCCCAGGTAAATCCCAAGTGCCACTTCCTTAAAGTTTTTGCTATTGTTGCCAATCTTTGCATTTATCATGGGAGACAAACAGAGTAGGATTTTCTCAATAATCTTGGGATCATTTTGTTTGATTTTGATAGGGTTGCCATTTTCATCGAATTTTGGGGCTACAATATTTGTCCCATCTTGATCTTTTATCTCGAATTCAAAAAAAGTGATGGCTCCTTCATAATACCTGAAAAGTGGTGATGGCTCCTTGTACTCGATTTTTTGTGGCCCATCATATCCGTATGCCACAATATCAAAATACCTGTCGCGAGTATCGAAATATTTTTCACTCAAACTGGCAATTTTGCCGGCACCCATTGGATTGAGCACAAAAAACATTGAAATTACAATAGCAACCAGAATATTTACGATTTTCCTCATCATCCCTCCTGTAGTTCCCAGTTTTTTTAGACATGTTTATTATAAGCAAAACCTTGCTATTGCAATATCAAAAATATCCTCACAGTCATATATAACAAAACCTTCTAATGCTAAATAATAGCTTTTTAATCAGTGGATCAATCTGTCTCTTTGTAACAGACCAGATTTTTACCCTCAGAATTGAAGATAATTCCATCAATGACACATGGTGTTTTGAGCTCCCCAATGAGAATGTTAAAAGCCCCTCTTTTCCTTGTTTCTATAATTTTTTGCATATTGGGCCAGCCTGTTTTGCGCAATTTCCATTTTGTTTTGCCAGTTGATGCATCTATTGATTGTAGGTAACTGCCATTTTTTACAAAAATGTTGTTGCCAAACCATTTTGGAACATCATTTTCAAATCTATCTTCTCCAGATGTGCATTCCTCAAGTTCAGCATTGCCAAGGGGGTTGCCATCAAAAAACCATGAAAGATCGTTTTCACTTATAAAAATTGTTTTCTGCCCGATTACTCTTGCTTCGCCTCTGCCTGTTGCTTTCCAGATAAGTTCCCATTTTTTCATGTCAATGCAAAACACATCGACGAATTGACCTTGGTCATCATATTGCAGATCATTGATAAAAAGATTATTGTTTTCAGTACTCCATCTCACGTACCAATTGAATTCTTTTTTAAAGAGAGCTTTCCCATTTTTCGGATCTAAAACATAAAGATCAATTCCGCCGGCTTTATCGTCACCATTGCTATTCCGGTATACTATGAAACCATTTAGAATATCTGCACTCAATATTATTTTATGGGATTTCTCTTGCCAGATAATCGATCCATCCTTGTTGTTTAGGCAATAAATACCATATGTATCAAAAAAATACAGCATGGTGTCGCTTTCGCTTATTGCCTCAGGTATGCCGATAATTTCGAATGACCACAAAACTTTTCCTGTGGCTGGATCAATTCTTACAAGCTTATGCTGTTTCGCTTCTTCTTTTTGAAAATCATCGCTGATGTTTATATCGGTTAAATATAAATTTTTGCATTTCCCTTGTCCTAGATAGTCGAGATAAAATCTTTTTGTTTTCCAGAGAATCTTCCCCTTGGCGTCGTAACAAACTGTTTCTTTCAATTCGTCTTCACTGCAATCAAATTTTAAAAAGTATTTGTCATTCTTTATAAATACAGGAGTTACATAAGCATAATCGGGGATTTTTATTGAAGAACACAATGTTTTTCCTGTATCCAGACTGAAATAGGTTACAACGCGATTTTCATTGGACAGATATTCATCTTCTGCCCATGGCTCCCCGCCGTTCCTTTTCCATTTGAGTTTGCCATTTTTTGTATCAATAGATACCCATAAATCATCCTTGCCTTCGGCTTTCAAGCGGAGAACCAGATTGACTCCATGCATTATTACATCCTCTATTGGCATGTTTTCTGGGGCTATTTGGCTTAGTTTCAAGGACCACGCTTGTTTGCCAGTTTTGAAGTTCACAGACCCAATGGTTTTATCTAGAGCTTTAAGGTCAGATTTGATATTCACGAGATTGCTCCCAAACAAATAAAAATTAAAACCCTCCGTTTCCCATATTTTCTTTAATTTTTCTTTGCAGTCGATTTTTCTTGTTGTTTGGATGACCAGTTTGATTTCTTGATTACAATTTGTGGTCACTGTTATTTCCTCTGTGGATATGTCCGGTTCGTCTTTTTTTGCACAATATCTGACCATTATTGTTTTTTCATTTTCAGGATTCAGCGTTACTGCTGTTTCGCTCAATATGATATGATCGGAGGAGGATTTTAATGAACACTCAACAATTGCCGATGGATTATCATTTTTTAGAATGAAATTTGCCTGTTTTTCTTCAAGGGGGCACACCTCAAGATTGATTGTGTCGTTTTTGGTTTTTTCCCAAAATGTTTCGATCTTGCATTTACATGGATTGCAAAGAGAGTATTTTGCAAAAGAATGTTTTTTCGCCATGTAAATACCGTTATTTATAATTAACACCATATCTGCATCTTGCTCGATCACTGAGGCTAATTTTTCGCCATTTTCTATGCCATAAATAGACAAACCTTTTTGGGAGGTATATAAAAATTTGTCATCAAAACCAGAAAAGCGCCCATCGAATCTCTTTGTTTCCCACAATTTCGTTTGATCCTTAAATGAGAAAACGGTTAGAGAGCTATGAAGGTTGTATATAATATAATTGTTATTGTAATCAATTCGGGCATACTCCAAAGATCCAACCTCGATAGCCCATTTTTTGAGTCCATCCTTAATCGAGACACAATCTAGTGATTTATCATCTTCTACTGATAAAATCCATGATTCAATCGATTGCTTCCACAAGTACAGATTTAAGTATGCAAAGTAGCCCTCTAGATGGAAAATTCTTGACCAAGCTTCTTTCAAGCTGCCATTTTCGTCAATATCAAAACAACGAAGATAGTTTTTCCTTCCGATGATAAGTTTGTTGCCCAATAATTTGATAATATTATATTCAGGCTCATATTCGAGAGTTTGGTTTGTTTTGTATTGAGCCTGGCTTATTGAAATAGAGTTGAAATCGATTGTTTTAATTTCATCGCCAGATTCTACATTAATAAAGATAATTTTTTCATCAAAATACAAGAGTAATTTATCCCCCATTTTTTCAAATGATGGGATTGTTTTTTGTGGTTTAAAGTCTTTTTGCCACATTTTTTTGCCATCCAATGTGTGGCAGATAAATGTCACATCGGAGGAAACGTAAATATTAATTACACTCATAGTTACAATATAATTTTTTATAATGATTGATTGCCAATTGCCTCCGAATGAATCCAATTTTTCATTGCTGATCCATTTGACTTTCCCATTCCCAATGCACATCATTGCATATTCAGTTTTGCTCAAAGCATCATCGTTAACCCCATAGACAAGGCCATCTTCAGACACAGCAGTAGGAATAAGTCTTGTGTATTCATCCTTATTTGTCTCCCAATCTTTTATTGCTCCGAGATCACTTGCCGAGATTTGGCTGATGGTTTGAATTCCACACAATTGAAAAGTGAAAATGATCAAAATTATTTTGGTAATAAAACTTTTTCCTGCACCCATATCAATCCTCCGCATTCTATGTTCTTATCACCTACAGATTGTACTTGCAATAATTTTTATACAATATCCTTATTTTTTACCGTTTTGGCTGAAATTCATTTCTTCAACGATTTTTCTGGCGATTTGCTTGTTGATTTCCTTTGTTTGTTTTTTAAATGTTAAGAGGTCATACAAAATTAATAAACAAAGGGTATAAGTAATGATATTCATTATAATTTCGAGTGTTGGTTTTGGATGTATGTAATACTCGAATCTGGTCATGTTGATATAATAGAATAAGACCATTCTTGCCGCAAAAAGACCCATATAACCATAACCTGCCCATGGATCTTGAAGATAGAATTTATGGGCCCCTATTGGACCCATAAATATACACATTAACAAAGTTATCCAATGGTTTTGTTTTTGTTGGAGATATTTAATTTTGTATTCGTCGTGTCTATCGAGGGGGATATTTCTGATAGCTTCATTTATAAGTTCGCTATCAGCTGCATCGGTAATATCTTCCATGTTTCTTTAGGATCTCCCGTTTTTATCAATAAATTAAAGTTCCAATTTTATTGGATTTACTTTTTACAAAGTGCGATCATTTTTACCTTTACTAATCTCGCTTGGAGCGAGATTAGTAAAGGTACTATTTTTTTATTAAAGGCCTGATGAAATTGTTTTGGCTATCTCTGTATTAGCCTCTCTTGTCTGTTTTTTGAAAGTAAAAATATCAATTACAATCAGAATGAGAAGAACTAAAGCGATTAGTGAGCCCAGTATTACAAAGAGAATCACGGGAAGGAGCCCGCACTCAAAAAAGAACTTTCCCATCATACCTGTTCTTAGCATCGGGATTATTGGACTGCAGCATAATGCTACGATTTTGCCAATCATTAAAAGAATTATCGATGCTAGGCCCATTCCGAAGTATAAAAATCCGGCATTCTTTTGGCCAAGGTAGAACTTGTGGATGCCAAAAAAACCGACTGACAAGCAAATTGCCAGGTTGATCCAGCAATTTTTCATATTACCATAAAACTCTATTTTAAATCTCAATTGTTTTTCTTCATCTAATGCTCCAGAATAGTCTCTGATGATATCTTTGTCCATTTCTTCCATTCCACCCCTCCGTTTTTTATTTTCTGGGAAAAGATACCGATATTTTATAGAACTGTTTGTGTAGATGTCAAACTGTTGATTTGGGCTAAGTTTGGCAAGTTAAAAACTTTTTTCTCTTCAAACTGTCAAATACTATTGCATGGACAAAAATGCACGTGACCTCCTAGATAGTGCGGTTCTGCAAAAGGGCCTCGCACAATTTGGTCTGGATCCAGGATCGGCCAGACCTTGCGAGGCCTGCGAAAATTTTGTTTATGATTACAATGATGAAACAATTGTGAGGTTCACCCACTCGGGCCACAGGACGCTTGAGCAGGTGCTTTCCGAGCTTGATTTTGTCTCTTATCTTTCTTGCAATGGAGTGCCTTGTTCGAGACCTGTTTGTGGAACAGATGGCAGATTGGGATACAGGATTGATGCAGGAAACTCCTATTTTGCTGTTTCAGCTTTTGAAAAAGCCAAAGGTGTGCCTCCTTCCAGGGAAAACACAACGAAGGAAATAATATCAAGGCTTGGGCAGGTCATAGGGATGACCCACAGGCTGGCTAAATCTTATGTTCCGTCCTCAGGGATTGAAAAGAGACCGCATCTTTTTGAAGACGAATACTACCTGAATCCAGAAAAATATTTCCTTGAGGGCGACACAGAGATGCTTCAGGCCTTCAGGAAGAATATGGACAGATGCAGGCTGATCGAAGCATCAACCGACAATTTTGGGCTGGTGCACACTGATTTTCATCAGGGGAATTTTTTTGTTGAAGGTGGTGAAATAACGGTTTTTGATTTTGACGATTCGGCGTATTTTTATTTTGCCGATGATCTTGCAATGCCGCTTTTTTACCACATGTCCGGAGTAAGTGAAAACAGGGTCCAGGTTGCAACAGAATTCTTTGCCAGTCTGATTGAGGGGTACAAGAAGGAAAACATTTTAAGTACAGACCAGCTTGGTCTCATGGGTGATTTCTTTGCTCTCAGGGAGACCCTTCTTTTTGGTTTGATTGGAAGGTTTGTCGATTTGCAAAACATGAGCCCCGATAAAAAAGTCAAATTGATGGAACGGAGAAGCGCAATACTTTCTGGCAGGCCTTTCCTTGACATTGATTTCAGACAATTTGCATAAGGTTTCCAAAACATAAAAAAACTGGTAAAATCTTTCCACCAAAAATTGGAGGAGAGAAAATGGACAAGGACAATTTAAGACAGATTATCAATGTCGTTGCCACAGCGGCGATGATTTTTGTTAATTATCTTGCCAATGCACTCCCGATTGGTGGAAAAAATACTGGTGAACTTGCCGGTCTTTATTACAACGATCCGGTCAGAGTGTCCATCATCCCTTCACCCTATGCATTCGCGATATGGGGGCTAATTTATCTCCTGCTTGCTTTTTTTGTCATCTACCAGGCGCTTCCGTCCCAGAAGGGAAATGAAATCTCCAGGAAGATTGGCTGGTGGTATTCTGTAACGTGCCTGTTTAATATAATGTGGATTTTTTTCTGGCATCTGCTCGACCATGTGTATTCCATCATTCCAATGCTGTTTTTGCTGCTTTCACTCATAATGCTTTATCAGAAACTCGAAACAGGGAAAGCTGGAGTTTCGCTTGTGGACAGGCTGGCCTACAAAGCGCCATTTTCCATATACCTTGGCTGGATAACAGTGGCAACCGTTGTTAATGTTTCGGTTTTTATTGTCACAGTCCCATCACTCCACCAGTTCTTTCTTTCCATTGCTTCTGCCGAAATCTGGTCGATCCTGGTCCTGGTTGTGGCCACGCTCATTGGCTCGGCGACAGCATTTGTTAAGAAGGATTATCTATACCCGCTTGTGTTGGTCTGGGCGCTTTTTGCAATTGCAACCAGGAACGATTTTTCTTCAACCATTAGCATAATTTCTATAATATGTGCATCATTGATGCTCATCGATTCAATATTTGTTGTTATATTAAGGGTACGGAACAAGACGATCTGAAGATGCATTGCTTGTTGTTATATAGAATTTAACCAGAAACCAATTCAAGCTTGATTTGACGATTTTGAAGGCTTGTTGACTGGTATTCTGGCAGTAATATACTCATTCACAACAATGTAACCAAGGAAGGTGTTTTATGACATCCAGGTCTGTCATCAGGATCATGACGGTTTTAATGGTGTGTGCATCGATATTGGCACCTAGTTTTTCTGTAATCTCTCCTGGCACAGTTCAGGCGGCTATCAAACCAAGTTATCAAATTACTGCCTACACCATTGCGATGTCGCAAAACTTGAAGGATAACACCACCGACATTGTTTGCGAGATTGAATTCAAGGCCTTCCAGGACATCAAAAATGTTTACCTTTACATGGACCCGATATTCAAAGTGAAATCTGTAAAAGGATTGTCAGATTTCATCCAGGAAAAAGATCTGCTGATAATACCAGTCCAGGGCAAAAAAGACAAAACGTTTACAATTTCAATCAATTATGTTGCCAGATTGGCTGGAACAGAATATCCGGGCAGGGCATGGAATTATGTTGGGCAGGATGGGATTTACTTTTTCCAGTGGTGGTATCCTGTAACACTCTTTACCATAGCTGCTGGTTATTCCGATGTTATTTCAATGAATATAACTGCCAATCTGCCAATTGGATGGAAGGCTGCTTCTTCGGATATCATTTCAGAACAGATAAGCAAAGACAAAGCTTTCAATGAGATAAAAATCCAGTCCAGAGATCCATCCTTCTTCTACCATTTCATCGCAGGTCCATACGAAATACTGAAGATAGAAGATCCAAAGAAAGTTATTTCCAAGACTACATTCTTTGGCGCGAAGGACAAGCTTGATCGTGGAAAAGAAATATCATCTGCGATTTTCGATCTTCTGGCATACTACGAGTCTGTTTTTGGCACCCCTGCGCCAAAAAATTATATGGTCATCCAGATGCCTGATAAGTTTAAAACAGTTATTGCTGAAAGGGCGTCTCTCTTCATTCCAACAGCAGCTTTTGCCAAGGTTGAAGAGAAGGACAAAAAAGACAAAAAAATCCTTGATCTGGCCGATCCTGAATATCTGGCAGAAAGAGTTGCCTCCTCCTGGTGGGGTGGCACTGTATTCGGTGTTGGGCCGGAAGCCGAATTTCTTAACACATCGCTTTCAACGTATTCTGGGATCCTCTATATAGGCCAGAAACTTGGCGAATCAAAGATGATCGAGATGCTGAGGAAGGCAAGAGTCGAGTATTTTGAAAAAGTGCAGCCAAAGGATGAAAAACCGCTTTCCTCAATCACCCAGGAAGACAAACTGGATATCTATTTCAGGAAAAAAGGCCCACTGGTGTTCCACATGCTGCGCCAGGTAATCGGAGAAGCATCATTCTTCAAAGGACTCAAAAATTACGCAGGCAAGTTTGCTGGAAAGTTTGCCACCATATCTGACATCTCGCAGGAGTTGTCAAAGGCTTCTGGAATGAAGCTGGATTGGTTCTTTGAGCAGTGGGTAAATCAAGCTGGAAGGTTGACTTATAATATTGATTTTGTTCTCACCCCTGGTAAAAATCCTTACAAATACAAAATAACGCTGGAATCAAAAACTCCTTTCAAGATGCCTTTCAAGATTGATGTGATAATGACCGATCGAACAGTTGAGAGCTTTGACTGGGACCTCAATGATCCTGATATGGAAAAAATCCTTTCATCCAAGAAAGAACCTGTTGGAGCAAGGATCCACAACCCGGAAGGTTATATTCTTACAGACGAATCAATAGTCAACACTCTAACTAAAGGCCCAATTTCAAACTTCTTCTACCTTGGCAATTTCATCATTGCAGAAGGAACATGGCAGGGAAATGAGCTCATGGTGAAGGCTGCCGATGCCAGGGCGCAGTTCTACAAAAAGATGCTAAAAAAGTATTACAATCTTGATGTGCCAATAGTTTTGGACAAAGACCTCAATGCAGAAGATCTTAAAAAATATAATCTGATCCTGATTGGATGCACTGGTTGCAACAGCATCCTATACTATTTCTCGGACAAAATACCTGTCAAACTGAACCAGGAAGGCATGCATGTTCATGACACAATGATTCCAAACCCAGAGCGCGAAGGCGTTTATATCGTTCCCAATCCTTCAAACCCGTGGAGTATCGTACTTGCAGATGAATTTTTCTATTCTACCGACAATTTTGATACGCACAATCTGAATGTTGACTATTACCTGAGGAACCTTAAAACAGGAGACTCTACAAAGGGTTATTTCCACAAGTTTGACAAGAACCTCTGGGAAGCCCCTGTTACACCTGGAGTAAAACTGGATTCTCCAAAAAATAACCAGATTGAGATGTTTGAAAACACATTTACGCTCAAGGGTAATGCAACAACTGACTTCTACATCACTTATAATCAGGGAAACCCCAGGGTATTTGGCACTCCACCAAACAGAGAATTTATACCGGCAGGACCTTTTGAAAAGAAGATAGATTTTCTGAGGGGTAAAGAGTTTATAAATGATAGCCTTATAATTGACTCAAAGACCCAGTTTGCGACGTATACCAGAGTGCTGAAACTGGATTTCAGGGGAGAGATTGAACCTCCGAAAATCAAGCTCCCGCAGGTTGTCAGAAGGTTTAAACTGGGCCAGGATGTTGTGATAGACTGGGAAGCAACTGACAATGAAACCTTCGAGTCTGACATTCAATTTGCATGGTCTATTGATCGTAGTTCACCAACCCAGTTTGCAAAAGGCAAAAGGGCGACACTCAAAGGAATTAAGGTAGGCAAGCACACATTCAAGCTTTATGGAATCGATGCCAGGGGCAATATCAATGCATCAGTTCCGCCAGTTTCATTTGAGGTAGTCAAATAAAATGGGATTTGATGACTGGGCAAGATTTGTAATCATAGGAGCACTAGGCATTGCAGTCGTTTTTCTTGTCGTGTTGCTAGTTGTTGAAAGAATCAAAGGCACCAACAAGGGTAAGCAAAGAAAATAGCAAAAAGACATAAGAAGGCCAATTAAAAAAGCCCGGAATTAACTAGTTTCCGGGCTTTTTTAATTGGGTGATATTATCTCCCAACCCTATTTCTTATCATTGTTATGAAGGAATTCTGATCTTTAGGGAAGCATTTAAATCCCCCCTAAGAAGCTATTTGGAATGCAATAGACTTGTTTTGATAAAACCAATAGATCATTTACCCCTCAGTAAATCTTGTTTTTTTGTTTGAAGCAAAACCGAATCCCCCCACAACCCAGCGCCGCATGTGCAATAAAAAAGACGCCCCTTTGGGGCGTCTTTTGCTTGATTATTTTGAAGGATTTTTGACTACCAGACTTTTGCACCAGTGGAGGCTTTGAGACAGATTGTCTCCTGTCCTACAGTGGCAGTGCTTCTTGATGTCACCACAACGTAGTCGTTGGTGGTGGCTGGCCTGCAGGACGTTATGCCGCCAACGCTTGTTTTCCAGACTTCTTTGAGATTCTGGTCAAGACAGTAAATGATGCCATTATCGGTTCCAAAGACAATGTTCGAGCCCTGGACAGCAGATGGCGAGCTGTTTACGTAATCATCAGTTTTGAAGTATTCGAGTTTGGCGCCTGTTGCGGCATCCAGACAATACATTCCGTTACCTTTGTCACTTACAGCCTGCGCACCAATAAAGACTCTTCCATTGATAACCAGTGGTGTTGATTTGCACCATCTGACATTGTTGTCGTAGAAGCTCCATACCTTTGTGCCTGAGAGAGCGTCAACTTTATATACACAACCATCGAGGGAGCCAAAATATAGATAGTAGTTGTCGCCTTCCTTGACAAGGTTTGTGTCGCATTCAATTGGTCCACCATCATTGTATGGATTTGTTGGATTCGGCCCTTTTCCATCGGTCTCAAAAAAGGCATTTTTCCATATTTTGGCGTTTTTGCCAGTTGCGTAATTCACAGGATAAACTTTTCCTCTGATTGATCCTGCGAGAATGACGTCAAGCTTTGAGTCAGATTTTTCAATTTTGAGTCTTGCTGGTGTGCCATAAATCCATCCCTCGCCATCTTTCCATTCCCAGACAAGTTTTCCATTCATATCAAAAGACATGATTGTGCCCTTACCAGAGTTGAAGCCGGTAGTACCCAAAATTATTCCGTCGTCGAAAACCATAGGTCTGCTGTAATGAGCCTTCTCGACCTTGGCTTTCCAGACTTCCTTGCCGGTTGCGAGCTCCAGGCAAACCAGGAATCTGTATGGAGCCTCTGCCAGTGTTAAAACCTGGTAGATTTTGTCTCCGTGTATGGTTGGTGAGGTGTAAACCCTGTCAACCGTCTGGTAGGGTTGCGGCCATACCGGGCTTTTGTCGCTAAGCTTGAATGCCATTATTCCTGTTTCGCCCTTTACACCAACAACGATGTCTCCGGAAATGGCAGGGTTTGTTGACTGCCAGAAGCCACCAGCATCAGTGAAGTTGCCTGTTGGAACGATAGTTAGCGCTGTGAGCGCAATGATCGCAATTAGAAGGGAAGCGGTCTTTTTCATTTACAATGCCTCCAATTTGGACTTTTAACGATTTTAAGGATGAAAATTCTCACGTCAACTTGACCAGCGTAAATTCAAGGGAAAGCTAAAGATTTATGTAAAGTTTTTTACTTTTGATTTTGGACATTTTTCTGCTAATAGGCTTGGTTTAAGATTGTTTTTCGACACTCTGCCTTGAGTTTTTGGCTCATATTTGGCAAAATGCAAAACTATGAGTACTCTTTCGGGTTATAAAGGTAAAGCGTTGTCTGTCCTCACCTCTTTTAACGCAAGAGTTTGGGCAGACGTTGAGATTGAGACCGATAAAGGCAACTTTAGAGGCATCATCCTGCCAAGGTCGGAACAGGCCGACGACCTGCACGTTGTTGTCAAGCTTCAGACCGGCTATAATATCGGCCTAGCGGTTGATGGCATAAAAGCAGTCAAGGAGATTGGCTACAAGGAAGCCAAATACAAAATTCCGGAACAGGAGTTCCCGTTTGATCCAAAAAAGCCAAATGTGACATTGCTTGGGACAGGCGGAACAATTGCATCCAGGCTTGATTACAGAACTGGTGCTGTTATACCTGCTTTCACACCTGGCGAGCTTTATGGTGCAGTTCCCGAGCTTGCCGACATATGTAACATGAAGACGGTAAAGCTCTTTGGCGTGTTCTCCGAGAACATGGGCCCGGAGCAGTACATAACACTTGCTGAGGCGATCGGCAGGGAAATATCAAACGGGGCTGATGGAATAGTCATTGGCCACGGAACAGATACAATGCACCATACAGCGGCCTGCCTTTCATTCATGGTCCAGGACTCACCGGTCCCGATTGTAATGGTCGGTTCACAGAGATCATCTGACAGGCCTTCATCTGATGCGGCATTTAACCTCAGGTGTGCAAGCCATACAGCGTCCCGTGGTCCGATTGCAGAGGTAATGGTCTGTATGTTTGGCCCGACCTCCGACTCATACAACCTTCTCCACAGGGGCACAAGGGTGCGCAAGATGCACAGTTCCTACCGCTCGACTTTCAGAACAGTGTCCGATATTCCGCTTGCAATGTGCACGCCAGACAGTGTGACCCCGCTCAAAAAGGAATACAGGAGAAGAAGGTCAGACCGCAACGTCAAGGTGGACGCAGTTTTTGATGACAAGGTGGCAATAGTTTATTATTATCCGGCAATGAAGCCCGATATTATCGATTCTCTTGTCGAAAATGGTTACCATGGCATTGTGATCGCTGGAACAGGTCTTGGCCATGTCAACAAACCACTCTATGAACCGCTCAGAAGGGCCGTTCAGGCCGGTGTGCATGTCTTCATGACCGTCCAGACACTTTGGGGTTTCGCGCAGATGTACGTTTATGATACCGGCAGGGACCTCATGGAGCTTGGTGTAATTCCGGCCGCCAACATGCTTCCAGAAGTTGCATACATAAAACTCGGCTGGACACTTGGCCACACCAGGGAGAGAGACGAGGTCATGAAAATGATGCTCACCCCAGTCAATGGCGAAATCACGGAGCGTGAACCGCATGATGGTTATCTCATTTTCCAGGGTGGACTGCCGGAAATTGAAGACTTCTTGGGCAAATACATCAGATAGCGCAAAAAAGCAAAATATATCTCCTTATATGCTGATTTATATCATATAAGGAGATATAAATTATTTTAGACAAGATATTTCATCTAATAATTACTTATAGATATCTTATGTAACTAATAATGTTATCATAGAATTTATATTTGCTATTAGAGTGAATAGCAAATATTTATAACCAATAAGGTATTATTATCTACTTTTCATTTGATTAGAGATGTAATATTCCTAATTTGGCATAACCAGGTTTTCGATGATTTTTTAACATTTTTTCTTATAATCACCCTCGTGAAAAGGATTCTTGCTTTTTTGATTTGTGGATTGATGGTATTGGCTGTGCCGGCAAACTCCGGCATTTGTATTGCTCCTCCGGTTTCAAAAAAAGATATTGCCAAACCAGCCCCAAAAGAAACACAGAATAAAATCTGGAAACTCGGCGATAGGATTGTTCCTGGCCCCATCCCTCCCTCGCTTGGCGCACCGGAGCCGGCGCTGGACATTTGGCGCGGAGAGGTGTTTGGCAAAGAGGCCGGCCTTTCGCTCCAGCTTGATGTCATAAAGCCAAAAGCATGCAGGGGCCAGACAGTCCCGATTGCAGTTTACTTCCACGGCGGTGGCTGGCGGAGCGGCAACAGGTATGGAATCTACAACACAATCAGGGTCGAACGCAAACTCCTGTACCAGATGGGTTTTGCAATAGCAAGCGTCGATTACAGGCTCTCCCAGCAGGCGAAGCACCCTGCACAGATCAATGACTGCAAGCTTGCGATCCGTTATCTTCGCAAAAACGCGAAGAAATTCGGCATTGATCCGAACCGGATTGGTGTCTGGGGCCATTCTGCAGGCGGCCACCTGGTTGCTTTCCTTGGAACGGCCGACGAAAAAGACGGGCTTGAGGGCCCGGGCCTCCCGGGAATCTCAAGCAAACCCCAGTGTGTTGTAGAACTGTATGGCCCAACCGACCTTACCCAGCCAGTAGGCGAAAATGGCTGGAGGGGTATAACTGAGGAACTGCTTGGATGCAAGCCCAAGGCCTGCCCGGAAAGGGCCATCAATGCGTCGCCTGTCACCTATGCCGATAAAGATGACCCACCAGAGCTGATAATCCACGGCGAAAATGACTCGGCAATCCTGTATCTTCAGGGTGAGCTGTTCGCGAGAAAATTGAAACAGGTCGGCGCCACATGCGCGCTGATAAAGGTCAAGAACGCAGAGCACCAGTTCACGCCGTACCCTGGTTACCTGAAAATCAGTCCTCCGCTGGCGAGGATACGCTGGGTGATTGCCGCGCAGTTCTTTCGTTATTTGGAGCCAGCGCTAAAAGGCGACCTGGACGTCGATGGAAGGGTCAACCTGAGGGACTTTGTCCTGATGTGCAAACAGAGCAGCTCTGTGGGTGCCGGAATGGACGGCTCGCCCGGGCCGGAGTGGTGGAACCCGATGGCCGATTTGAATTCAGATGGGCTGATTGATTTGAAGGATATGATGCTACTGCTGGGGATTGGTCTGCATACATCTGTAAAATAATTCTGGAAAAAACACAAAAAATACTAGAAAGAAATATGCAAGCATAAACAATCCATAAAGAGCCAATCCCAAATCAAAGAAACCTAGGCTATAAGGATGGAATAGATTGTCTGGACTTCCATTCATGCTGTATATTGTTCCCAAACTGTAGTTCATCTGAAGAACCACAAATGAGTAGAAAGATATTGCAGTCAAACCGGCGATTGTTTTCCATATTATATGATAAAAATGTGGACGAGCTTTCTCGTTCTTGAATCGGAAGATCATCCTGAAAAGGTAATAGTGCGAGAAATATAAAATCACCAGCAATGCCGAGAAAATGAGGTTTCTTGGGATAAATGGTTTTAGGGTGCAACTTGTTTCGAGGAAAATTTCATTAAAATAAGGCAAGGCTAGCATCACGGCTATAATTCCAAAAAAACCTAGGACGTTCCTTTTTATGAATCCCACATTTTTATTATAGCACATATTATCAAACTGGATAAACATTTGATGGGGTAATCCTTCTAAGTCAGGTCAAATTGAAAATATCATTTTAGTTTTTGTCTCCAACACATTCATAAAGCAATTCTCCGAAAACTACATAAAATAGCATGAAAAAAAACATGAATACCACAAATGTTGTTAATGAATATTCAACATCAAAATACGAATATATGTGGTATTCTCGATGATACAATGGGGAAATCACAAATGAGTAGACAAATATGGAAATGAAACCAGCGATTGTTTTTGCAAACCATCTTTTGCGATAGAATGGAATACGATCAGCCCCTTTTTCACCCCGAAAAATACCTTGTACAGATAAAAATGTGAAAAATACATCACGATAAGAGAGATTGACAAGAAAAGATAGTTTTCACTATGCATTGAACCTGATGAATCGAGAGCAACCATATTGAGGAAAGGTGTTGTCACCATAACCATCAAAACCCCATAAGTGCCTAAAATCAAATCTCCTATGCGCCCCATATTTTTATTGTAATGTATTTTGATGGTATTGGGAAGAAGAGGAAAAATTCCTATTGCAGTGAATATTACCCGCAGGCGTTTGTTTGGAATTGCCAAAAATAAAGGCCGTCAAAAAACGACGGCCTTTTCAAAAAGATGCACAGATGCACATGCACAAACTAAAGCAAAAACTAAAACTATTTGGGCATGATCACCGTGTCAATGGCGTGGATCAAACCGTTGTCGCTGGCAATATCTGCCTTGACAACATGCGCGTCATTGACCTTTACCCCATCTTTTGTGTGGATGTGGATGTTTTGTCCTTCAACAGTTTTGAGCGTTTCAACCTTCGCAATTTCGTGTGAATCATGTTTTCCAGAAACAACATGATAGGTCAATATTTTCTTAAGTTGCGTTGGATCTTTCAGAAGGCTCTCAACTGTTCCTTTCGGCAATTTTGCAAATGCCTCGTCAGTTGGGGCAAAAACTGTGAATGGCCCCGGGCCTGCAAGCGTATTGTCTAAACCTGCCGTTTTCACTGCCTCAACGAGTGTTTTGAAATTCCCTGCTTTTGTTGCTGTTTCTATTATGTTAGACATCTAAACCTCTCTCCGATACCTCTTTACTGATATCTTTTTTAATATTAATTATTATATGCTATAAAAAATATATTGCTATACTTGATTTGTTTACATTTGCTTGTTGGAGAGTCCATGCTTGATAAAGGAGAACTGCTCACTGATACAGTGGTTATGGGTGCTGATATATGTTTATGATTAATAAAGCATGCAAAGAAGAAGCTTTGATGAAGATTCCAGTTTTAAAAAGTTAACAATTAAAAAATAATTATTTCAAGCAACGATAATAATATCTTACCCGCAGGCGTTTGAAACGGTGACGTTCATTATTGCCTTGCCGTCCTGCCCGATGGCTCTGTACATCTTTTCCAGCGCCTCAAGGCCATCCTCCAGCTCGCAAGAGATCGTTGTTGACATCGGGTTTGTGAATGTCTCGAGCCCCATGCCGGAGATTGCCTGGATTGCCTCCATGACCCTCTCGCCGATTTTTTCTGTCCCCAGCGGGTAAACTGAAACCTGTATCATGACTTTCATTTTTGCACCGTTTTTCTGAAGCTGGCCACAATCGCTGCCCCCTTCTTGCTCCCCTTGATGTTCCCCCAGGCCTCTTTTGCCCCAAAACAGCAATTATCTGTTGGGAGGAAGTGGACGCAGGTAGAAATGCTGGCCAATCCTGGCAAAAAGTCTTGTAGCTTTGAGAATGTCAGGTATTTTGCGGTTTTGTAGACCTCGACCCCTTCCCTGGTTTTTGCCCATGGGCTGTCCGGGTTAAGAACCACGATTGCGGCAATGCCATTCGGTCTCAGGATCCTCCAGGTTTCTTTTGCCGCTTGATCCTGGTCATCCACAAACTCGAGCGCAAACGAGCAGAGGACCCTGTCAAAGGCCATGTTTTCAAAAGGGAGTTCGGTCAGTTTGCCATTTACCAACCTTGTGCTTGCTAGCTCGGGTTTTTTTGAGGCCGCATCAAGCATCTTTGTTGATTCATCGATGCCTGTGACCTTCATTCCTGATTTTGCCAACAAACTTGTGAAAATGCCAGTCCCGCAACCTGCATCGAGGCACTCAAGGTCTTTTTGTGGCCTGATGGCCTTCATTATTGCTGATGCCTCGGCCAAAAGTATTGCTTTCCCAAGTTTTGTTGCAAAAAATGAATCATAATCTAAAGCAAAGCTGTCGAATAGTGCCATGTCTGCAATTATACCTGCATTTGTTTGCTGTTGGTTATAAGTTTGGGTATTCGATGATGATTGTTTTTGTTTCCCCCTGCCATGTGACCTTTGCGCCAAGCGCCTCGGCGACAAATCTTAGTGGAACCAGCGTTTTGCCTGATACGATGACCGGCGGGGAAGCGAGTTTGTATTCAGCGCCGTTGATTTTCGCCTCTTTCTTCCCGATCCATATCTCGACGATGGTTTTGCCAAGTTTGTAGATGACCTTCTTCTCGGATGCGACCCATGTGATCTCGGCAGAAAGTCTTTCGCCGATGAACCTCATGGGGACAAATGTCGAGCCGGCGAGGATCATTGGTGGAACATCAAGTGTGTACGTTGTTCCATCATCGGAGGTGGCAGTTTTTGAGCCGATCTGCATTGTCACCATAACATATTTTGTGACCGTCACTCTGGCAGTTGCAGAAAGCCCGTTTTCATCCGTTGAAGTGACAATTATTTCTGTCAGGGTCTCTGTTTCTTTTATTGTTGCGGTGAATGCGCCGTCATCTTTCTGAGAAATATCCGCAACAAGCTCCTTTCCTTGCGGTGTTTTGAAGGACAGTTTGGCGCCTGGATCGGCCTTTCCGCTTAAAATAATCTCACCCTTCTTCTGGACAATGACCCCAGAGTTTATGGTTACCTTTGGTGGCGTCACTCCGGTTGCAAAATTTGCTGTCTGTATTTCAGAAAGTGCCCCACCTTTGCAGGCAAAGATTATTTTGAGTTCATGCTTGCTTTTTTGCAGGCCAGAGAGGATGAGTTCCCTTCCCTGTATCCAGTCCGAGCCCTTTGCACCGTCGAGGCTGTATGAATAATTGATATTCTGGTTGAAAGATACTTTCCAGTCAGAATTTTGGGAGCTCTTTGGTGCCTGCAGTTCTGGCAATGGACACTCGTTTGATGCAGTCTGGAGGCCGAAGCACCATTTCTCGTAACAGAATGCTGATGAATGTTCGATCTCGAATGCGCACTTCCCACCCCTTGTATCCAGCTCTATGTTGATATTGTTCTGGCCGGGTTTTATGGTTTGGGTCATCTCCTTGAATGTGAAGCTGTCTCTATCAAATCCTTTCCACGCGGCCTTGTATTCCCTCTTCGAGTTGATGGTGAAAGTTTGTTTGAAGCTATCCAATTCGACTGTTTTTTGCATCCAGGGTGGATCAAGTATGTTTTCTCCAAGTGTGGCCATTGGTATGCCAGGTTTTTCGAGATTGAACGACAGCATACACCCCTTGTCTCTTCTTGTGAAGATACCAGCGTAGGCAAGGTTTTCTGGCAAATCCCCTAGTCCATTGTCCAGTATATAGGTTTTTGCGGGTTCTGCCTCGTCGTAGAAAACCTGTATGCCATCAAACTCTCCCATGATCTGTTTTCCTCGCCAGACAATCGAATCGTTCTGTATTTTCACCATTCTGTTGCCGAGCTTTGCGCTTCCAAGCACTTTCAGCTGTGGTGTTGGCCCGACTAGGATAACGGGTTTTTTAGTGCTTCCTGCGAAATTGGATGTAACGCTTTCCCCACCATATTTTTGCACCCATGCTTCGGCCCTTTTCATTACATCTTCGCCATCACCAGGCTCATAGCATACAAGAGGTTTTTGCCACTTAAGCAAGGATATGATGTTCGCAGTAGACATGCTGTGTACGCGATCGTCATCCATTGGTATGATCCCGTTGTAATCCGTAAAAACGATCCCTGTTGCCATTTTGGGTAGCTGATACAGTTTTGTTTTGCCTGACAGAACAAAGCTCTGGCTTTCTCCATCGACATAGTATACCATGAAGCGTGTTGGACACTCTGTTGAATCGTTGTTTTTAAGGCTAAGAGTATCAATGATTTTTCCATCCTTGTTTTCCCTCAGGAGGCCGAATGATGTGGACACCAATTTTGGTGAATTGAAAAATACTGACCAGAAATCAGTCATATCAACTCCTGACACCTCTTCGAGCGTAGCTTTCAAGTCTTTCAAAGTAGGGCCTTCGCCTGGGGCTTGTTTTGAAGAATCATATTTTTTCATAAACTCCTGCATTGCACTTTTGAACACATCATCGCCCAGTTTTCCCTTAAGTGCCCAAACAACAAGTGCACCCTTCTGGTAGACGATATAGTCGACCCATTCGCATGCAGTGCTTGAAAGTGGCGGCTCATAATCTTTTTTATTTTTGAAGTAAATATCCCTTACACTTTTCAGTTTTGCCTGCCCTTGCTCTGGAGACAATGAATCGCAATAGAGAATTGCTGAGAATTCAGCAAAGGCTTCCGAAAGCACTCTTTGATCTGGGTGTACCTTTGGATTGGGTATGATGCCGTTGCCACCAAACCACGACAAATGGGCACACTCATGGGCCAGAAAATCCGGAGCAAATGACTCTTCGTTGAGGTATGGGGAGTCTATGACCCATCCGCCATCCAGCCCCTGACCATTGCCCCTTCTGCCTGTTTGTGCAGCTACGAAATAGTCGTTTTCACAGGGCTTGTTGTAGTATTGCCCGAAAAAGTCAGCAGTTGATTTTGCAGTTTTCAATATGGTTTTGAAAGAAGTATTGCCACCCCTGAAACCGTAGACTCTTACAGCATACTTCTCCCCCTCTTCCTTGAAAACTATGTAGTCTCCGCCAACCAGCTTTGCGGCATATATGTTCTCGGTTTTTATCTCAACCTTGTACTTCCCATCGCTTTTTGGTTTATCGCGGTATTCTTTTGGCACAAAACTCCCCAGCAGAAACCAGTGGGAGGGTATTTTGACGTCAAGATCGAATGTCACCTGTTTATCTGTGGAAATGCTGTCTGACATTGGATACCATGCATTATAGCAGTGAAAATGGTAGCCATTTGTAAATATCTGTGTTCTTATACCCTCTGGACTCGCGTAATTCATTGTTCCATCGTAGATGAATCTTAGCTTGTGCGCGCCGGTTTGCATTTTTTGAGGGAATTCAAGGAAGAAATTGCCTTTATCACTTCGGGATTTTATTTCTCTGTCGTCAAGTGTTGCCCTCTTTATTGCCAGTTCCGATGTCGCAACGTACCATTGCATTTTGTCAACAGGTGTTTCACACACCAGTTCGCAGATGAGGTCAAATTCATAGGATGATTCGGTGACAGTGACTTTTCCGGTGAAACCTTTTATTGTTGCTACGCCATTTGTTGGTCTTGGGTTTTGCTGGGTTCCCTCAATCCATAGACCTTCATTATCCTTGGATTGTACAGCTGTTGTAATAAATTGTGGAACAAGAAGATAAAGGACTAATACAATCGAAATCAGTCTTCTGCGCATCATCAACCTCCTCTATAGAATAGTAATGGTTTTCTGGTGCTCAGGTTGTTTACAAAATGTATACAAAATTGGTTCTTTGTTTTTTGGCAAAATAGATAAACCCTCAGAAAGTAAAAGGTTTATCTTGTCCCCCTATCAAGCCGGACCCATTTGATTTTGATTATAAGTGTAATTTTACTGCACCAAATTCAAGATGGTGAAAAAACATTGCAAAAATCTAAATATTTTTGCAATGTGCAAAGAAGATTTTTTGAAGCATATTTAAAAGTCATCATGATTGCACAATTTGTTTGTTTTATAAGTGAAAATTAATTTATCACAGAAAAGCACTGGATTTAACTAATAATACTTTATATTTAACAATATGAGCACAATTAATTTATATTTTTTATCCACAATTTATTAGTCATGGTTATACATTGCAATCTTAGTCCTGCCAGTAACCTATTGTGACCTTCTGCGTGTCTTTGTCCCAGACAATGTCTGCGCCAAATACTTCAGATATGAATCTTATTGGAACAAAGGTCCTCTTGTTTTTTATTTCTGGTGGAACGTCAAGCTGCACTTTCTGATTCCCGACGAGGCAATAATTTTTCCCTACATAAAGCGTTACCTGCACCTCTCCTCTCGAGATGTAAATTTCTTCTATGGCCTTATGTTTTGGGTAAAAATCAACTATGCACCCGAAAGCCTCTGAGATAAATCTTGCTGGGACCATCGTTGCACCTTTGTTGATGTATGGAGGCCAATCAAGTTTTGATGGTTTGCCGTTTATTCTTGCTTCATAGGAACCAATCCAGAGCTCGACTGTAAAACGTTTTCTCTCGCTCATTACGACAACAACACCGACTTCATCGGTTCCACCATTTGACTCGATAATTATCTTGCCTGTGTAGGAGGTGTTCTTCGCCATCCCTTTTGTGTCGACAATAATGGGTATATCAATCGGTGCCTTGCTTATGTCAAAAACACCTTGTTTTATTTTGAGCCAGTCGGCTCCTGGGCCTGGTTTTATTGTACCAGAGAGGACACCCGAACCCAAATTGGAAATTGTTATTTTTGATTCGTATATCTGGTCTGGCTCACATTGGTTGAAGAATAGTGTTGGTGGATCAACCTTGAGCTGTGGTGGCCTGGGCTTTATTGTGATGGTTATATCTACTACCTTTGTACCGCCATTGCTTGTTATCAATATTTGGCCCTTGGTTGTTGCCCCATCCTTAAGTTGTTTGGTGTCTATTTCCACCTTGAAATTTTTTGGGTCGGTGGTGAGTGAAAAATCCTTTGATGAAAGGATTATCCAGTCGCTGTTTGGCTCAAGGGTCCCTTCAAGTGTCTGGATGCCGCCATTTGAGATTGCAAAGGTACCTGTCAGCTGGTCACCCCAGTTTACATCTGTAAAAATCAATTCTGTTGGATAAACAACAAGCCTTGGCCCTTTCTGTTTTATTTTTATCGTGACCTCAACTTTCGCAGTACCACCGTTGCTTTCAAAGAACACGTTTGCTTTGTAGCTCCTATCATAATCGAGCATCAGTGTGTCGGCTGTTGCGATGAGTTTTTTGTGGTTTCCTTCCCATGATTGGTATTCCAGTGACAACCAAGCCATGTCAGTTTTAATATTGCCTCTAAGAGTACCTTCACCAATATTGTCTATGAATATTTCGGCTTCGCTGTAAGTACCCTTCTCGACTGTTCCAAAGTCAATTGTTGGCGGTGTGACCTTGATTATTGGCAGGCCTGTCACTGTGAAGGTGATTATGACCGTCTGCTTATCGCCGTTTGTAGCCTCAACCAGTATTGGTATATTGTAAACCTGCCCCACTGTGAGATTTTTGGTGTCTATCGTGCAGATAAACTGTTTTGTCTCGGTTGTCAGCATGAATTGGTCAGAGGAAAGTTTCATATATGGAACATTGAATTTTACAGTCCCGATAAGCGTTCCTTCACCGCCATTCCAGACATTGAAACTTGTTTTTTCGGTCCTGCCCTTTGGTATCTCACCAAGGTCGATTTTTATTGGATCAACCATTAATTTTGGCGGGCCTGATCTTGTAAAACAGTAGACGTTCCCTCTGTCAAAAGTGTAAACATATTTGTCGAAAACAGTGACTCCACCAAGACCAGCTTCATCAAGCTGGTAACTCCAGAGTATTCTCCCACTGTTTATCTCCACTATCTTGAATTTGGCTTTGCAAGACCCGCAATTTGGCGGTGTATCGCCTTCATTCAGATAGATGTAGTTGTCGGAAGCGGCCATGCAAAGCCTGATTCCGTTTGACATTTTGTATGCCCATTGCTGTGTTGCGTCCTTTTTGTTGTAGGCGTAGACAACCCCTTCATCTGCACCGATTATTATCCAGCCGTTCGAGACGATCGGTGTGTGTGCGTAAATGTGACCATCTCCATATATTGTTGGGTAACTGCGCCATTCCGTTGAGAGGTTGTCTGGCTTGACTCTTGCAACGAGGCTTTTTGGTTCTTCGACCTCTACATAATAAAATCTTCTTGGATCTCTTGGGTCAACGTATTTTCTTCTGTAAACTGCAACTGATTGGCCTGAAAGAATTATCTCCTCACCATCATAAACGGTGAGGATGTCCATCCTCATATTGCCGTAGTCTAGCTTGTCGACAGCAGTGCCATTTGAATCGTCAACTGCCACGAATACAGCGCCCCTGATATAGGCACCCAGCCATCTTCCATCAAAACTGCCAACATGGAGTTTGGAGCATGCAATATAGACTTTCCCGCCAATGAGAGATGGCGATGCTGTTGCTGGCGCATCTGGCAGGCTGGCTTTCCAGACAGAATCACCAGTGTCCTGTCTTATTTTGTAAAGATACCCGCCAGAGCTGCTGCCGTGGCTCATAGTTCCTGTAGCTACATATAGAAAGCCGTTCTGAAAGGTTGGTGATGATTCGCAGAATGTTCCGTCCAGTGATGTTTTCCAGATGATTTTGCCCTTTAAATCGAAGCAATGGGCGATTATTGATCCAGTGCCACTGTCTTTTATACCATCAGAGGAAACTGCCATTACTTTTTTTGTGCCATCATAAGAGGTGAAAATTACTGGAGAGCCAAGAAAAGCGCTGCCATCAACACTGTATTTCCAAACAACTTCACCAGTGTCTGGCTTCATGCAGAAGAAATTTCCGGAGCCATCGCCTGTGAAAAGCAGTGGTGTGTCGCTATCCCAGCATGCAACAACATTGCTGTGCGGCGCAGAGTCAAAGGGTTTTCTCCACAAGAGTTTCAATGGCGGTGGAAGCTCGACCGACGAATAGGCTGTATGAAAAGCATCACCATGCATGTGCGTCCAGTCAGGCGTCTTCTCCTCCTGGGAGCGCCCGTAAACAGGAAATGCAATCATGGTGATAATTAGTAACAGTGTATATACCCTGCGCATTTAATCACCTCTTTGGTAATATTACATTTGTTAAGTATTTTCGGTTCATATTCTTGACACATAGATATTTACAACCATAATAATGCTGCCAGTGGGTGGTTAGTTCAGAGGTAGAACGCTTCCCTGACACGGAAGAGGTCAGTGGTTCAATTCCACTATCACCCACCATTTCAAAATAGATGCCCAGCCTGAAAGACAACCTTAAACGTCTCATATCCAGGCCTGTTCGTGTCCTCGTAGAGGCCGCCCTTTCATTTAATGATGACAACTCTTTTATCCATGCCTCCTCTGTATCTTTCTACTTTATCCTTTCAATAATACCGTTTGTACTTTTTGCCATCTCCTTTGCAGGTAACATCTTGAAGCATGACCCTGCGCTTCTTGAAGCGGTTTACAAAGGTCTTTCGCTTTTTATTGCCAGAACAGAGGCACTGGAATGGTTGAAAAATTTTGTTGATACAATCATAAAAAGTAGCGGCACAACAACGATTACTGGTGTTATTTCCTTACTTTTCGTTTCTGTTGGAATGTTTAGGAGCCTTGAATATGTAATGAACCACACATTTGGTGTGAGGCCGAGAGGTTATATAAGGTCATATTTAATCGGCATCTCTTTCTCGCTAATACTCAACATATTGCTTATACTGGCCGTTGTCGCCTCTCCGCTTCTCAATATTTTGAGCACAGCCAAGGGCTCAACTTTGCACCAATTTCTAATGAAAATACCATGGATGCTTACGCTGTTTAACTGGATGTCCAATGCTTTTATTTTTGCCCTCATATGTTTTCTTATTTACTTGATTCTACCAAACACAAGGCAGCGGTTCAGAGATGTCTTCTGGGGCGCTGTAACGGCCGGCCTCTTATGGAATTTATTGAAGGTAGTTTTTGATCTTTACCAGAGCATTTTTACTGGCTCACAGCCTTTGCTTGGCACTTTTGCCTATGTTCTGGGAGCGATTTTCTGGATGTATTTGTCTACATCAATAATAATTTATGGTGCGGAAGTCTGCATGATATTGAGTTTGCGTTCCAAAGGCGTCCCTGCGCCAAGTTTTGCGCAGCTTTTCAGCAAGGCCACCAGAAGGATTGGCCTTAGTGTCCCCTGGGTGTCGAAAACAGCGAAGAAACCTCCTGGGCAAAGCTCCTCTTAGGGTTGAAACCCAGTTGTTCTCTTGCTTTTGTCTGGTCATATTCATGAGACAGGCACAGCAATTTGCATGTAAATTTTGAGAATGGAGGTTTTTTCTTTCCCCAAAATGTTTGACAAGCAGAAGCAATGGCAAAGGCCAGGCTCGTTGGCACTCTTAGGCCTTTATTTTTTAAGCTTAGTGTTTTGCAAGCTATTTCTACCACTTTATTTGCAGTTATCGGGTCTGGGCCGACGATATTGAACACCTGGAATTCGACATCTTTTTTAGATGCTGCTAATAAGCATGCGTCAACAACATCTTCAACATGCACCATGTGCCAGATCTGGTTTCCTGTTCCTATCATCCTCAAAGGTGTTTTGAGTACCTTGTAGATCTTATCCATGGCGCCGTCTTTCATTTCACCATAGATGAGTGTTGGTCTCAGCACGACAACTTCGATGCCAAGCTTTTTCCCAAGCCCAAGCACCACTTCTTCACCAGCCCTTTTTGTGTCTCCATATCCAAGGCCAGTTCCAAGATCGTCATCTTCTTTTATTGGCGAATCCTTGCCGTTCAGCCCCACTGCCGAGACAGAACTGATATGAACAAACCTCTTTGCTCCAAGTTTTTTTGCAGCTTCAATGAGTTTTCCCTGGAGTGTAACATTTGTTTCCCAGAGGTCTTTTGTGGAAAGGTGATCAGAGATATGGCCAATGCAATTGAAGAAAACATCGATGCTTTCGTTGAAATTTTCAAAGGGAATGCTTTTGTAGTCTTCAAGAAAGGTTTTGCATCCCTCTATTTTTTTCTCTCTTCTAACAGGGCAAAAAACCTCATGCCCCTCTTTTACCAGACGCTTTGCAAGGTGTGAACCAAGGAACCCGGTTGCACCAGTTACAAGTACTTTCATTTTTCAAACACCGCCAGGATTTGATCTGACTCTTCACCTTTGAATGGGGAGCCGTCGAATTTGCCATATAGACTGATTGAGCTGAATTTTGTTCTTGAAGCGTGACGAACCAGGTCTTCCTTTGTCATGACCATAAGGTGTTGTGACATTTCAGACATTTTCCAGGAGCCGTTTTTCTCCAGCATCACTATTGAGAGCCTGGTGTTTTCACCAACCAGGTCGAATATTTTAAGAAAAATCAGGTTTGGTTCAGGTGTTTCTATTAATTCGTACCTCTCGCCATTTTTGATCATTTTTCGATAATTCAACGTCTGGATTACAAGGATCCCACCAATTTTCAGCACTGATTTTGCATCGGCGAAGAATGATAAGACCTGTTTTTCATCGTCTAGTAGTGAAACAACATTGCCGAGCATGAGCACCGCATCAAAGGGTTTTGCTTTATGTTTTGTGATATCAAGCATCGACATTGGTTCAAAATCAACGTAAGTTCTTTCTTCCTGGGCGTTTTTCTTTGCTTTTTGTATCAGGTTGTCGGAAATATCTATTCCATGCATGTCATATCCAAGTTTTGCCAACTCTATTGCATGTTTTCCGGTGGCGCAACCCACGTCGAGCACTTTTTTTGCGTTGTGTGATCTCAATACTTTGTGAAGGAACGGGACCTCGGTTGAGAGCCTTCTGTCCCAGTCAACAAAAAGATCATATCTCTCACCGATGTTGTTGAATATTGTCAAAGCGACGCCTCTATCGTCGAAAGCATTTCCTGTTGAATCAATCCATTTGAGGCCACGATGTGGCTGTTATAGAGATCGAACGGCTCATTATTAAAACCTGTGACCATTCCACCAGCTTCCATGACCATGAGGACCCCTGCCGCCATGTCCCATGGTTTCAGTTTCAGTTCCCAGTAGCCGTCCAGCCTTCCAGCGGCGACATAACATAGATCAAGTGCCGCTGAACCGAGCCTTCTGACGGCATGCGTATTGAGCAAAAATGCAATGAAATGGTTTACATTGTTGTCTTTTAGGTCTCTTGCCTTGTCATATGGGAATCCTGTTGCAAGCATGGAAACCTGGAGATTGCTTCTTTTTGAAACGTAGATGCTTTTGTCATTGAGACATGCGCCTTCGCCCCTTTTCGCTTCAAACAGCTCTCTCCTGTTGGGGTCGTATATGACCCCGATCATGGGTTCGCCATCCTTGTATGCCGCAATTGAAACACAGTAAACAGGCATTCCATGTGCGTAATTTGTTGTTCCATCCAGTGGGTCAATTATCCATTGCCATTCCGATGTCCCCTGTTTGCTGAATGCCTCTTCTGACAGGATGGAGTCCTCAGGAAAGTTTGACTCTATGGTATTTGTTATGAGAGTTTGTGATCTGTAGTCGGCCTCTGTTACAAGGTCGCATGTGGAGGATTTGGTGCGTGTTTTCAGATCACAGAATCTCATGTCCAGGAGTAGTGTGCCTACGTCAAGTGCTAGTTCAGAAGCGATTTTGAACCTTTGTTGCATCAGGTATGGCACCTTCTTTTGCTAAGCGCCTGTATTCGAACCAGGCCGAGCGAAGAATTTTTTTGTCCTGCGGGAACGTCAAGAGCCTTATTGCTTTTGCTGGCGGAACAACCAAATAATATGAGAAGAATGCCTCTGTTTTTACTTTTCTTGATTTTGCAAGCATCAGAAAATACTTGACTGATTTGTCAATTACATTGCTTTCATCAATCTTGAATTGATAGTGGGTGTCGCCAATGGGTGTTATTGGATCGGCTTGCAAATGGGTTTCTTCGAACACTTCCCTTATTGCAGCTTGCTCGTGTGTTTCACCTTCCTCAAGGTGACCCTTCGGTAATATCCAATTTTTATTGCTTTTTCTTTGCAGGATGACGACTTTCCCTTCCAGGAACACAACTCCTCCTGCCGATTCTTCATGAGTCATGGGAACCATATTATCCAATTAGGAGGAGTTATTCAAGCTCCCGGTTTGGTTTTTCCGGAATGATTATTTTTATGTAGTTTCCAAAAGGCAATGTCCTTACTTCAAATGTTCCCCCCATTGCTCTGGTGAATTCCTTTGCATAGGAGAGTGCCAAGCCAACTGAACCGGGGTGTTCCTCGAGTGTTTTTGAAGGGATCCTTGTGAAAACGTCTGAAATATAATCCAGGTCTTCCTTGTCCCATTGCTTTCCATCATCAATCACTGAAAATACAAGGTTTCTGTCAACTACCTTGCAATAAAACCTCATTTTATCACCTTTATGAAGATATATGAGTGATGCTTTGCAAAGATTGCCAATTATTCTGGAAACAACTTTTTTGTCAAGCAGGAGGGACCTGTTCTCACCAACAAACATGTTCTCCACAGTTATTCCCTTTTGCCAGGCGCTCTTTGCCAGTTTTCCTGTCTCCTGGTAAAATATGTCAGAGAAGAAATTTCTATTGTTATGGAAAGTGAATTTTCCATTCTTCAGCCTTCCAAGATCAATCAGGTCTTCAATCAGCCATGAGAGTGATTCTGCAGACTGCGAAGCTATACTTATGAATTCGATTTGCTCCTTTGTCATATTTGGTTTTCTTTGGTCAAGGAGTTCAAGAAAACCAAGGAGTGTTGTAAGAGGTGTCCTCAATTCATGTGTCATTGAGGCGATGAATTCATCTTTGCCCTTGTTCATTTCTTCAAGCATCATGACCTTGTCTTTCAACTCATCACCAATCAAGTTTTTCTGGATTGCCAGCGCGAGCTGGTTTGAAAGACTTTTCATCATGTCTGCAATATCTGTATTGAATGTGCTACCAACTTTTGATGCAACAAACATGTATCCTTTTACTCTTGCTGAAATTTCCATCTGGAAAACAACCTGGGATTTGAATGGCAGGTCGATTATTTTTGGAGAAGTGTCTTGCAATTGAATTTTCTTATGTATTTTTGAATATCTCTTGAAAACGGTTTTTACAATTTCGCGCTCATTATCGTCTAACCCTTTGAAGAAGGCCCCTTTTTCAATTGAGTCATCAGAATTGAACAATAGGAGCGAAAAGGCATCTATTGGCAAAACTTCATTGATTGCGCTCCAGGAGACCTTAAACATTTCTTCAATCGTTGTCGCCTGGTCGATAAGCTCGGATGTCTGCACAAGGCTCTTCAATATGTTCGCTTTTTGTTTGTCTTTTAAAGTTTTCGTTGCTTCTTCCGTGATGTCCCTTGCATGCAGGAATAATTTTGGGCCATCACGTGTTTGTATATAGGCTGATTTTATCTGGACTATCTTGTTTGTTGATATGATTTGTTTTTCAGAGTATCCAGAATTGATTGTTTCGCGAAAAAATTCAGAGAGATCCAGTGTATTGCTTAGCTTTGGACCGATACCATCAAGTGGAGAAAGCCCCACCATTTCTTCAGCGGCCTTATTCGCACTGGTTATCTTATATGTTTTTGGGTCAACGCTTACTATTCCTTCTTTTTCGAATTCCAGCATCTGCAAGATGTGCTCCTGCGATGTTCCTGGGAGCATGGAGTATATTTCTAGTTTTAACTGAAACTGCTCGCTAAGCATGAGAAGCATGAACGATATGCCGAAGAGCAACAATGAAAGCGAAAGGAAAACTATTGACTGATCGTAGTTTGCCATTGTGAATGCCGGATTCCCTAATTCTATCAATACTGAAAAAACCTCCGCCAACAAGATTGAGATCACCATCCCAAAAATTACTGATGCCACCATTTTTTTTACGAAATCTGCGGGTTTACTTGCGATGATTCTGAGTGTTTCGTATACGATGGCGACTTGGATGATGTAGCTGATCAAATTTATGACTACATTTGGAAATTGCCAGTTAAGAAGGGCCAGCTGGAAAAGATGGATCATTGAAAATATTACAAAGATAAGCAGATAAATTGAAACAAACCACCCTGGTTTTTTGCCGTATAAGGGGAAATATGGCCTGATCAGAACAAGATAGGCCAGATATAACGAATAAAGCGTGATCAGGAAAACTGATGAAAGGACAGTTCTTGAGGACAGAAGAAAATCCTGTCCAAAGCCACCCAGATAAGCAAGTGACAGGTAGGCAGTCATCAGGAAAATAACCAATCCTACAAGATAAGCCTTCCTCACCTTGTAGTTGAGGGTCAGTGTTACGAAAAAGTATGTGATTATGCCTATTGCACAAAATATCACATTGTATATGGAGATGGCATGCTCATAATTGCCGACCTGCCACACGAAAGGAAAATATGGCACGATTATTCCTACCACCAAAATCGAAAATAATGCCAGTTTTTTTCTCGTGTCCATAGTTGTTTTATGCTAACTGATTTGTGTAAATCGGCAATAAGATATATTTTCACATCCTTAACGTCAAACTAGGTATAATTTGCAATATCAATAATTTTCTGTGGGAGTTTAAATCCATTCAGAAAATGATTAAATCCTGAAATTGAAACCACTTGACAAACAATATATATGTACTAAAATTTCCGTTCGTGCTTGGAGTATAGCTTGACTTTCAATCTTGTTGGGCGACC
>JAGOOO010000037.1 GCA_017992475.1 Caldisericia bacterium | reverse complement strand
TCTCCAGGATTGGCCTGAGATCGATGTCTGGTGTTATGATACCAACTCTCTTGTCATCACGTTCAAAAGACCTCCTCAGATCAAGATCGGCAAAATAGACCATGTCCTTTTCCCATTGCCCCTGGTTCCTGTATTTGAGGCAATCCCTAACGTACTTGCTTATCCTGGAGCGCCTCTTGAATTCCTGCTCCTTTGTGGTCATTCCAGCACCCATTATGCAACCTTCACAACAGAGTACTTCAAGGAGCCTCGCATCAAGCTGGCCGTTCTCAAATTCTTTTATGGCCTCCAAAAAACGCGTTCTGCCCTCAGCCCTTACAGCTTCTCCAGAGATGAGGTCTTCACCAATCTTTGCCGTCTGGAGCATTCCACCAGAGATTGGGTAAACCATTCCGATATTTGCGTGTGGCGGATCAAAATCTGTTGGCTTTACGGCATCAGATTTGATTCCATGCTCGTCAAACATCTCTCTGAGCTCCAGAAATGTTATCGCACCATCAATTTCCCCTTCAATAAGACTTGAGGAGGCCTCTACCTTCTTTGCTATGCATGGCCCGATAAAAACAATTTTCAGGTCTTGGCCATGGAGCCTCTTGAGCGCTCTAGCAGTGGCAACCATTGGTGACACAATCGGGGCCAGATTGGGCACGAGGTCTGGACTGTATTTTTCTATATAAGTTACTATTGCGGGACATGTTGTCGCTATCCAGCGGCCCTCTTTTGTAGACAAAAGGAGTTTTCTGTATTCCCTTGAAACCAGATCGGCACCAAAAGCCACCTCATTGACGAACGAAAAACCGAGCGCCCTGAGCATGCCAACAAACCTGTCGTATTTCATGTCGTAAAACTCGGCGGCAAAACTTGGCGCGACTATGGCAGCGACTTTCTGGTTTTCAGAGATTATCTTCTCTACCTCGTCTTTTGTCCTGACGAGCTCCTTCGCATCCTGGCTGCAAACCCTGACACAATTGCCACAGCTGATACACCTTTCGGCAAGCAGCTCGGCCTGGCCATCAGAAATCCTGATGGCCTTGGCCGGGCATTCCCTGACACAGGTGTAGCATACGCGGCAACGCTCTTTATTGGTCGAGACAAAAGCGGAGTGCTCTTTGCGTTTCATATCAGCTCTATTTTACTTTAAAACATCCCTCTTGTGGTAGTGGGTGTGCAATAGTTCGTGGGCTTTGTGCGAGTTTGGTTCGCCAAGGAACTCATCATAGAGTCTCTTTACAGACTTGTTCGCATGTGAAGTCCTGATGAGTTCGCCTTTATCAATGTTATAAAGGGATTGAATCCTTGCTTTGACCCTAACTGGGTCCGTACAAATCGGTTGTCCACCACCGCCAACACAACCATTGGGGCAAGTCATGACTTCAATAAACTGGAGATCATTCCTTCCCCTTCTCAGTTGCTCGAGGAGTTCCCTGGCATTGCCAAGGCCTGAAACAACAGCCACACCAAGCTCTAGGTCACCTATCTTTATTCTGGCTTCCTTTATCCCCTTCATACCCCTGACCGGTTGCACCTTGAGTTCTTCAAGATCCTCGCCAGTAATGAGGTAATAAGCGGTCCTGATGGCTGCTTCCATGACTCCGCCAGTGGCACCAAATATCTTTCCGGCCCCTGATCTTCTTCCAAATGGTGTGTCGGCAGTATCTGTCGGGAGTGAGTTAATGTCCAAGCCAAACATCTTGATGAGTTGGGCAAGTTCTCTAGTTGTCAGTACTGCATCGACATCTGGGATTCCATTAGTACCAAGCTCTGGTCTTCCAGCCTCAAACTTCTTGGCGGTACACGGCATTACTGATACGACAAATATCTTGTCCGGGTCAATATTTTCTCTCTGCGAGAAGTACGATTTGATGATTGCACCCATCATTTCTTGAGGGCTCTTGCACGTAGACAAATTGTCCATGAAATCCGGGTAGAACGTTTCGACAAATTTTATCCAGCCTGGGGAGCACGAGGTAAACATCGGGAGTTTTCCGCCTGTTGTGATCCTGTGGACAAGCTCGGTCGCCTCTTCCATGATTGTAAGGTCAGCGGAGAATGAAGTATCAAAAACTCTGTCGAAACCTAGCATCCTCAGTGCAGTGACCAGAACTCCATTGATGTCAACACCAGGCTTCATGTCGAACTCTTCGGCCAGCGTTACGGAAACAGCCGGAGCGTGTTGTATTACAACAAATTTGTTCGGGTCCTTGAGTGCATCAAGCACCATCGGTATGTGGCTTTGTTCAGTGAGCGCACCGGTTGGGCAAACAAGGATGCACTGTCCACAATTGATGCAAGACGACACGTTGAGGCCCTTTCCGAATGCAGTGCCAACTATTGACCTGCTTCCCCTGTTCACAAAATCGATTGCAGAGACACCCTGAACTTCTTCGCATGTTCTCACGCATTTGCCACAGAGTATACATTTTGCAGGATCTCTGACGATTGAGGGGCTGGATTTGTCGATAAAATATTTGTTTTTGGCACCAACAAATTTTCTCTCCCTGACACCAAGTTCATGTGCCATGTTTTGGAGCTCACAGGTGCCATTCCTGACGCAGTAATTGCAGTCGTCCGGGTGATTGGCAAGCAAGAGTTCGATGATGGTTTTTCTGGCCATGACTGCCCTTGGGCTGTGGGTCTTTATTTTCATTCCATCAGAAACAGGGAAAGCACAGCTGGGTACAAGACCACGCTGGCCTTCGACCTCAACGACACAAAGCCTGCAAGCACCAGTTGGCGAAAGCCCCTCAAGATTGCAGAGTGTCGGTACCTGTATTCCATTTCTGCGAAGGACCGAAAGAAGCATTTCTCCAGGCTTCGCAACGAGTTTCTTTCCGTTTACTTCAATGGTTATCATCTTCCATCCCCTTTCACGACTTGGAAACGGCGCCAAACCTGCAGACCGTGAAGCAGGTGCCGCAAGATATGCACTTGTCGGTTATGATGTAGTGCGGGCTCTTTGGTGCACCCATTATGCTGGCGGCCGGGCAATTCTTGGCGCACAGCGTACAACCAGTGCACTTGTCAGCATCGATTGAATAAACCAGGAGTTCTGGGCAAACGCCTGCTGGGCATCTTCTTTCGTATATATGGGCCTCATACTCCGGTTTAAACCACCTGAGTGTTGAAAGAATTGGATTTGGCGAAGTATTGCCAAGGCCACAAAGACTGGTATCTTTGATGACCTCTGCAAGCCTTTCGAGCTGGGTGATTCCCTGGAACCTTTCGAGTGCATCTGCACCATGCTCGCCTTTCCTACCTTTTGTTATCATGGTAAGGATCTCGAGCATCCTTCTTGTGCCTTCCCTGCATGGAATGCACTTTCCGCAGCTTTCCCTCTGAATGAAGTCCATGAAGTATTTGGCCACGTCAACCATGCAAGTTGCATCGTCCATAACGACCATTCCGCCTGAGCCCATCATGGCTCCTGCGGACTTGAGTGACTCATAGTCAATCTCTGTATCCAGAAGTGGGGTTGGCATACATCCACCAGACGGCCCACCAATCTGGACAGACTTGAATTGCCTGCCCTTTGGTATTCCACCACCGATCTCAAAAATGATCTTGCGAAGGTTAGTCCCCATCGCCACTTCGACCAGTCCGGTGTTATTGACATTCCCTGAAAGAGCAAAAACCTTTGTTCCCTTTGAGGTTGCAGTTCCAATCGAGCTGAACCACCCCTCACCGTTCCTGACAAGTGTCGGAACATTGGCAAGCGTTTCAACGTTATTGATGGCTGTTGGCTTGCCAAAAAGTCCCTTAACCGAAGGATACGGTGGCCTTGGACGAGGCATGCCCCTCTTGCCCTCTATGGAATGGATGAGCGCGGTCTCTTCTCCACAAACAAAGGCACCGGCGCCCATTTTTATCTTTATTTCAAGGTCAAACCCTGAATCCAGGATGTTCTCACCAAGCAAACCAATCTCTTTTGCCTGCTTCAATGCCTGCTGGAGGTGCTTGATTGCAAGTGGGTACTCTGCCCTCAGGTAGACATAGGCTTTGGAAGCGCCGATAGCGTATGCCGCTATTGCAAGCCCCTCTATCATTCTATGCGGATCGCCCTCGATGACGGCCCTGTCCATGAACGCGCCCGGATCACCCTCGTCAGCATTGCAGATCATGTATTTTTGATCAGCCTCTTGCTGGAGCGCCAGTTTCCACTTCGTTCCAGTATTGAAGCCACCACCACCCCTGCCTCTCAGGCCCGACTTTTCAACCATGTCGCAAACTTCCTGCCTGGTCTTGTCATAGATAGCCTTTGCAAAGGCTTTGTAACCATCAGATGCGATGTATTCCCAAATATTGGTTGGGTCAACAATGCCACATCCTGCAAGCACCCAACGGGTCTGGGAGGCAAAAAATGGGTGTTCATCCATATATTTCACATTATTCCAGCCCTTGAGTGTTTTGCTTCTGAACTGGAAGCAAGCAAGGTCTTCCGGAACATTACCGGCCAGCATTGCATCCATCAGCTTTGGTACCTTGTCTTCAGTTATTTTTCTAAAAGAAATCCTTGTTCTGCCTGGTAGCTGAAAATCAACCATTGGCTCTTCAGCACAAAGTCCTATGCAACCGACCTGGATAATATCTGCATCAACATTTTTCTCGGCAAGATATACCTTGATTGCCTCAAGCGTTTTGCCAGCTCCAGCTCCAAGACCGCATGTTCCGGTGCCAACATAGATGGTTGGTTTTGAAACATCCTCTCTTTTGAGCTTTGAAAGCATTGCTTCAATACCCTTTGCGCTATCGCCGGAAAGCGAACCAGTAAGATAAGCGCCGAGGTTTTCTTTTGTCAGTGCAAAATCAGTTGCTGTTTGCATCTTTTTCCGCCTTTCTACGATACTCAGAAAGAATCTTCTTTATTTTTTCAGTTGAAATGTCTGCGTAGACCTCGCCATTAACATTCATTGCCGGGGCAAGACCACAGACACCCATGCATGCAACGATTTCAAGGCTGAAAAGACCGTCTCTGGTCGTCTGTCCTGGCTCGATCTTGAGTTCACGTTTAAGAGCCTCAAGTACGCCTGCAGAGCCTTTAACATGACAGGCGGTCCCCCTGCATATCTGCACGTGGAATCTTCCTGGCTCCTGAAACCTGAACTGGTTATAGAACGTTGCAACACCATAAATCTTGCTGGTCGGCAAATTTAGGAATTCACCGATCCTTATAACTGCCTCCTGGCTTAGATAGCCATATTGTTCCTGCACCTCCTGTAGAATCGGGATCAACATGTCCCGCCCAGCATTCTGGTGTTTTTTCAAAATTGGCTCAATGTCCTGCTTTGTCATTGGTTCTCCTTTCCAAAAGCTGTCCTTGTGGTTTTTGTCTTGAATAAAACGCTACTTTTTCAAGAGCCATTGTCATATCAATGTCCTCAACGTAGGTTCCGTGAGGGACCTTGATAGAAACCGGTGTGAAATTAAGAATTCCCTTGATTCCAGAGTGTGTAAGCCTGTCTGCAACCTCCTGCGAGGCCGAGAACGGGACCGCCATTATCGCTATTGATGCGCTGTTCTCATTTATGACATCCTGGAGATGGGACATGGGGTAGCAACGGCAACCATTGATTACCCTGCCAGTCTTTTCGGTGTCATTGTCGAAACAGGCAATAATGGAGAGTTTTGGCCTCTTGCCAGCAAAATACGACAGTATGGCCCTTCCAAGGTTTCCAACCCCGACAAGAACCACCTTCTGGACATCAAGGTCGTCAAGAAATTCCCCAATGCTCTTCGAGAGCTCGGCAACAGAGTAGCCCCTGTTGGGGGAGCCGCTATACCCGAGCACCATAATGTCTCTCCTGACCTGATCAGGAGTGGCACCGGACATGTGGGCAATTTCGTGGGAAAAGGCAAAATCTCTTCCCTCTTTGGCAAGTTTGTCCATCGCTCTTCGATAAAGCGAAAGTCTGCCTATCGTCTTTTCTGAAACCTTCTCTATTTTTCCGTTCTTTTTCATATTCGTGACATCTTTCACATTGTGTAATCGTGCATGAGTTACCTTATGCAAAGAGGAAACAAAGTCAAGTTAGCTTGGCAAAGAAATTGGTAAAATCATATAACCTTCTTCCGTCATATGCCTGAAGAAGCCCGTCCAAATGAGAACAGGATGAGGAAGTTACTTTTCTTTGAGGGTTGGAAACCAGTCCAGGAGATTTGGTGTGATTTTTTTGGCAGAGATTGCATCCGAGAGGATCTTTGCGCTTTCCGTCCAGGGACGGAGGTCCTCTTCAAGCATCTTATTGCCAACCTGCGAGAGGCTGGCCACCGCTAAAAGGTCCTTCAACAAAGATTTATTGTCGTTTTTAAAGGACGCCGTAACACCTGACCATGAAAACGTTTTTCTCCCTGGTCTTACATCAAAAATCTTCAACAGGGAGTTTGCTGCTTCCTTGTGCAGAGGAAACAGGTCATCCATTACATATGCAAGCATTGACCCACATGGGGACGCACCAAGAAAATCGGCAAAATGGGCAAGCGAAATCTTGGAGATTTCGGATCTTTCACTGATATTTAAAAACAAGCCAAAGCTATCCCTGGCAACACTGAGATGGCGCCCACAGTATTCCCCCAGCCAAAGGCATTTCGGATTGAAATCATTTACCGGATAATTATCCCAGATTGCTACATCCCTACCTACCATTTTTTTGAAATCACCAAACGACTGGCCACTAATTTCCTCAGGAACAACATCTGGCCCAGTCCAGAAAACAATGATTGACCTGTCCAAATTGACGAGAAAGTTGCACAAATAATCTGATTTTCTATTTCCAAAATATTGAGTGGGGCACACAAGCAGTCTGGCAAAAGGATTCCTTTTTCGTATCGAAGACAAAACAGCATTTGACGCCTCAGCATGGAGTTTTCCAAGGTTACTAGAACGCAAAACTCCTATGTCATCAAAAAGCAATGTAAAATAGTTTGGGCTGTAAAAAGACAGCTGGTATGCCCTATCTGCAAGAAGGGCAATCTCTCCCCTGTTAAACTTGCTTCCTGGCGATATTGACAGGCAAAGCTCAACACCATTTTCTTTGCAAATCCCAGCCAATTGGGACATCTCGGTTTTAAATGCTTCAGGAAACTCATCTCTCCACCTTTTAGCAAGGTTTGGCTCATTTTTTGGGGCAATCATAAAAAAATTCAGGCCGATGTTTCCCATGGTTCGAATCAGCGAAATCCGCCTTTCGAGAGAAAGCGGTTTGCCATAATAGCCTTCAATTGCGCCAAAGTTTCTTCCTGTTTGGCCAGGCCCTGAAACACCAAAGAGGCCCACTATAAAACTAAGTAGCAAGGAAGCTACCTGTTGCATCAGCTTTGCAGTGTCAGGTCAAGGCCTCCCACCATGCCAAGCAGGAAGCCCACTATCCAGAACAGGTTGATCATGTTAAAAACACTGATATTTGGAGTATAGGGGAACCAGACATAATACTCATAAGCAACGATCAGAAAACCGCTCGCAGCAAAAAATCTGAATGGCCTTCCTATCTTGCTCTTTGCAAAAAGAATTGCAAGTCTCAAGACTGCAGCAAAGAAAATAACGACCGAGATAACATACAGCGATGCAATCATTGCATCATGGTAGCCAAACTCGGCAACAAGTTTGTCAGGATGCCCCATAAATGGGAAAAACATTATAAAAAAAGTTATAAGGGACAGGATGACAACCATGACAGTAAAAAATATTTTTTGCTTTCTACTCATCTCGTAACCCAATCTTACCGGGAAAGAGAAAAACGCCCAGATAACAAGGAAAACACCACAAATATAGAACACCGATGATGCTGACGAAGTTGGAGCGTCAATTCCAACAAGGTGAGCAAGAAACTCCAATAAAATGCCAATCCCAAGAAGCAATGTCCCAAGACCAAGGAGTTTGACAGTTGATTTCAGACTGTCGAGAATATTGCCAAAAAACCCCTGATATAAAAGACACAAAGACGTGGCAAACGGTGCCAGCATCTTTACTGCATCGGCCCAGATAGCCCATGCCACTGGCTTCCCGGTGGTACTCCACGGTGCAGGTGAAGCACCAACCTGATAGTTAAACAAAAAAACGAGGGCGAATGTTATGAGTCCTACAACACCAAGAATTGT
>JAGOOO010000013.1 GCA_017992475.1 Caldisericia bacterium | reverse complement strand
TTGGAAGAAGCATTGGCAGGGAGTTGGGTGCAATTCTTGAAAAAGAACACGGCTTCAAGAAAGCCAACGGAACAGACGCTTTGTTTGCAAATATTGAAAAGATGGGCCATCTGTTTTTTGGCTGCAGAATATCGACGCCCAAAAACTCAGGACCTATTGCCACCCTCAGAATATTTGATTCACCAGGGTGCGCTGGCATCTCGCAGATGCCGGAGCCCTGTTGTGACTATATTGCTGGTGTTATCGCATCCTTTTCGGCGTACCAGCTTGGTGGTGTGCCGACTTCATGCATTGAGATTTCGTGTAGGGGATGCGATCCAACGCTCCCCTGTTGCGAGTTTGAACTCCTTATAGGTACCCTAAAGTAACGGTTTGATTGCGCCATCTTTGATGTCAACTCCGATACCAAAATCGGTCTTCCTGTCCGGGCAATCTTTCGGTGGTTCCTGTATCCACTTGGCGTTTTCTTTTGCGTGTTTGGCCGTGTAGGTGTCGTTTCCGCCAATGTCCAGGAAAATACCTATGTTTATCATAGTGTCTCTGGTTGTTCCGCCATTGCATGGCATTGGCCCGCCATATTGCCCCAGAGAAGGTGTGGCGCCAATGTCGTATGTGTCATCGCCACCGATATTTGCAAGGATGCCTATCCCATTGTTATTTCCGCAGCCGGCGACAAGTCCTGCATAAACTTTTTTGCCACCTTCCATTCTGAAACAGTTGTATGTGTCGTTACCACCAAGGTCCACATTGATTCCTACCGATGTGTCGTGACCAACACCTATTGAAGTGGCCATTGTCGCCTGGTATGTGTCATTACCCGCCCTTTCCTGAAAGTATGCCAGGCCAAAGTGGGCACATGAACCCTGAACGTACCAGGTCCCTTTGTAATTGTCATTTCCTGTATAGTCCGACAGGATTCCCATTCCATGCCAGTATGCGACGCCTTGTCCAAAAACTCCGCAAGAATAAGAATCATCGCCACCCATGTCCTGGAGAATGCCAACACCACCAGACATCGAATGCCCGTTGTCAAATTCTGCCCGGAGGCCATATCCTGCGCCCTGGCACATTGAGGTGTTGTGCTCCTTGCTCTGCGCCGATGGATTTATTATGTCCGTGTCGTTGGCGATATAAGTATCATTTCCGCTTTTGTCTTGAAGGAGGCCAATTCCCTGTGTGAACCCGAATCCCTGTGAGGCAAAGTATGATTCGTAAACGTCGGTTCCTTCCTGATCCTGTAATATCCCAAGCCCGAACTCCGCCGCACCCTGTGAAAGGTTGATCGAGTTGTAGTGGTCATCGCCTTTCTTGTCCACCAGCACGCCGACGCCAAAACTTGCCGCACCCTGGGAGCACTCAATAGCGTTGTAGTTGTCGTCACCTTCGGCATCATAGAGGCAAGCAAAGCCGAACCTGCCAGAGCCCATACAGTTGTGGAAATTGTAGTCCGTTTTGTAGGTATCATTGCCTGAGAGGTCTATTGATACCGAAACAGGATTTTCCAGGCCATTGTTGCCTGCTACCCAGCCCGTGTAAGTGTCGTTTCCGCCAGTATCGAGCAAAAGAAGTTGCTTCTGGCAATCGTGCCGGTCATCGCCATCGCCAGAAATTGTTATTCTCCCAAGTGGAGTGTCAACCTCAAATGGTGATGGTTTCTCTTTGGCCAGAAGCGCTATTGTCGAGTCAACTGCAAGCGACATTTGCGCTGCACCGTAGTACATGAAGGATGCATCGAATGCCAGTCCTGCATCGTAGGCCTCGATTGGCCATCCCTTTGTTTCACCGAGAATGATCGGTGTCTGGGCGAAGATGGTCTCCAGTTGCCCCGGCTTGATGTTTCTGATGGCCAGGTTTCGATATTCCTCTGCCTGTCTGGCATAACCAATGAATTCTGCAAGCTGTTTTTGCCAGGCTGGAGAGAGTGAGTCGCATTGTTTTTTGAGCTCCTCCCTGGATTTTGCCGAAAGCCTCCAGCCCCTGCTCTGGTAAAGCTCATCCAGCGAGAATAAAAGGGGCTCTTTTTCATTTATTTCCGGAACAGGGCCCATTGGCCACCTTGCCACCTCGTGGGCAGAACGCCTTGCTGCCATCACGACCAGGTCCCTGATGTTCTGGCATGACTCGAACCTTGAAAGCGTGGAGTTCGCCTCTCTTGGCAACTCAAGTGGTTTTGAATGCAGCTGGTCAAACCATGAAAAACGGAACGGGTCCTGTTGAAAGTCCTGTATTTGCCTGAGGTCCCATGAAACCTGACCTGCAGTCAGCCCAAGCGAGGAGATGGCCTCATCCAGCCGGTTTGGTTCAGTGGCGGCAATGACAGTCATTGGCTGAAAAACCATAATTACGGCAAGAACAAATGGAACAAATTTCATATTTTGCCTCCTGGGCGGGCTGGTATTATAAAAATTAGTTTCTTCCAAAGGTTTTCAGGACAAATACCGCATCAACTGTCACAAATTCGTTCCCCGCCTTGCCGCTTGTTCCACCAAAATTGACGAGCGAACTTCCACTCTTGTTTTTGTCTTGGGGGCAGGTGATATAAGAGTAATATTTTGTTTCTGCCGGGAATGAGCCGTCGGGCAGTTGTTTTGATTCGAGAAGATCAAGAGCTTCTGTGCACCTTGTATCACTTGTTTGGCCGGCCTCTGCAAGGTATGTCAGGCAGGCGAGAATATTGTAGTGCCAATAGGACGGGTAGCAGATCTTTGTGAATTTTGGGTTGATTACGCTTCCATCCGATACTTTTTTGAAGAGCTTTCTTTTGAGAAATATCTCAGACGTTCTTTTGGCGGCCTCAAAAGCTTTTTTGTCTCCGGTTGCCTTTGAATAGGCAAACAGTGCTCTCATGGGGATGAGCGATTCGTGGAAAGACGAATTTTTTGCCCCTGGTTCCTTGTCGCAGTTCCAGCCGCCGTCTGGCCATTGCCAGGAGAGCATCCTTTTTACGAGAGTTTCAACCCTCTCATCGGCGATACCGAGTGTTATGAGTGAATAAACAGCGTTGGCTTCCTGGGAGCAGCACCTTCTGGTTAGGCCGTTTATGACCCTTATGGCGTTCTTCTCGTGGTGTTCGCCAAGGAGCCACCCCAGTTCGTGCTCCATCATTGGAACCAGTTCCTTGTCGCCCTTTGGATATCCGAGGTCTGCAAGCAGTGACAGCACCCAATGGTCCCCGAGCCATTTGTCATAGACTCCGACTCCCCTTGAAACATGCACGTTTTTTGGTTTCTCGGAGAGCAGTTTTTTTACCAGAGGAGAATTTTTCACCTCCATACTTGCAGACACTGCTTTTTTAGAATCCCTTGGCTCACCAAGTATGTTTACAAGTGCCTTGTACCTGATTGATGGCTCTTCCGAGGCCAGCAGTTTTTGCGTCATTTTGTCCATTTTTTACTCCAGTATTGGCAATTCGCCATCTTCTGCATCCAGGCCTATTCCAATTACCATCTCTGGCCTGTCACCGTTTCTCCTGACCCAGCTGCCATTTTGCTTGCAAAAATTTTTTCCGTAGGCGTCTTCTCCACCTATATCAATGAACAATCCGAGGCACAGCATGTCATTTCTGATGGTGTCTGGTGCAAGTGGTGCGGCGACGTTTGCATAGCCATACATTGTGTCACTCTTTGCGTCATAGACGTCGTCCCCGCCAATATTGAAAAAGAATCCCATTCCGGTTTCATTTCCACAGCCAATCATCAGGCCACCGTATTGTTTTATCTTGTCATCTTTGGGGTCTGCCATGTAGCAGTTGTATTTGTCGTCCCCGCCTTCATCGATGTGGTAGGATATGGAGAAATCATGTCCCACACCCAGCGAGGTCGCCTGTTTCGCAGTGTAACTGTCGTTGCCCTCGGTGTCCCTGAAGACCGCTATGGCAAAGTGTGCCGTTGCGCCTTGAACATACCATAATCCCTCGTATGTGTCATTGCCCTTGGTGTCAGTAAAAATCCCCACACCGAACCAGTATCCGACACCTTGGCCAAAGACACCGCATTTGTATGTATCGTCGCCCTCGCTGTCTACCAGGACACCGCAACCTCCGGACATTGAATGGCCGTCTGTTATGTCTGCCCTCCTGCCATTTCCGCAGCCTTGCGACATGCTTGTGTTGTGGGACGGGTTTTGTGCAGATGGATGGATTATGTTTTCATCGTCTGAAATGTAGGTGTCGTTTCCGGACCTGTCATACGAGAGTCCGAAGCCCATTGTTGCCCCGTAACCCTGGCCGCCAAAGAAACATTTTCTGACGTCGTCACCATCGTATTCCACCATGGCCCCAATGCCGAAACAGCCAGCACCCTGAGAGAAGTCGATCGAGGAATATGTGTCATTTCCCGTGTAATCATACAGCATGCCGATGCCGAAGACGCCTGCTCCCTGACAATTGTTTGCGGCCTCATAGGTGTCGTTTCCCCAGAGGTCGGCCAGGATTCCACAACCAAGAACACCTGCACCCTGGTTTGGGGAGTGACCATAAGGGTCCTTGTAGGTATCGTTGCCACTCACGTCAATCACGACCGATGCGCAATTGTAGAGGGACGATGTTGCGCCAAATGTGCCCTCGTAGGTGTCATTGCCACCAACATCAACAACCAGAAGATGGTTGTTGCCTTCATACAAATCGTCGTTCCTTGATCCATTCAATATTATGTCGCCAAATGGTGTTGGGAAAACGTTTTTCCCTTCTGGGAGTGGCACGCCACCACCAAAGGCGCCCTTTAGTTTTTGTGTGGAAAAGACAATCCTGCAACAAGCATACATCATCTGCTTCATGTCAAACCGCTTGCCAAGCCTGTATGTGAAATCTCCGGTGTCTTCGTCACCAGTATTGGCGACGAGCAGTTTTCTGAAGGTTTCTTCTGTCAGATCTCCTGCTTCAAGGGCCTTCTTGCGTTCTCTGAAGAGCCAGTCTGCACTCAATACGTATTCCGCTAGGGCATCTGACGCTTCTTGCGTGAGTTGCCCTTCGTATGCAGACAATTTTGTGTCGAGTTTTTTGCCAAATTGCCAACCCATATTCTGGTAGACTTTTTTTATAGAGTTGTAGAAAGGTTTTTCTTTGGCCATCTCCAGAAGTGGGAGATAGTCCTCCATGAGGGCCGCAACTGACCCGCATGTTCTGGAGGTACCATAGAAGAAGATATAATCAAGTTCTTTGCTGATGTTTGTTGCAAAAATGGGTATCCTGTCGGTGATCTGCTTTGCTATTTTGGGTACTCTCAACGGGTTTGCCCAGATTTCATTGAACCATTGCAACCTGAAAGGATCAGCATCGTCTATCCTGGAGAGCTTCGAGGCATCCCATGAGATGTTCTCGTAAGAAAGTCCAGCTGCTTCCAGCGCAACCTTGAAGGCATCGTTCTTCACGGTTGCACAATATCCGGAACCACTCCAGAAGCCTAAAATAACAAAACAGCAGACAAAAATGACAACAAATTTCTTCATCACATGCCCCCTTGCTGTGATAAAAATGCTATCCAAACAATCTTGATTCGATAAAAGATGCTGTTCCTATCAGAATTGTTCCTGCCTGGGAGAGTATTGCCTGTAAGGTTTTCACAAGGTGGCTCCCGCTGTCCAGATTGTTTGTGCCTATGAAATAGAAGAGTACAAAGGACAAGCAGAAGAAAAACACTGCCATGATGATGAATTTCCAAGGGACAGATATAAGGCCGGAGCTAATTTCAGACAGGAGTGATACAGCCACAACCATTATGGCAAACGAGAAACCTATATACCACAGAGAAACAAGCCTTTCTGGCAATGTTATGAATTTGGGCGAAAAAAATGGTGAGACCAGCAGGATTGTCCCAGCAAACAAAAGAAGCACGACAGCAAGCCCCAGCTTCATCAGTTTGTTTGGTGGGGAGTTTGTTTTGACCAGCCCATATTGCCTTGAAAGTGCCACCAAAAGAAGCGGCAACATCCACAAGTATCCAAGGTAGTCAGCCACATTTGGCGGCCTTGTCATGTCCACCATGAATCCGAATCTGATTATTATCGACAGAAAGTGGCCGATAACCCAGGCGCCCATGGAGAGCATTACAAATCTCCATATTTTTCTCTTGTAATCCTGAAGGTCAAATGCGCTGAAAGTCTGGTATGAGAAGAAAAAGGCCAGTGAGGCATTGACAAGCGTTATAAATGCTGTTGGGAACTCTGTCCAGCGAAGGTCATTTGGAATAAGTCTTGCCATTATTCCTGGCAAAACATTTAAAAGAATTGCCTCTATTGCAATAATTATGAAAGCGATTATCGTGCCTGAAAGAAAAGGCCTTTTTCTAAGGCTACCTGCCCCTGCTCTGCTCAATTTTTAGCTCCAGTCTGCTTTCGTTTCCAGCCGGGTCTCTCCCGACAAGCACAACGGTGTCTCCAGAGATTGATGTTGCAACGTGGATTATGGAATCAAAATCGGCCCCCGCAAAGATATCTTTCTGGGATATTGCCAGGCCGTTGACGAGGAGCGTGCAATTGTGTTCCAGCCTTCCACTTATGACGACTTTGGTTTCACCAATGACCCTTGTCGCTTTTAATTTCGAGAGGTCAGGCAAGGTTGTATCTTTTGTGATGTTTATTGAGGCCGAGGCTGTTCCGCCATCGAAGGACTGTGCAAAGACCGTCAGGGTGTTTTCACCTTCATTGAGCGGGGCAATAAATTCGAATTTCCCATTCTCGCTTGGTTCAACAGTCTGATTTTGAAATTGGACAATCTTTGCATTTTTGCAGGCCCCTATTATTACGATACTGCTTTTGTTTGTGAGGGGCGAAGTGCTGTTTATGGCAATTTCAGGTTTTGTGGAGTTGGGTTTTGACCTGTAAACAATAACAGTTTGTGAGGCTGTTTTTTTCTGCTCGCTCCTTGCCATTACAACGATTGAGTTTCTTCCAAAATCGAGTGGTACAGTTATTGAAAAAATGCCCTTCTCAACGCGTGCCATTCTTGACCCTACTGAAACGTATTCAGTGTCTGCATGGCCAGAGACAATTATGCTTTCGGATTCTGTTTGCGTGCCCTCATCTGGGCTGGTTATTGCAAGCTGGGCCTGCGGCATGGGTTTGTGTTTTATAAATGTGAGCGTTTTTGTGACCACTTTCCCGTTCTTGTCTTTTGATACAAAATTCAGTTTGTTTGGCCCTTCTACAGGCTGAAATTCAATTTCGAATTTGTCCTGGGAAAGCTGAATTGGTTTTCCGTTCGCGGTCAAAGACACCGAACCTTCAGCGATTCCTTTGATTGCAACCTTGTCTTCGGTTATGGTTGCCCCCTCTTGTGGGTTGGTGATTATTAGCTGATGGTCGCTTTTCTCAAGCCTTTCGATCTCAAATTGTTGCTCTACATATCTTCCTGCCGGATCAATTGACCTAATGGTGTATTTTATCTTGCCGATGGGGAGCTTGATTTCTATTTCAAAGGTGCCATCACTGGAAGACTTGGCCACTTCCTGGCCATCCAGAAGGATTTTGTTTAGAGGGTTTGTTTTTCCGAGGATGGCCTCTTTTTCTTCAAATGTTGTTTTCTCGTAAAACAGTTTCAGGTCCGGTGCGTCCATTTGGGCGTTCCATGTATCAGACTCATCCACCAGGGACTTTTCCATTTTGAGCTTGTTGGAGGAATCAATCCTTGCCTGTTCAAGTGACGGTACTCTTGTGATCATGTTACCTATTGTCACTGTTGCATTGCTGTTTGAATTTGGCACTTTGACCAGGAAGTTGCCCCTCCCGTCGCCATCGACCTTCATCGTCCCTCTTGTTGCCGAGGCCACAAAGCCAGAAGTGATTATGTCGTATATTGAGCCTGTTTCGCCAGTGTTGACATAGACACTTCCGTAACCCTTCATCAACCACCTTGCTGAACGGATACCCATCATGGGATTGATGTAGAGTGAGACAATCTCCAGCTCTGTGTTTTCCCCGATTCTTAGCAGTGAACCGTCATCCAACCTTACCTCTGCCCACGAGCTTGAAGCAGTCTTGATCTTAAAGTTGGTTGAAAGCTCATCGCCCTGTTTCGCACCTTCCCAGGATTCACTTGTGGGGTTGTATACAGTGACCTCCCCATTGGTTCTGAAAATGTAGCTTTTTATTTGGCCGGAACTTGGTGCCAAAAATAAAATAAAACCAAATATAACTATCAAAACGAAAGCAATCCAAATATAAGTCAAAAGCCGTTTTTTCTGGTTTCCCTCAAATTCGATGTCTTTTGTCATTCGCTGGTATTATAGCCATTTGAAAGTGGTTGTCTATTGGCAAACCAGATATTGACAAAAATTTTGTTGATAAATTATTTTCCGCTTGCTACCATGTAAATCATGAACTGGAGTAATTTGGATGAAAAAACGCAGCGGATATTTTATCTGGCACAGGACGAAGCGTATGAGCTCGGAAATGATTATCTTGGCACAGAACACCTTCTTCTTGGCCTGATCCGCGAAAACACAAGTTTTGCAATGCAGACTCTAAGGGAGCTTGAAATTGACTTTCAGGGGCTTCGCGATCGCATAGTGTCATTGGTAAGAGGTGTCAGGAATTCGGCCATTGGCCCTGTCCAAAAAAGCCACATAGTGCTTTCTGAAAGGGCAAAGAGAGCGCTTGATCTTGCAGAGAAGGAAATGAAGGCGCAAAGCAGCACAAAACTCACACCAGAACACCTTCTCATAGGCATTCTTTCAGAAGCCGAAGGGCTTGCTGCCAGGATCCTTCGCGATATGGACATTGACCTGGACCGTTTCAGGTCTGCGGTTGATGAGTCTGTAGAAGAGCATGGCCATGACAAAAAAGGAAAGAAATCTCTTGTGGAGCAATTTTCAAGGGATTTGACCGCACTTGCCAGAAGGGGCAAACTTGACCCGACAGTTGGCAGAATGGTTGAAATACAGAGAATCACGCAGATCCTCTCGCGCAGAACAAAGAACAATCCTGTGCTTGTCGGCGATCCTGGTGTCGGAAAGACTGCCATAGTAGAAGGACTTGCCCAGCGCATTGTTGATGGTGAAGTCCCAGAGACATTGAGAGACAAAAGGGTTTTGGCGCTTGATCTTGCCGCCGTCATTGCCGGAACAAAATATAGGGGCGAGTTTGAGGAGAGGCTGAAAGGGATACTTGATGAAATTGACCACTCCCAGGGCAAAATAATCCTCTTCATAGACGAGATACACACAATCGTTGGTGCAGGCGCCGCAGAGGGCGCAATCGACGCATCAAATATTCTGAAACCAGCGCTTGCAAGAGGTGAGCTCCAGTGCATTGGAGCCACGACAATGAATGAATACCGAAAATCCATAGAAAAAGACGCAGCCCTCGAAAGAAGGTTCCAGATGGTACAAGTCGAAGAACCGACTGTTGAAGAGACCGTGAAAATCCTCATCGGGCTTGCACCAAGGTATGAAAACTACCACAAGGTAACCATTCAGCAAACCGCATTGGAAGCTGCTTCCAAGCTCTCTGCCCAGTACATCCAGGGAAGGTTCCTTCCAGACAAGGCAATCGACCTGATAGATGAAGCGTGCGCAAAAGTCAGGCTGTCAGTGATGAACCTGCCTGAAAGCATCAGAGAAATGGAAACCACAAAGCGCAGCCTCAGGAAAGAAAAGCAGTCGGCTGCCGAGTCCCAGGAATTTGAGAAGGCGGCCCAGCTTCGCGATAAAGAGAGGGAGATAGAAGACCAGCTCCGCATCAAGCGCGAGGAATGGCAGAAAGATGTCGACAAGCTGAGCCTTGTTGTCACAGCAGAAGACATTGCCGATGTTGTCAGCCAGTGGACCGGAATACCAACAACGAGACTCCTTCAGCAGGAAAGGGAAAGACTGCTCACCCTGGAAAAAGTTCTTCATGAGAGGATCATTGGCCAGGACGAGGCTGTTGTTGCAGTATCAAAGGCACTCAGAAGGGCAAGGGTTGGTCTTGCCGGAAGAAACAGACCAATAGGCTCCTTTGTGTTTGTTGGCCCAAGTGGTGTTGGCAAAACCGAGCTTGCCAGAGTATTGGCAAACCATCTTTTTGGCTCTGAAAAGGCCCTGCTCAGGATAGACATGAGCGAGTATATGGAGAAGCACGCTGTGAGCAGGCTTGTTGGCGCACCTCCAGGATACGTGGGATTTGAAGAGGGCGGTCAACTCACAGAAAAAATCAGGAGAAAACCCTTCTCCGTCGTGCTCTTCGATGAGATAGAAAAAGCCCATCCTGACGTGTTTAACATTCTTTTGCAGATCATGGATGATGGCAGACTCACGGATAGCCAGGGCAGGCTTGTGGATTTCAGGCATTCAATCGTCATCATGACCTCAAATATCGGTTCGCAGTGGAAAAACACAAAATCTCTTGGTTTTGCTGGCGCAGATACTGAAGACAGAGACGATGAGAAAGAGGGCGACAGGCTTGACTCTGAGATCAAGAAGGTCTTCCGCCCGGAATTTTTGGGCAGGATTGACGGAATTATAAGATTCAAGCCGCTAACCAAAGAGGAACTTTGCCAAGTTGCCCGTCTGCTGATAAATAAGCTATCGGAAACACTCACTGACGAGGGATTGAAAGTAGATCTGACTGACAATGCCATCAAGGCGCTGGTCGAAAAATCCTATGACCAGAAGCTTGGCGCAAGGCCACTTGTCAGGGCGATACAAAACCTGATTGAGGACCCGATTGCAGAGAAAACCCTTGCTGGCGAATTTTCAAGCGGTGACACGATAAAGATAGACCAGAACGGCAACGGCCTTACACTTTCCAAGTCATAAACAACTCAAATTTAAAAATCCTCAAACCCACTAGGTTTGAGGATTTTTGTTTTTATGGGATTATTTAATCTAGATATACAACAAAGCTGCATGTTTTTCCGCCAGAGCAGGCCGTCTGGACAATGTCTGCCTTCAGTTCGCGCTTCAAAGCGGACTCAAGCAGTTTCTTGACGTGTCCCTTGCAGCACTGGCAGTAAGTCGTGGAGAATATCTCGTTTGACACCTTTGGCGTGCAAACGCATTTGCTGCCGCCAAAATTCACATAGACCTTGTTGCCCTTTTTTTCAACCTTCTTGCCAAAAACGTGCGAATTGTCGACTGCTTTGAAAAAACTGTCCAGGTCTTTGTTTTCCTCCGAAAGTTTTTTCATGAGCTTGAGCCTGCTTCCAGTTGTGCAACATGCACATTCTTCCCTGACCTTTGTTCTGGTTTCTTCTGGCAGGAGCGAATCCATCCTGTCCATTGCGATTTTGAGCCAAGCCGCTTTGTCGGCCGGTTTGGAGGTTTTTAGTATTTTGTCCCCACCCTCCATTATCTTGTCGACCGTCTTCTTTTCGATGCCCGCTTTTCTCAGCTCCTCGTCAAGCCTGATTATTCTTCCAAATACAGCTTTGTCCATTTCCTGTCTCTCCTTTGTATTTTTTTGAGAATAACACATGCGCTGTTTTGTCACCCAGAAATTTTGTAGCAGGTCGTTTTGTTTTTGGATTCAACAAAGAGGAGCTCACCATCCTGAATGATGTTTGTAACACCCTCTCCGAGGTTGGTTGTTGAAAGCTCCCTGCCTGTTTTTGCATCACACAGAATAGCAAGTGTTGTCTGGTTTTCTCCAAATTTTGTCCGGACAAATTTGTCCCCAAGGGAGAACATAAATTCCCTGGCCGTTCTCTCTAACCTTGTTTCCCAAACCTTGGTCCCCGACTCTGGATCAAACGCATACATGCTGAAATTGCCCTGCCCAGTTGATACAATTGATATGAAAAATTCTTTTGTGGCCGCCATTCCAAATGGCCTGTCAAGTTTTGCCTTTGTTTTTCCGGTGAAGATGTTTCTGCAGAATATGGACAATCCTCCTGCAACATCGCAATCATGGCCAAGGAAAAATGTATAGTCTCCAACAAAGCAGGGGGTATTTCCCGTCATGCCATCAAGATTTTTTGGGGCAAGCGGGCAGTCGTTCTGGGGTGTTGCCCACAATTGTGACTTTGTTTTCAGGTCTAGACACATAATATGGCTCCCTGTCCAGAACTGGAGATCTTTGTATGTCCCGGCCAGTCGCTTCAATGGCCCGGATCCTGTGCCTGCCTTCCAGATCAGTTGTCCATTTTCTGAATCAAAACACTGGATGATGCCGTGCTGGATCAAGTAAAAATTATTCCCATCCACGAATGGCATTTTTTCCGGGTTGATATCATCAAGCATTCCAAGTGACCATATTTGCTTGCCATCATTTTTGTTGAAACAATTGAATGAGTACTTGTCACCTTCGCGCTGGAGAACAAAAAGCCTGTCACCTTCAAGCTGGAAATTGTCGGCCCTTATGGCGTCCCAGTTAATGGGTTCCCTCTTGCCTTCTTTCCACAACTGGTTGCCAGTCTTGGAATCAAAGCATGCAAAAAGGGTCTGGTTTTCCATGTTTGGCCAGCCTGCGACGATGACACCGTCTTTTGCTACGAGGGGGATTGTCCTTCTTATCTCCCAGAGCTTTGCAAAGGATGGCTCGCCTCTTGCGATCCGGGCACTCACAGATGACAGGGCTATGACTACGCAAATTAGTGCAATTATCAGCTTGTTTTCTCTGTTTCTCACCTTGGGTGGAATTTTATTCCATAGTCCATCCAAATGCTATAGCCCAAGCAGTAGCTTGGCCAGCGAGAAGTAGATCAAAAGTCCGCTCATGTCAACGATTGTTGTCAATGCAGGGCTGGCAATGAGTGCAGGATCAAGCTTGATCGCAGACACAACAAGCGGCAATGTGGCACCGACGACAGTTGATGTTACAACCTGGATTGAGAGGGCAAGAGAAATCATTATGCCGACATTTATCAGTGTAAACCCTGCTGGTAGTACCTCCCCGCTGGAAAGCAGAATCACTTTGAGGAAGGCGAGCAGTCCCAAAAGAACACTCATCATGATTCCTGTGGCAAATTCCTTGCCTATTATCCTGAAGAAATGCTTTGGCGTTATCTCTTTGAGTGCGAGTGCCCTTATGATGACCGTTGAAGATTGGGTGCCGCAGTTACCACCGGTATCGGCGAGCATTGGCATGTACAGGGCAAGTATGATCAGTTTGGAAAGGGAGTCCTGGAAGGTGTGGAGGATGGTTCCACTTATCAAGCCCAATGCGGCCAACGAGGCCACCCACGGTATCCTTTTGAGGAAGTTCTGGAACGGAGATGATTTGAGGTATGCCATTTCCCCTGCCGTTGGAACGATTTTTCCCATTCCAAGGATGTCTTCTGTTTGCTCCTCGGTTATGACATCTGCAGCGTCGTCATGCGTTATCACGCCAACGAGCTGATCTCTGTCGTTTATTACGGGAATGGCAATAAGGTCATATTTTTGTATTATCTCTGCAGCTTTTTCCTGAGGATCGGTTGTTTTTACCATCTCAAGGTCCTCAAACATGACATCGGCCACTTTTTTGCGCGGATCATTTACAATGAGGTTTCTGAGAGAGATCATGCCCAAGAGCCTGTTTGTGCCATCAACCACATAAATATAATAGATCGTTTCTTTGTGTGGTCCATCGAGTCTGACTTTTTCTGTCGCCTGGGCTATTGTCATGTTGGGCCCAACCGTGACGTAATCAGCACTCATAAGGGCGCCGCAAGTTCCCTCTTCCTGTTCGGCTAGCGATTTGAGCTGTTCTCTTTTTGCTTTTGCAAGCAATGGCATTAGGCTGTTCGAGAGGGGTTCGGGCAATTCATTGATGAGGTCTGCGCCCTCATCGGAAAGCATGTGAGAAATGAGCGAAGCGAGGTCCTCTTTTTTCAGTTTTTCGGCCAACTCTACTTGTGTGTCAAGATCAAGATAGCCCATGACTTCCCCGGACTGGTGTATCTCAATGCCACGGAGAATTCTGACCATTGTTTCTGGATCGAGTTCTGCAATAGCCTCTGCAATGTCAGATGAGGAAAACTCTGCGCAATATTCTTCAATTGCCTTGAGTTTGCCCTCTTCAAGTAGTGACAGGAGTTGTTCCCTGATTTCGTTTTTCATGCGCTTGCCTCTAAAAGTGATTTGATGGCATGAGGCAAGCTTAAGAAGGGGTTAGGCCGGCCTCATGGCGCTGTTTGTACAACTAGGGTAAGGGCTAGGGCTATCAGATTCTATAGCTTCCATGAGGACCTCCTTCTTTTTTTGCTTTTTATGTAGTTAAACAGTATGCCCATGGTTTGTCAACACTATTTTATTTAGCTCCTGAAATTCGCTCCAATACAACATTAGTGGACATCTTGGAATTTGACCTGGTTGGAGGGGTTAAAAGATTATTTTGAAGGATTCATTTTGTTTGTTTTTTGGTAGTACATTCAACTCCGCATGAAGTAAGGAATCCGTCCAGATCAGTGTCTGTTCTTATTCCAAGCCTTGTGAGCGGAAAATCATACCTTGTGGGATCATCAGGGTCGAATTTCCTAAAATTTTCCGTTATCTGAAGGGCCGTTTTCAGATTTGCCTGATTTCTGTCCGTGAGGCCAAGCTTTCTGCAAATGTTGAACATATGCGTGTCCAGAGGGACGATTAGCCCCTTTTTTGGAACACCATTCCAGCCCCCAGGATCGACATCGCTGTCCCTTACCATCCACCTGAAATACAGGTTCAGCCTTTTGCAGGCGGAATCTTTTTCAGGTGCTGGAACAAGGCTGTTTTTGCACCCTCCGCCTGTTATGCTGGACGTGAAAAAGCATTGCGCTTCAACCATCTCATCGCGCGATTTTTTCAGGCCGTGGACAAAACACTCGTTAAGGCTGCCAAACTCCTTCAAGGCATGTCTTGTTCCCAAAAGCATGGCGACAATCTCCTCACCAGTCGTAAATCTGTGCTTGAATCCTGCAAAGAACTTTTCAAGGAGACTGGGAGAAGTTTCAAGAAGAAACAGCCTTGGTGAATTGCCAAGAACATCCAGGACCTTCCGGACAGACTTGAGGATCTGTGCGACCCTGCCATAAGCCAGCGATGAGGCAATGAGCCCAACTATTTCCCTGTCGCCAGTGTCCTGGTAAAGATACAGGAATTCCAGCGGGTCAGGATGCACAAACTCTTTTTTAGCGTATTGTTGATAAAGCTGCTCCAACCTTTCATGGAGCAGATCACTGTTCACTCCGGCGAGAATTCTGACTTGGCAGCGCCACAGATTGGGCAGACCCAATTGTCAGGGAGCTTTTCAAATGGCGTTCCTGCCGGGATTCCGTTGTCCGGGTCGCCTTTTGCCGGGTCATAAACGTAGCCGCAAACGTTGCATGTGTACTTTTTCATGGTCTTTTCCTCCTGTGGTTTGCTTTCTTCTTTTGCAGTTTCCTGGAAAGTCGGGGCTGATTTCGGAGCTTTGCCCTTTTTTTGATGGTAAATCTCGTAAGTGAGAGGTTTTCCCTCTCTGAGGATTTCGGCCGAAATTATCTCCCCCAAAAATATTGTGTGGGTGCCGGCATCGAGCTGGCCAACCACCTTTGCCTCCATTGTGGCAAGGCTATTTTCTATTACCAGTGGGCAACCCAGGCCTTCCTTGTAGACTGACTTCGAGAGTTTGTCAGTGTCCCTGCCGCCCCTGAATCCGAACAGGCCAATAAATTCCATTGGCGTGTTTTCTTCCAGGACCGATACAGCAAAAACCTTTCCCTTTTCAATTATTTCATGGGTGAGGTTTTCCTTGTTGATTGAAATGGCGATTTTTGGCGGCTCCGATGTGACCTGGAAGACTGTGTTTGCTATTTGGCCGTTTGCTCTGTTGCCATCACACCGCGATGTGACAACGTACATGCCGTAAGATATTGTCCAGAGGGCTTTTTTGTCCAGTGGCATTTTTCTCCTTACTGTTGCGGTAGCTTGCAACCTTCCCTAAGTTTTTCTCCAAGCAGAGCACCTAGCTCATAGCATTTTTTCAGATCATCGTCTTTTGGAACGTGTTTTACCTTTAATGGGTCGGCAACGAGATTTACCTTCATCTCGCCCAGTATCTTTGCAATCTGGTCTGCCGCCTCGCCACTCCAGCCGTATGACCCGAATGAGGCACCTATGAGGTTCCTTGGTGAAAGGCCCTTCAGGTATGTAAGAATATCTGCAACCCTTGGCAACATGTTGCGATTGAGCGTTGATGAACCAACTATCAGAGCGCCTGCCTCAATCAATTCCGTAGCTATGAATGTCCTGTGTGATGATTCGAGTGGGTAAAGCATGGCTTCGATACCCTGCGAATCCAGGCCTTCACAAATTGCTTTTGCCATCATTTCAGTTGAGTGCCACATCGTGTCGTAGACAACGATTGCTCTCTCGCAGAATTTCTGTGCAGCCATTTTTTTGTACAATTCGAGGATTTGTGGAATCCTGGACCTCCAGATCGGGCCATGGTCTGGTGCGATGGTTTTGATGTCCAGGTTTAATCCGCCGAGTTTGTCGAAGAACTTGAGGACAAAATCGGAGTAGGGGAGGATGATGTTTGCGTAGTATGTTTTTGCTTCCCACTCAAGCATGTCCCAGGGGATTTCGTCGTCAAATTTTTTGTAGGTGCCAAGGTGCATTCCAAACGCGTCCTGTGAGAAAAGCAGTTTTTCGCTGTCAAGGTAGGTCATCATGCTGTCTGGCCAGTGGAGCATCCTTGACTCGATGAATGTCGCATTCATACTACCAAGATTGAGGGTTTCACCGTCTTTTACAGGCGTTATCTCGCCTATGCCATGCAGCTCATCCCTGAGCACAGAAGCTCCTACAGTGGAAGCAAAGACTTTTTCAGGTTTTATTGCTTCCATGGCCTCAGTCAGGCAACCTGAATGGTCCATTTCGGCATGGTTCGAGATGATATAGTCAATTTTTGAAGGATCGACCACCGAGGAAATCCTTTCCATCATCTCTGGAAAATGCGGTTTTTTGACAGTGTCGATAAGTGTTATCTTGTCGGCCACTACAAGGTACGCGTTATAGGTGGTTCCCCTTGGCGTCCTGTATCCATGGAATTCCTTTAGCGAACGGTCGATGACGCCAACCCACCACACTTTATCGGTCACTTTTACTGCTTTGTATATACCTGGCATTGTTCCTCCGTTAGAAATTTACACAAGATGATATAAAAATAAAGCATTGTATTGAATTACATTTTATCATTTTACAAAATTTGTTTTACATATATTTTCGTGAGTCCAACCATCTCTTCAAGGAACGCCTCGTCTTCTTCTGTAAAGGGGGAGACCTTGTGTGAATCTATGTCCAGCTCGCCAATCACTTTGTCTCCATCGATGATCGGGACAACAATTTCCGATTTGACCCTGAACGAGCACGAGAGGTAGTTTGTTTCTTTTGAAACATCCTGAATGATGAAATTGGCTTTCTTGTCCGCGGCTTGCCCACAAATGCCCTGCCCGAAAGATATTCTTGTGTGCTCGGTTGGTTCCCCGACATACGGCCCAAGGACAAGCTCGTCTGGTTTGTTTGGGTCTGTGATGTAGTAACCGACCCAGTCGTAATGTGGAACATTATTTTTGAGCAACAGGCAAACTGCCTCGAGCGTTTCTCTTGGATTTTGTGTTTTTGCGAGCATGCCTTTTATCGCGCCAATTACCTTTGAAAAACTCTCCTTGCGATTGGCCTCAAAAGATGCTGTTTTTGACTCATCCCAGACATCGAACGCCCTTCTAATGTGGGGAATTGTTATTGATCCTCCAACTATGAGACCGATTGTGAGCGTGTCAACCAGTTCCTCGTCGCTGACATTTTTTTCCAGGCATTGCATGAGGTGGTAATTGATACAGTCATCACAGCGGAGCACCAGTGAGGCGACAAGTCCCATCAGCTCCTTGGTTTTTTCCGTGAGAGCGCCAGCCTGGTAGCACCTGTAATCGAGCCCCATAAAATCTTTCATGGTTTTGCCGGCATACTCTGAAAGGGTTTTGTTCAGTCTGTCGCGTTCGTTCTTGAAGTTTTGAATCTTAGAGTTCTCCATGTGTCCATTTTACATTTTTTGGGTAAACTGCAAAAGATTTTCAAAAAATATGCAGCACAAAAAAAGGCGGGGTAATACCCCCGCCTTTTTGGTTAAGCATGGTTCCTATGCCAGTGCTGAGCCCTCACCCGGCTTTCGATGGCCGAGTCCCTGGTCTGCATAAATCAGTGACATGCCGGAAGAACCTGCCCTCTCAAGCAGGGCAACTACTTCCTGGGTCTGCTTTTCTTCCTCTATCTGTTCCTCAAGGAACCAGTGGAGCAGTGGCATCGATGTGAAATCTTCAATTTCTTTGGCCACTTTCACGAGGCTGTTAATTTTGGAAGAAATGAAGAGTTCATGATCATAGGCTTCTTTCCATACCTGAAGCGGGTTTTCCCATGTGGCCTTCAGGACCGAGAGAGGATAGAGAATAACTTTTGCGCCACGTTCCACAAGGTGGTTGAAAAATTTCATTGCATGGATCATTTCTTCGTGCGCCTGTGCCCTCATCCAGCTTGCCATCCCGTCGAGGTTCTGGTCATGGAAATATGCCGCCATGTTCAGGTAGAGGTAATAGGATTCAAGCTCATGTTTGATCTGATCGTTCATCAGCTCGTGCATTTTGTTTGGTACCACTTACATCTCTCCTTTCCAGAGGCCGTGAATGTTGCAATATTCCCTTGCCACCACCTTGTCCGGATGGACATTGAATGTCGCCTCTGGCGGGTCACCCGGTTTCAGGAATTGCCTGCATGCCTTGTCACCAAATATTATCTGTATCCATTCAATATAGTGTTTTTCTTCCATCGGATGGGCAACGGCCCCAACTTTTACCTTTACCCCGTCAGGTGTATGCTCAATGACTGGAACATGCTTTTCTTTTGAAGCATCAACCGTGTTTTCCTGCTGGAGGACCATCGGTTTGTTGCAGCAGACGAGTGTTCCAACGCCGCCATGAATGACCTCAACGATGTTTCCACAAATTTCGCACTTGTAAATCTCAAGCTTGTTTGCCATTAACCCTCCTCTTTCCTTTTCTAGATTTGTTTATTACCAGTTTTCTGCCAGAATTTCGTAGTAAGCCATTGGATGGTTACAGGCTGGGCAAATTTCTGGTGCTTCTGTCCCTTCGTGGAGGTAGCCGCAGTTCCTGCATCTCCAGACCGCCTTATGCTCTTTACTAAAAACCTTTCCCTTTTCAATGTTTGCCGCCAATGCGCGGTATCTTTTCTCGTGTTGTTTTTCGGCGTTGGCAATCGCCGTAAAAACTGCAGCGATCTGAACAAATCCTTCTTTTTCGGCCACTTTGGCAAACTCTGGATACATTACTGAATGTTCATGGTTCTCGCCGCTCGCCGCTGCAAGTAGGTTCTCAAGCGTTGTACTTATGATTCCTGAAGGAAAAGTGGCTGTTACCTCAAGATCGCCGCCCTCGAGGAACTTAAAAATTCTTTTTGCATGCTCTTTCTCCTGATTTGCTGTTTCTTCAAAGATGTCAGAGATTTGCATGAACCCTTCATCTCTTGCCTTTGAGGCAAAATAGGTGTAGCGGTTTCTTGCCTGTGCCTCACCAGCAAAAGCTTTTAACAGATTCTTTTCAGTCATCGACCCCTTCAAATTGCTCATAATTTCCTCCTTGTTTTATATTTTAGACAATGTTTTTGGGTTTTTCAAATTTTAATTTTTTCAGTATCAATCTCTTTTTCATCGGGTTTCTCATTTTTTTGGCATTTTGGGCAGATTCCGATAAACTCGAGCTTGCAATCAAGTACCGCGTAGCCACTTTTCTTGTTTGCAAGCTCGATGATACGCTGGGTTTGTTCAAAATCGATGTCGCCTACCCTTCCACATTTCACGCACCTTATATGATGGTGAGTTGACATGGTTGCGTCATAACGCGTTTGACCTGATGAGAATTGCAGCCTTTTTATGAGCCCTTCCTCACAAAGTATTTCAAGGTTCCTATATACTGTACTCAGGCTTATCCCGGAGAGTTTGTGTTTCACCTTTGTGTACAATTCATCAGCTGTCGGATGGGTGAGCATCTTTTTCAGCTCCTCAAGGACTGCCATCCGCTGTACAGTTGTTCGTCTAGCAATCTTTTTTGTGTTATCCTTATTCATAACGCAAACTATTATTAATAATAGCAACTCTCTTATTTTTGTCAATCTTAAAAAGTTAACAAGTAATCATTTCACATTCTTAACACAGATTTGCAGGAATCTTTGCTAATATCATAGAAGAAATGAGAGAAAACAGGTCAAGGTCAGAGCTGATATTGACCATTTTAGTCAGTCTTTATATTGAAAAAGGCGAGCCCATATCATCAGAAGAGATCACCTCCAAGATGCCATTCAAGGTCTCACCTGCTACGGTTCGCAATGAACTGGCGGCACTTGAGGAACAGGGTCTGCTTTTGAGACAGCACGTTTCATCTGGCAGGATACCGAGTTATAGAGCATACAGGCTTTATGTAGACAGGCTTCTTGACTCTGGCAAATTGAAACCAGCCAGTTTGAATGTTGAGTTGCCGGAACACCGCAGGCTTGAAGCTGTACTCAGGGCTGTTTCTGTGACGCTTTCTGAACACACAAAAACTGCATCGCTTGTCATGTTTCCACTTGCCAGAAAGCTCAAGATAAAATCCTTCCATCTTTTGGGTATTTCGCCAAACAGGGTCCTCTTGGTTATTGTTGTCAATGCTGAAGATATAAGGGAATTTATTCTTTCAATGCCAATTGTGCCTGATCAGGACCTCCTGGACAGGATTTCAAGGGCCATATATTCAAAAATAGAACCCAGACAGAATTGGGCACCAATCCAGGTTTTGCAGGATATCGTTCGTGACAACCAAGACCTTGCAGAAGAAAAGGACCTGATTCTCAATGTTCTACAATTGATAAGAGAGATAGCCTCAAAAGAGGCTGTCCAGATATATATGGAAGGCACCCATAGATTGCTTCTGAATCCTGAGCTTGCCGATCTCAATAAGGCAAGGCACCTTATTGCTGCTCTTTCTGCACAGGATGGATTGAGAGATCTTCTTCTTGACACCGTTACAAAGGGAAAATTGGACATTGTTCTTGGTTCTGAAGCAGGACGTCCTGAAATGGAGGACGTGGCGTATATTGGTGCCCCATATCAAGTGGATGATGCAATAGGCGTCCTTTCGCTTATAGGACCTCTCAGGATGAATTACGTACTCATGTTTGGAGCACTCACAACAATCGCAAGTAAACTCGAAAAGGAGCTCAAGAAAGAATAATGCACAGGTTCTATGTACAGGGCGGCAAGCCTGTCCTGAAAGAGGGGGATTTCCAGCATGCAATCGTTGTCCTCAGGCTAGAAGAGGGCAAGGAGATAGAGATTATTCAGGGTTTTGGACAACGCCACTTGGCCAAGATAGGCAAGATTGACCTTAAAGCCAAACAGGCAGAGCTGATTATTGGTGAAAAGATAGAGGAGAGCGTAGAACCGCCCTGCAAAATAACACTGATTCAGGGAATACCGAGAATGGACAAGCTCGGAGACATTGTCGAATCATGCACACAGCTTGGTGTTTCAAAGTTTGTTCTTGTATATTGCAAAAGAACCCAGGGAAGGTACCCGCAGGACAGATGGGACAAAAAGATACACAGCCTCGGCATAACCGCAAAATGTGCTGCAGAGCTTTCCGCCAGGGAGATAGTGCCAGAGATCATCGGACCGATGGATTTTGAGAAAGCAATAGCACTTTCCGAAGGTACCAAACTTATCCCTTGGGAACTTGAGCAAAGCACTCACATAGCAAAATCTATCAAAGGCCAACCATCTGAGGTCACAATAGCAATTGGTCCTGAAGGTGGCCTTGAACATTCTGAAATAGAGCTTGCCAGATCAAATGGTTTTATACCGGTGACACTTGGCCCAAGGATTTTAAGGGCAGAGCTTGCCCCTGTTGTTGCGATCTCCCAGTTGCTATCACAGGTTGAGGCTTGATTTGAATTTTTCCGTAATCAATTTTGGTTGCAAGGTCAACCAGTATCAGGGGGAATTATTGAGGGAAAACCTCATTTTGCTTGGGCTCATTGAGGCCACTTCCCCGCCGTATGACCTTGTTTTTGTGAATGGGTGTATGGTAACTGAAACAGCTTCCAGAGAGGCCATGAGGACTGCCAGGAAATTTTCTTCCATTGCAAGGGTCTTTCTGACAGGGTGTCTTGGTAAAAACAATGCAAAAGACGGCTTTGAATATATCAATCCTGATGCTCTTGAGGAATTGTCAGAAAAACTTGGTTTGCAAGGGAACATGAAATCTGAAATAGACTCATTTCTTGGTCACACTAGGGCGATGGTTCTGGTCCAGCTTGGGTGTGACAATTTTTGCTCGTACTGCATTGTTCCGTATATGAGAGGGGAACCAAGGAACAGACCGGCAAAGGATATTGTTGAGGAAACTAAAAAATTGGCATCCTCCGGATTTAGGGAGATTGTTTTGTGCGGTACTGAACTTGGGCACAGAAAAGATCTGCCAGACCTTATAAAATCAATATCTGGCGTCCGGGGAATCGAGCGCATAAGACTTTCCTCAATAAATCCTAGGCACCTTTCTCCATCGCTGGTGAGGGAATTGCTTTCAATCGAAAAGGTTGCGCCACACTTGCACTTGCCTTTGCAGTCTGGCTCCGACAGGGTGCTTGGCCTTATGAACAGGGGGTACAATCAGAAGCACTTTTTGCAGCTGGTTGATGCGGCAAGGGAAGGTAGAGACGAGATTGGTATAACGACCGACATTCTGGTCGGCTTCCCTGGGGAGAATGAAAATGATTTTGAAGAAACCATTAAAGTGATGGAAATGGCAGCTTTTTCCAGATGCCACGTGTTCCCATTCTCAAAGCGCCCGGGAACGAAGGCGTATGATATGGAAGCAGTTCCAGACGAAATCATCAAGGCAAGGGCAAAAGATGCCAGAGCAAAGGCGTCTTCACTTGCAAGACAGGCAATTTCTGCTATGATAAATCGTTGCACTAAAGTCCTCGTTGAGTCAGACAGCGAAGGTTTTTCCGGCTCTTATTTGCGTGTGAGGGTCACAGGAAAAGTCGGGTTGGGTGACTTTGTGCCAGTGAGAATCACTGGCAAAGAAAAAGAGGGTCTTGTTGGAGAGAAGATTTGACGGAAAATAATAAGAGAACATCGGATTTTATTAACAAATATGGGTCCTTTATTACTGCCCTGATTGGTTTTGCTGCTCTTGTCGCGGTTTCATTTTTTCTAAATAGAAATGAAGCTGATGGGAAATTGACTTGGTTTTGGGGAAGCATGGTTTTCTTTGCGGCATGGCCGGTTGAATCTGCCATTTTTACTTTCCTAACCGAATCCTTCTGGCAGCATCTTGCTGGGTCTCTGATGCTCGCTTTTTGCCTTACACTTGGCAACTTCCTCCAAACACAAACACTCACCTGGTCATTGCTTCTTGCTCCAGCATGTTTGTTGTGGCCAATAGCTTATGCTGTGTGGTCATTCATCAAAAAAGTTTCCAAATCAAATATTCTAGCCTCTCTGGTTGGCTGGATTGTCGTATCTGCCATTGCTGTTGCTGCCGAATGGTTTTTAATGAAGCGTTTTACATGGTCACTCACCTTGGTCATCTGCCTTGCTTTCTGGCCAGCAATCTCCCTTGTTTATGTACGTGAAGACAATCCAAAAAGTTCCCAAACAGTAGATGCCGAGAGCTCACCAGACAGCCAGCTTGATGCCCAAGAGCCAGAACAAAAAGAGGAAGATAAGAATGAGTGACTGCATCTTCTGTAAGATCATTGCTGGCGAGATTCCATCAAAGAAAGTCTATGAGGATGATGACGTTATTTGTTTCCATGATATTCATCCAGCAGCCAGCGTCCATGTACTGGTTGTACCGAAAAGACATTTTTCAAGCTTGAACGAGCTTGATGATCCCGAGCTTGCAGGAAAGCTTTTTCTGGTCGTTCCGACGATAGCGAAGATGCTTGGCGTGGATGGCGCCTATAGGACCGTTGTAAATACGGGAAAAGGTGCCGGGCAGAGTGTTGCCCACATCCATCTCCATATCCTTGGTGGCCCCAGAATTGGTATGCCAGAGTGAGCCGACAGGAAGGGGGTGATTAAATAGATGCAAGAATTGAAACGTAAAGACAATGAAACTTTTGATTCAATGCTCCACAGATTCCAGCAGGTTTGCCTGAAAGATGGTATTTTTGCCGAGATTCGCAAGAGAGAGTATTTCATGCCCCCTTCGATCAAACGCAAAAAAAAGAGAGCAAAAGCCAAGAAGGGAAAGAGGTTTTAGTGTAAACAGGGGCCCCAAGAACGTATCATTTGGGGCCCTTTTACAAAAAAGATGAGCCAAAAAACAAAAAAAGCTGGCGCCATAGGTGTGAAGGCCTGGGTTGCAGGCGTTTTTGTTTATCTGTCCTTTGCCATATTGCTTGCCACCTTCTATTTTCCAGGCCTTTCTTTCACGCTTCATTCAGGCAATATTGCACCAAAGGACATTATATCCCCGAGGGACGACCAGATTGTTGACAAAGCCGCAACTGATGCGGCAAGGGAAAGGGCGGCTGCGAGCGTCCTGACGTCCTATGATTTTGACGAAAAGGTCCTCGAGAACTCAATAAAACGCATTGATGCGCTCTTTGATCTTGTCATTGAGACGATAAGGGACAAGACCTTGCTTACAGATGCACAAAAGGCTGAGCAACTTCGTTTCCAGATTGCTAGATCAAATCTTGGTTTTGACCTCAAACCAGAAACCATAACAAAGCTTGCGGGTGCAAATACCGCTCAAATAGAAGACCTGAGAAGTGGCGTCATTGATGTAACGAGGAGTCTTCTCATAAAGGGCATCAACGAAGAGGGCATAAAAAACATCACCAATGACATTGAAACCTATGTCAAGCTCAGACCCTCAAGCCAGTGGACGAGAAACCTCCTGCTTGAAATAACAAAATTTACGGTTGCCCAAAACATGTTTGTCAATGAGGAGCAAACCCGCAAAAACCGCGACTATGCAAAAAACAGGATCAGCCCTATTGTAAGAACAGTCAGCGAAGGAGAAATAATCGTAATGGCTGGTGAACCGATCACTCCCGATGCAATGGCAATAATCGAATATCTTGGAATTGCCAGAAATATCGGTGATTGGAGAACATGGCTCGCCATTGCGCTTTATCCGCTTATTTTGGTCATTTTTCTCTACATGGTGATTGCAATTTCAAACAAAATTATTCTTGAAGACACAACAAAAATAACCCTTTTTGTGATTCTCGTTATTATCTCGATTGCTGGCGCAAGGTTCCTTGTTCCAATATCACCATTTTTGGCGTTAACACCTTTTGTGGCCATCATAATGACAATCTTTCTTGGTGCTCAGGTTTCAATTCCAGTCATGCTGCTGCTTTCCCCTCTTGGGGTCATTTTCAAGAGCATAGCCTCTGCCCCCGTTTCTGGAACAATGGCACTTTCCTTTGGTTTTGCCCTTATCGGATACATGACTTGCCTCCATCTCCCAAAGGTAAAACGTTTTACCCACTTTGTTGTTGTAATAGTATACTCCTTGATAGGAACTGTACTTGCCTCCTCCCTTTTTGTGCTCTTCTCAACATTGGACAAGATGGGTATGCTCATAATGGTTGCGATAGCGCTTGGCTCAACAACTGTTCAGGTGGCGCTTGCGCTGGCATTGACTCCTTTCCTGGAATTGCTTACCACACACACGACCGTTTTCAGACTCCTCGAACTCTCTGACCTCAATCATCCCCTGCTCAGAAAGTTGATGATAGAGGCCCCAGGTACTTACCAGCATTCGATCCTTGTCGGCAACATGGCCTCAATTGCCTGTGACGAAATAGGGGCGAATGGTCTTTTGGCCAGAGTTGGCGGTTACTATCATGACATAGGTAAGTTGAAGTATCCGCACTACTTTATCGAGAACCAGCAAGGCCCCAATCCACACGACAGCCTTTCGCCAGGCCTTTCAAAGACTATCATCACGAAACATGTTTCTGAAGGCCTTGAACTTGCAAGATTCTACAAACTTCCGCAAGAAATAATGGGCTTTGTTGATACACACCATGGCACATCACTTGTTGGCTTCTTTCTTTTGAAAGCTAGAGAAAAAGACCCGGAGACAGAGGAAGACGATTTCAGGTATCAAGGTTCGCACCCACGAACCATCGAACAGGCTGTGGTCATGCTTGCTGACACAATCGAATCTGCCTCAAGGGCATGCCAGATGCAAAACAGCTTTTGCGATCTTGATGACCTTATTGAAAGACTTGTTGATGAGAAGCTCAGGGATGGACAGCTTCAGGACAGCCCGATAAGCCTCTCACAATTGACCGCAGTTAAGGAATCTTTTAAGAAACAGCTTTCGGCACAATATCACAAGAGAATACCTTATCCAGCGGAGGTTCAACATGGATAACAAGTGTGATGTTGCCGGCCCTTTGTCTGACCCTTTCAGTAGTCACATAGAAAAATTTGTCATTTCCTGTTGCCCTGAGGTTTTTGGGGAGCGTTGCCCTGTTACAGTTTCTGTTGCGATCGTGGATGATGATGAAATCCAGTCGCTAAACAGGGGGTACAGAGACAAAGATGAACCGACTGATGTTCTCTCATTTGAGGACGACCTCATAATTGAAGATGGGCTAAGTTTTGTTGGTGATATAATAGTTTCGCTTCCCTATGCGCAAAGAGACAAGGGCGATAAATCAATCCTTGAGTATGTCCTCTTCCTCGTTGCCCACGGTTTGCTCCACCTGTCAGGTTTGGATCACAAAACTGACGAAGAAAGGCTCCAGATGATCGAAAGAGGGGAGGAGCTCGTCAGAAAATATGTCCCCAAGATTTAAAAGATCATTCTATAGGGCCTTTATCGGTCTTGGAATCGGGTTTGAAGACCCGATGTTAAAGAGACACATTGTTTCAACCATAGGAGCGATTGCCTGTGCAGTATATTACAAACTTGACAGTGTTGAGATGGCCATAGTTCTCCTGTGCTGTTCGCTTGTTATTGGCTTGGAGTTGCTCAACACTGCTTTTGAGAAGATCGCTAATGAACTAAAAAATCCGCGGCCATCTCTTGATGTTGCAGCGGCCTCTGTTTTGATGGTTTCGTTGTTTTCCCTTGCTATTGGCCTCATGTTTTTCTTGCCCAAAGCGGCCGCTTCTTCGCCGTGGTTTTTGCTGATTGTTATGGTTTTAACTCCTATCTCATGGATGGTAATAAAATAAATGGATAATGGTTTGAATTACTTGTACACGTTCCTTCTGCTTCTGGCTTCCGCTTTTTTCTCGGCCGCAGAAGTTGCTTTTCTCACCTCGGACAAAATCAAGCTCAAGGAAATGGCCAGTGAGGGCATTTCCTGGGCCAGTGGCGTGCTGAAACTCAGGCTTGATAGGGAAAAGACACTGACAGCTATCTTGTTGTTGAACAATCTTGCGAACAATGCTGCCACAGTCCTTGCCACTGTTATCGCGCAAAAACTGAGCCAGTCTGCGGTAGTATGGGTAACACCCATCATGACGGCCATAATAGTTATTTTTGGAGAAATGATTCCAAAAACAGCGGGGTCTAGAAAACCCATTTCTATTGCAAAATTTGCTCTTTTCCCCATGCGATTTTTGATAATTGGGCTAACCCCGATCATTTGGATATTACAAAAAATAACAGAATTCTTTCTCTGGATTATGCATCTCCAGCCCGATTCGTCTCAATCAGCCGTTGTCACAGAAGATGAACTGGAAGCGATGATAAATATATCACACCAGGAAGGTCTCATCCCCACCGAAGAGAGGGTGATGATAGAGAAAGTGTTTGAATTTGGCGACACGACAGTATATGATGTGATGGTGCCAAGGGTTGATATAGTTTCGGCCCCTGTAACATCCACCGTCCAGGAACTGCTTTCAATTGTAAAAGAATATGGACATTCAAGACTACCGATTTACAGAGACAATCCTGACAATGTAATAGGCATTTTGCACGTAAAAGACCTTATAACTATTGTTGCTAGTGGTGGAAAGGGCGAATTTAAACTTGATAAGGTACTGAGAGAACCTTATTTTATTCCTGACAGCAAACACATATCTGACGTATTCAGGGAGATGAGGGCCAAAAGGGTACACCTCGGGATGGTCGTTGATGAATTTGGAGGAATCTCTGGACTTATAACGCTTGAAGACCTGCTGGAAGAGCTTGTTGGTGAAATCCAGGACGAGTATGACACGGATGAAGAACCTGTCAAAAAGATTAATGAAAATACATACATTATTCAGGCCAACCTCAACATGGAGCAGGTAAACGAGGTACTAAATACTGATCTGAGCAATGAAAATTACGACACACTTGCTGGTTTCATGATGGACAGGCTTGGTCACTTGGGTAAAGTCGGTGAGAAGGTTGAAACTGAGGATTTCACATTCATCATTGACCAGATAAGAAAGATGCGCATCCTGAAAGTGAAAGTGATGGACAAACGCGAGAAATCAAAAGGTCCCGAGATTTATACGACAAATTGATGGCGGTGAAATCATGCTTGTGATTGGTAATTGGAAAATGAACAAAACCGTGGCGGAAGCCAGGGTTTTTATAAAAGAACTGCTTCGCGAACGTTTTAATAAAATATGTTCTGTTGGCATTACTCCAAATTTTGTCGCCCTACATGTTGTTGGTGAACTTCTGGAAGGCTCACCGATTGGTTTTGGGGCCCAAAATTGCTACTTTGAAGACCAGGGAGCGTTCACTGGCGAAGTTTCACCATTGATGCTAAAAGACCTCGGCTGTAAGTGGTGTCTTGTTGGTCATTCCGAGCGGAGACATATCTTTGGCGAGACGGATGAACTGGTCAGAAGGAAAACAGTTGCTCTCCTGAGGCATGGAATCAGGCCAATCGTTTGTGTTGGCGAAACACTCGAGCAGAGAAACTCTGGTAAGGCCATTTCCATTTTGTCTGCCCAACTCTCAAGGGCGCTTGAGGGCCTGGACCTTGGTGAGGAAGAATTTATTCTGGCCTATGAGCCTGTATGGGCGATTGGTACTGGCATGGTTGCCAAACCTCCCCAGATAGAAGAAGCGCACAATTTCATCATCGAGCATTGCAAAAGGATGCACCCGAAAACAAACTTTAGGGTTCTCTATGGGGGATCGGTAACACCAGAAAACTGCAAGGAAATTGCTGTTAACGGAGTGGGCGGCTTCCTTGTTGGAGGGGCATCGCTCCTGGTAGAGAAATTCTCCTCGATAATAATGTCCTGCGATTAGACAATAGTTGGTGGGAACATAGGTACTTTCATCACTCTAAATACAATCCAGATAATAATGAAGTAAACCAGTTCAAAGACCCACCACATGTTTATTGCCTGCACCCAATTTTTGGCCAGCTCTGTTTTTATGTCCCAGAGAAGTGCACCAGATATTATCGCGAAAAATCCCATCGTGAGATATACCTGCCAGCCAAGCGGCATGCCCGTTGTGATGGCCATTACCGCGTAAGAGGGAAAATTCAAAAACCACACATTGGTGACGTCCCTGATTTGCTGGTCCAAACTTTGTGGAATTAAAACGTTGTCAAACTGGATTGCCGGAACTGAAAGCAAGGCCAGAAGTGCAATTACACCAAAAACTTTTGCGGCCCTGTATTTTATCTCGGTGTTCATCCACGAAACACCATACATCACAAAAAACATCACGGAAAGCAAGAAAAACCTGTCCATGATTGGCGAGAAATTGGATTTTCCGACGAGTGCCACCTTACCAAAAAAATCATGGGCGATAAACCAGAAAGAAAGTGGCAAAATGAACATTATTGCGGCTACCGAGATTATTGAAATTTCTACAACCTTGCTTTTTGTTTTTTCATCCATTTGAGGGAGATTATATTTTATGGGGCCAAATGGTCAACGTTACTTGCCATATTTTGCCTCAGGTTGTATTATTCACACGATGGAACAAGGACAAAGAATGGAGTTTTTGCCTACCGACAGATCAAGTTTTGATTCAAACTCAGTTGGTTCTTTTGAGTGGAGAACTTTTGAACATCCGACGCAAGCAAACCAGATGTTTGATCCAAACATCATAAATCCTTCGCTTACGTTTGCATTGAAATTTGCCGATGGCAAAATAGCGGCTTTGTCTTCAATATTTGATTATGACCAAAAAAACGGCAACTGCCAGATTGCTGTAGCCAGCAATGTTGCACCTGGCGAGGTCTTTTTGTCATTGTTGAAGCACTGTTTTGGAGTGCTGAACCTTGAAAAAGTCGGGGTCAAACTCGCTGAAGGCTCCAAAATTATGGGTGATCTTGAAAAAATCGGTTTTGTTGTTGAAGCAAAAATGAGAAGACATGCTTTCGTTAATGGCAAGTACATGGATGTTGTCTGGATGGCAATCGTAAGGGACGATTTCAAGAGGTGCAATAATGAACTATAAGATTGTCATTGCTGTGGCGATAGAAGTTGTTTTAATAGCTATTTCAATAATATTTTTTGCTCCCTTGGGATACATGGGAATAGAAGTGGAACCTAAGGGCGCCCAGGTGAAAATTGATGGGGACCCGGCAGGAAGATCGCCACTATATTTGGCTTTTGTGACACCACGCAAATATCAGCTTGAAATAAGTAAAGATGGTTACAAAACGCTCAATGCCAGTTTCAATGTTTCCAGGTTCACCAAAACCATACAGCAGTTTAAACTTGAAAAAGTCTATTCGTACGAGATACTTTCTGACCCGCCTGGAGCATACGTCATTCTGGATGGCAAACTCTTGCAAGAAACTACGCCAATGAAAATTAAAGGTCTGACTGCCGGCAAGTATTTGCTGATACTCCAGAAGGAGGGCTATCCTTCGATATCGAAAGTCATCGAGACGTCCCAAAGCAAGGCATCATTCCTCCTTTCTTTCAGACAGGGCATAAATGTTGAATTCACATCAAATCCTCCAGGTGCAGAACTCCGTCTGGACGGGAAAAAGGTTGGTATAACACCCTGCATTGTTGAGGGGCTTTTTGCAAAGACATATAGCGCCGAGCTTACAATTGAAGGATATGAGGACCTGAAGCAGAGCGTTGACATTAGTGTAAATGGAGACAAGGTGGCGTTCACGCTGAGAAAACTTAATCCTCTCGGCATAATTTCGGACCCGCCAGGCCAGATTGCATACCTTGATGGCAGTCCCGCCGGCAAAACTCCGTTGATCGTCAATATCGTCGACGGACAGTATGAAATAACTGTTGGAAAGATAAAAAAACAGGTCGTTTTGCCAAAAGACCAGATTGTTAAAATAGAAAACCCTGAAAAAGCAATTTTTGAGCTGATAAGTGAGAGTGGTGCTGTCCAGAAATATCAGGGCCCATCAGATGCAGTCTTGCCCAAACCACCAAACGGCAAGTACAGGCTGGCCATCCCAATCGAAGGGGGAAGAATATACCTCTCAGAATACACTTTTGCCGACAAGCCGCAAAAGGTGTCTTCGTATACATACTCAAAAGATGGAAAGACAACTATCAGGAGTATTGGTGGTGCAAGATCCATCGAAATCGTAACTCCAAAGGAAAATATCGAGCTTGGTATGGGCGAAGCTGAAATAGACATCAAGCAGATTGAAGAGAAGATTGGAAAGTTCGATACCCTTAACATAATGGTTGGTCAAGGGGTATGGAGCGCCAAATTTACACTCACAAAAGCCGAGATTATGGCAGGCATCATTTTTGAGGTGGAGGTTGTCAGGTGAGGAAGACCATTCTTGTTTTGCTTGCCCTCATTGTTCTTGCTGGTTGTGGCAGGCGTGAAGTGGTCTTTGTTGGCGCACACAAAACAACTTGGGGAAGTGTCGGGATTGCTGCCGGCTGGAAGGCTGAGCCTGTCAATAAATCCGATGTGAACCTTTATTCCACCGAAGAGCATAATGTAAAAGTGACGATCAGACTTCTTCCATTCCCGAAAGATCTTATAGGCTACATAGAAGGACAGGCAAAGCTCACAGGGAGGGAATTTGTAAGCTCGGAAGATGTAAAACTGGATGGCGGGGAAGCAAAGAAATTCACAATGAGAGCCATTTACGCCAAGCTCAATCTGATTGAAGACCTTTATGCGGTAAAGATTGGTGACCAGCTTCTATCAATCCTTGTGTCGGTGCCTGAAGAGTCAATGACCGGATACCAGGCTGAACAGGTGGCAAACTCTGTCAGGTGGAATGGAGGGAAATGAACGAAGAAAACCAGGGTGATCTTTTTGGAGTAGGGCAGGAAGAGACGCAAAAGGTACAAAGTGCCATAAACGAAGCCCTTACATTCTTCAAATCTGGAAAACTTGCCGAGGCACAGAAAGTTTTGTCACACTCCATGGCTTTTGTTGAAAAATCTCCACCAGCATTTGGTTTTGCGCTTTTGCAAAAGCTCTGCTCGGTCGATTATCTCAGGAGCGACAAAGCTTCGCTTGTTCAGCACCTCAAGGCGTTGGGAACATTTTTGATGTCATCAAAACAATTCAAACAGGCCGCAAATGTTTTTGACACCACGCTTGCATTTGAGCCAGACAACAAGGAAATCATTTTTTTAAATGCCAAAAACACCATTTTGTCGGGTGATCTCCCTTTGGGAGTACCACAACTCAAAAAAGTCATCGACTGCGATCCAACAAATATTGAGGCGTTTGCACTTCTCGTAAAGAGCAGCGCTTCTTATAGACCTGAGGGCGCCCTCCAATACGTTAATGGTTACCTCAGGCTCCAGCCGGACAGCTTTGATGCTCATAATGATGTTGTCAGGATTTATGAACAGCTTGGAATACAAACCGAGGCAGTAACACTAAGAATCAAAATGTCGGCTTTGACCAAGGATGAAAAACAGCTCCAGGAGCACCTTTCAGAGTCGGCAAAGCTTTATCCTAATGAACCAGAATTCCACAGGAAAATGCTTGAGATTGCCATAGCAAGCGCTGACTGGGAGAAAACTGATACTGAATTGGCCAACCTTTCAAGGATATTCAAAAAATCTGCCGATTTGAGGCAGGCCCTGATATTCTCTGAAATGAGGCTGGCAATTGACCCAAAATCGGAAGAGTTGAGGGAAGAAGTGGCTGCAATCAGAAAACAGCTTGGCCTGATTGATTCACCACTGGTTTTCCAGGAAGCGCCGCTCCCATGGCTTGAGAGTACAAAGAGGTGCTTATTAACACTTGATTTTCAGCCTTATTTTGACAAATGTTCCAAGTCAGTTCAGGAGGCCCTGCTCTCCGGCGATATTGAAACAGCAAAAAATGTCCGCCTGGAATGGCTCTCTGTTCAGGAATTCAAGGGCGTACTTGAGGAGAGGTTTGAGGGCAACCATTCGGCAACAGATGATGTTTGGGCCAAACTAATGACTGCCTCGACATTTGAACAGCTAAAACCTCTGAAGGACGCACACCCGAAGCTATTGCCGGTTTTGGAAAAAATCCTTGTTGCATCCAGAGATGATGTTTCCAGGCTTGTTGAAATCTGGCTAGATGAAGCGCAATCATCAGTAAACACGGTTGATTTTGAGGCCACAAAGGTTTATATTTCGCTTCTGGCCCAGACGCTTCCATCGCTAGCACCATTCCTTCCAAAAATTAGGCCAATCCTTCTTGCAACCGTGAGGTAATACATGGATTTCTGGATCATAACGGCAATGGTTCTTGCCATTGCGCTGACCCTTGTTGGGGTAATCTATACCATTGTAAATTGGGGCAAAGAATGAATTCTGCTACTTTCAATCCATATATTTTCTATGGCATAGCCATTGCCTTTTTGGCACTGCTTGGCATTCTTGCATATCTTGGATGGGTCAGGACCAAAAATAGTGATGATTTCATGCTTGCCGGCAAGCGTGTTCCTCCGTGGCTGATGGCCATCTCCTATGGCTCGGCTCTCATTTCAACATCATCGATTGTTGGTTTTGGTGGCAAGGCCGGCGAAGTTGGTCTTGCGATGGTCCTGATAGTTGCAATAAACATCGGTATGGGTGTCATAATGGCCTACATCGTTTTTGGGCCAAAAATAAGAGCTGTAGGCACTAAGATGGGTGCCCAGACCATGCCGGAGCTCCTCGGTTTGCGTTTCAAGTCAAAATTCGTCCAGGGTGTTGCTGGCGTCGTCAATTTTGTTTTCATGCCATTGTATGCCGGTGCCGTTCTGGTGAGTGTTTCGAGGCTGATGGAAACCATAATCGGCATTAATTTTGGCATTGCGTTGATCATATATGCCGTGATCATAGCGATTTATGTTGTTGGCGGTGGCCTTAAGGGTATGATTTTTGCCGATGCTGTTTTGGGTATCCTAAAGTTTGTTGGCGTTGCCACAATGTTTATTATTGTGCTTTCAAAGGCTGGTGGATTCGGAGCTTTCTCTGCGATTTCCCAGGTACCGGTGCCGGAGGCGCTTGCAAAGGAAGGCATCAGAAGTTTCGGAACTTTGCCTACTTTTGGTTCCCCAATCTGGTGGCAATTGATAACCACGCTATTTTTTGGCATTAGTGTTGGCCTCCTTTCACAACCCCAGCTTGGTGTTCGTTTCCTTACCCTTAAAAACACCAGAGACATCAAGATAGCAGTTGGTTTTGGGGCCGTTTTTGTGCTTGTGGTCAATGGCGGAGGCATCCTGACAGGTGCCCTGTCAAACCTTGCCGCTTACAGCAATCCTGCAATCGGCAGGACCGCAATTGAAATGGTCGGGATGAATGTTGACTCCATAATTCCTTTTGCAATCAGATCGTTTCTTCCAGAATGGCTTGGATACATAATCCTGTTCACGCTGTTTTCTGCTGCCCTGTCCACTTCAACCGCCCAGATACACACAATGGCAACATCCCTTGGGTATGATTTCATGATAAAGGGATTGAAGGTCAAAGCTTCGATAGGGCTGGTAAAAGCAGCGGCACTCATTTCACTTGCGGTGGTTATTGTTGTTGGCTACCTATTGCCAAAATCAATTGTTGCAACAGCAACAGCCATGTTTTTTGGAATAGCAGCCTCTGTCTTTTTGCCGTCCATCTGTGGTGCAATATTCTGGAAAAGATGTACTAGGGCAGCTTCTATTGCCTCGATGCTGACCGGCATCGGGACAATAGTGTTCATGTACTTTTTTGTCCATATCAAGGAATCCGCTTCAATAGGGCTTTGCAATATGTTTTTCGGAAAGCCCAGCCTTTTTGAAGGGCACTGGCTCAGCATGTGCGACCCGACGTGTATTGCTGTTCCGCTGTCTTTCCTGGCGCTGTTTGTGGTTGGATTCCTGACAAAGGTGACGAATGAAGAAAGCATTTAGCATTATTTTGTTGTGCCTGGCTCTGGCCTCATGCTCTTCACCTACTTCATCTGCCATCAGGGCCTATACCGATTACCGCGAGGCTCTCAAGTCCGGGGAAATTGGAAACATACTTGCTTTCTGGCACCCGGAAATGCTCACAAGAAATGGTGACTCAATCAAGCTGGACATTGAGAAAAAGCTCGACACGTATGGCATACTCCTTGGTTACGAAAAGATGGAAGTGCTCTCAACGAAAAAGCTTGAAAACTGGATATTCGACGGGATTGTATTCAAAGACGTCATCCAGCTTGATATTTCTATAAGATTCCCGAAAATGGATGCCCTTCCACCAAAGCAGAGTTCCCTTGTGGCCGATGGGCCTGTGATCACCAGAGAGCTTGTTTATATGGTCGACGTTGGCGGTTCAATGAGGATTCTGGCATGCGAAACAAAATCCTGACAGTATTAATCTTTTCATTGTTTCTTGCCTCATGCGGACGGTCACCGGTTTTTGAGGGTGATTTTAAGGGTGGGCAGGGTGAAGCTTGCCATGCCGTCCAGATATACATCACAGCTGTCGCAAATGGCAACTCGTCAAAGACCTTTGAGTTTGAAAGTCCTTACCTCTGGCCTGGCATGGATGAGAAGCTATATAGGGTGATGAGGGCAAAAAATCCTGATTTTGCGTCTCTTGTTGGCAAATCAAGCTTTAAGTTCACACAGTGTAGTGTCCAGGAGGGTTGGGGCCTTTATGGAAAGACATACGACTTGGCCTATATTATTGCGGTTGAAGCAACATGGAGCAGCGAGCTGACGCAGGACGAGAAAAGGATTGCCGATGTTATTGGCAAAGGCCCTTTCCTGACGGTTGCCACAAAAATGGATGGCCAGTGGAAGCTCATGCCTTTCTTTGGGCCGGAACTTTTTGAGATCAAAGAGGCTGAGAAAGCCTACATTGCATACCTTGATGCCATAAAAAGCGGGCAGTTTTCCAAAACCTATGATTTTACCCCAACTGACCTTTTGTCTGGTGCAAGCAGGGAACAGGTCGAGCGAGAATGGAAAAACAACAATGGCAAGGGTATTGCCGAGTTTTTAAAGAAGCTTGACCTCAAGCCGACTGCTGGAAGGATTGAATTCGGCGTCAATCATAATGGAAGGACTTATCCTTACGGGGTTACCTTCAATCTATTCATGAACATCGACCAGATGTCATACCAGGGGAATGATACCCTGATAAAAATGATTGCCGATGATTGGACAACCGGAAAAAACACCACAGTCACAATGATTTATGAAGATGGCTGGAAGGTTGTTGCCGAGAACCCGCTTTTCTGACAATTTCCAGACACTTTTTCGCCAGCACCACAACATCTTTTGGTGCACCCATCGATTCAGCCTCCTCAATTGTGACCCAGGAGAATGGCTCCAGAATGGTTTTTGTATCTGATTCTGCTGCGTATATCATGTCAGTGTGGCAATGCTCGCTGTCTATATTTTCGACAAGAATTGCGACAGGAAGCGGAACAGTCTCTATTCCGTAATCTGGCGGTAAATCAAAAAGGAGCCTGGGTTTGACTCCAAGCTCCTCTATTACTTCCCTTATCGCCGCCTCATGCGGCAGTTCATTTTGTTCTACATGACCCCCTGGTGGAAGCCATTTCTTGACCTTCTCGTGAAAATGTATTGCAAACCTCTCTCCGTTGAAAACGAAGGTGGTTGCAGCCAGTTCATATCTCATGAACCTGCCATTCGAAGCGGTGGTGCCCTGACTGCGGATATAAGTGGTGGAATAGACGCAAGAACACCCAGAGCAACGGCTATGCCAATCGAAAGAAGGAGCAGGTCTGGAGGGAGAGATACCAGGTTTGTGTTTGGCGCATTTGGTATCAAAATCCTGAGCAGGTCACTTAGCGGGTTTTGCAAGACAAGCGTGAGCACAATACCTATTATGCCACCTATCAATGTTAGCAAGACCACCTCGAGACCAACCGATGTTCCCACCTGCATTGGTGTTGCCCCGATGGTTCTCATCATGCCGATCTCTTTTGATCTTTCGATGACGCCCATCAGCGCAGTGCCGGCAACAACGATGGCGCAGGCAATTATTGCAACTATGACAACAGAAAGCATGATCGATCTGGCCGAATCAATGAGACCAGATACCGTGTTTGCAACCTGATTGATTGTCACTGGCTGTGCATCATTGATGCCTTCAACAGCAACGGCCACGAACTCTTTTGAGCCTGCCTGATCATCAAGTTCTATCGCAATGGCAGTGTACCCGTTCAGGTCAATAATTTTTCTTGCCTCGTCGTCGTTGGTAATGAAGAAGTTGTCTTCGGAAGCGCCAGTCTGGTCAAGAAGGCCAACAACGGTCAGCTCCCTTGGGTCAGTCTTGTAGGTTATGACTTGCTGGCCAATCGGCGGATAGGTGCCCAGTTCTTCCTGCTGTTTTTTATCCTGGGCAATCCCTACCACAGTGTACTTCTTCCCGATTTCTGCGCCGAGTTTTTTTGCAATGGTGGAACCGAGAACGAGTTCACCTTCCGCGGTTGGGAATTTTCCTTGTACCTTCCAGTTTGGTCTGAGTTTCTCAAAACCTGGAGAAATACCATAGATAATGTGCTGGACGCTATCAAGTTCGAGGGTCCCCATCACAATACCCTGCGCACTTTTTACATGCTGGATTGCTTTTATCTTGTCAATTGCCTCAAGCGGGAGCTTGTTTGGGATGACTCCACCATGCAAAAGGAGTGTTGTTGAGGAATAGGGGCATCCTTTTGGCACGGCAAGCATCTGCACTCCAAAGTTGTTCAGCTCATCCTTCATGGCCTTGTTATAGCCAAAGTAGAAACCCAAAAGGGACAAGAGGAGCGTTATGGAGATAGTGACTGTGGCAATTGCCAGCACTGTGCGCAAGGGTTTTTTTGCCAGATTGCGCAAGGCGAGCTTGAATGTCGACATCAGTCGATAAGCTCCACCCTGTGGCCCTCAAGCATTTCTCCTGTATTTGAGGCCGTTACTTTCCCATAGACTTTAACATGGAGACCCTTTATGGATTCTGGCACAGTAAAACTATCTTTGGTCCTGGAGACGTAGAGCCTGACCTTGTCGCCCAGTTTGTCTGAGATGAAGAACCAGCAACCTGCGGGGCAGACTTCGTCCACGTAGACATCCATAACAACCTGTTTGTCCATGAGCTCTGGATCTGCGAATACCTGCTCAACGGTTGCCGGCTGGTATTCCTCAGGTTTCTCAATTGGCGGGCCAAATGTTTTTTCCTGGGGACCCGATGACCCACAGGATGCGAGTATGGCAATAGCGCCAAAAAGTACCACAAGTGCGACAACAAAGCTAATTTTTTTCATCTCTTGTTATTCTCCCGTCCATGAGTTCTACCACCCTGTCACAGTCTTTTGCAAGTTTCTGGCTGTGGGTGGCGATAATAATTGTTTTTCCTTGTCCAGCAAGTTTTTTGAAGAGCCCAAATACGGCTTCTGCGTTTGCCGTGTCAAGGTTTCCTGTTGGTTCATCAGCGATAAGGATTGGTGGGTCAAGCGCCAGCGCCCTGGCGATGGCAACCCTTTGCATTTCACCACCAGACATCTGGCCTGGTCTATGGTCATATCTTTGTGATACTCCAACCATTTCGAGGAGTTCCATGATATGGTCTTTTCCGAGTTTTTTGCCTGCGAAAAGTCCGGGAAGTGCGACGTTTTCATATGCTGTCAATGTGGGAATCAGGAAGAATCTCTGGAAAACAAAACCCATGAGTTCCCTGCGCAAAACTGTTCTTTGGGCCTCAGAGAAGTCCTTAATGTTCCTTCCTTCAAGGGCCAACGATCCAGAATCAATGTTCTCGAGCATTCCGATGCAGGAGAGCAGGGTTGTTTTTCCAGAACCCGATCTACCCATTATTGAGAGCATCTCCCCCTTGCCAACATTTAGAGAGATATCCTGAATGGCATGGATGGTTTCCGTGCCTCTTTTGAAAGATTTTGAAATTCCCTTTGCCATTATTGTGTCACTCATCGGAAGCTGCCTCCGTCGGTTTTGTGCTGGCGGCGTTTTTGGCTGGGCCATAAGCAGCCAGTATTGATATAATGATGACTATGGCCAGTGTTATTATGGCCGAAGTCCAGCCTATTGAAATGATGCTCCCACTTGGCGATTGTGGAAGACTTTTTTTGATCAGTTCACTGGCACTGGATGAGAGGGCAAAACCAAGTGCAACGCCAAGTATGGCACCAAAAAAACCAAGAATGGCAGACTCTAGTGTTGATTCAAAGAGCACCTGTCCACTTGTTGCACCCATGGCCCTCATCATTCCAA
>JAGOOO010000012.1 GCA_017992475.1 Caldisericia bacterium | reverse complement strand
GGACGCGTCCCGCCAGCCAAAAATCTAGATCCTTTTTGTTTGGTGGCCGCGCCACACAAAAAGGAGGAATGGTTTTGGAACACAGCAAATTTACATTAAAAGATGTTCAGGATGTTTATTCTGGGGCTCACAAAGATTTATGGGAGCTGGTCATGGGAGAACAAATCCATATTGGTGGTTTAGCTTCTTCGATGGAACTGGCACAGAGGGCCGGAATCAAGGAAGGGACGAAGGGTGTTGATCTGTGCTGCTGTGTCGGTGCAGGCATGAGGTTCCTGGCAAGAAATTTCAAGGTCAGCATGGCAGGTGTTGATGCAACGGACAGGGTCCTTGGCGAGGCTGCGGAGCGGGCCAAAAAAGAGGGGCTTGAAGCAAAACTGGAATTCAAAAAAGGCGACGTCACAGCAGTTCCGTATCCGAACTCAACATTCGATTTCGTGTGGGGCGAGGATGCATGGTGCTATGTTGAAGACAAGGGGAAACTCGTCTCTGAAGCTGCAAGAATATTAAAACCAGGTGGGACAATTGCTTTCACCGATTGGATCGAGGGGCACAACAAATTGACGAAGGACGAGGCCTCAAGAATTTTTGACTTCATGAAATTCCCATATATGGAGACTCTTGAGGGTTACAAAAACCTCCTTGAAAAAAATGGCTTTGAAGTAATTGAGGCAACCGATCAAAATCAGTATTTTGCAGACCACATTGCACTCTACATTGACATGCTCACAAAACAATTCACTTACGATGCGCTCAGGATTATAGGAAACGATGCGAACATGATGCAGGCCATGGGTGGAGAAATGGCCTTCATGAGAGACATGGCCCGTGCTGGTCGTTTCAGCAGGGGAAGGTTCATAGGAAGAAAAAAGTAGAATGAAAGAAGTTTTCCAGAACCCCATTTTTATTGATGCGCTCGAAGCAAGGCAAAGTGCGAAAAATGCAATAAAATATGCCTGCTCATGGGTGCCAAGGGAGCTCCTGGAAAGCTTTGGCTTAAAAACAGCAAGACTGATGGGCTGTGGAACGCCATCCCATGAGTCTGCTGGAGAAAGAAAATTAAGCGGAGAGGTATGTTCTTTCTGCAAAACCATAGCAGGTGCGTCACTGTCGGGCGCACCTGTGATTGGCTGCACCTCATGCGACCAGATGAGAAGGTTATCCGAGATCATTCTTTCAGAAAAATATGAAACCGGATTTATGGTCAACGTTCCAAAAACTTGCACAGATAATTCAAGAGAGCTTTATCGCAGTGAAATAAGGGCCCTTTACTCGCACCTCGAATCGTTGACTGGCAAGTCATTGACTGATGAGTCATTCAATACCAAGCTTAAGAATGTTTGTGACAAAAGAAATTTAATCAGATCAAAGCTGAGGTCGCTCAGAAAATCCTTAAGCGCTGTAGATTTTCACTGTCTTGTCCATCTGGAGTCCCAGACTGATCCTGATTTTATGATGTCTTATCTGGAAAAACCTTTTAAAACAAAAACCTCTTTAAAGAAGAAAACCATGCTGGCAGGAAGTCCTTTGGCGCTTGAGGACGCAGCATTTCTAAAACTCCTGGAAGATTCAGGTTTTAACATCATCTTTAACGCCACATGCACCGGCGACAGAAGCATTGATTTTGATCTTTCCATAAAAGATGACCCAATTACTGATCTGGCCGATTCATATTTCAATCATCCCCCATGCATATGGAAGAGGCCAAATGATTCTTTTTATTCCTATGTTTCCAAAAAACTCTTGGAGACAGGCGCAACTTCAGTGATCTGGAGATCAGTGAGATATTGCGACTTGTGGAACATCGAAGCCCAACGGGCAAAACAGATAATCAATCTGCCAATGCTTGTGCTTGACATGAACTACTCAGACACCTGCTCTCCAAGGACTGCAACAAGAGTAGAGGCGTTCAGGGAGAGTCTGCCACAATGAGACAATACTGGCCCGATCCGAAACCAGAGAGAATAACCTACGATCAGTGGAACTCCCAATTCAGGATGATGCCTGAAAGCCAAAAGAAGGCCTTTTGCTATCTGGAGGGAACCTCCAAGGAAACCCAGTATCTGGAAGAACCAAGGTGTTTTGCTGAAGACCAGGGAGACCTGAGGCTAAAATCGCTCAAGTATGACAATTCGCTTGCTTCAATAAGACTCTGGTCTTTCCTGCTTTCTGAGGAGGAGAGACTCCACAAGGCAAGACTCGCAGGAAAAAAGATAATCGGGACACTCAAGGACCTTGGTACAATGCCAGTCCTGACCTACTCATCACCAGACACAATTGCGTTTTATCCCGACGGGGCGTGGTGGATACCATGCATCATGGAGATGTCGGAAGGGCTGCTCAAAATGGCCGACTCGCTCGGCCTTGGCGAGGAAGTGTGCCCCTCAAGGGCCACCCTTTCTGCCTACATATCAAACAACCATTTTCCAAGGCCGGACTACCTGATCGCCGCAGTTGGGTGCTGCTGCGACGACTTCTCGGCAATCATGCAGAGACTGGCCGACATGGGAACAAAAACGAGCTGGTGGGAGCTCCCGTTCAGGGGCAGTCCATCTGCTGGCGAGGAAGTTGAATTGCTCCCGACAGGATTTTATGCCCCAAAAAGGACAGCCGATTTCTTGGAAAGGGAATTTGACAGGGTAAGGAACGAGCTTTCAGAGTTTCTCGGGCACCCTGTGACCGACAACATGGTTTCGGAAGGCATAGAGAAAGCCAACAGGTTCAGGCAAATAATTGGTGAGGTAAGGGACCTTTGCTATGGTTCTGTGCCATGCCCGTTTCCGGCACTGGAAACCCAGATCTGTGAAATGATAGCCATCCACTTCTGTTCAGACAGGGAAGAGGCAACAAATGTGCTTGCCCATGTCCTGGAAACGGTCAGAAAAAGGGTGGAAAGTGGTGCTGGCGTACTCCCAAAAGAAAACTGCAGGGCGGTCTGGATAAACCCGGTTGCAGACCTGAGAGTCATGAACCTCTTTGAGGACCTTGGCGGTGCAATTGCCGGAACAGAATATCTTTTTAGGCATGCACTCGTCCAGATTCCCACCAATGTCAGCCCGATGAGGGCCCTGGCGTTGACAGCACTTTCTGACCCCATGATAGGCCCGGCATGGCAGAGGGCAAAAATTGTTATTGACGAAGTAAAAAAATACAAAGCAGAAGGCATTGTTGTAAGCAATATCCCTGGCGCTTCCCACAGCGCAACCGAAGGAAACATCATCAGGGAACTGGCATCAAAAGAGGGAATTCCAGTGCTCCAGATATCGGTGCCGCCTCTCACGGATGCAACATCATCACAGCTGGGCACAAGATTTGAGGCATTTTTCGAGCTGATAAGAAGCAGGAGGAAACAAAAGTGGCAACCTACACCCTTGGCATAGATCTCGGCAGCAGGACTGCAAAAGCTGTTCTCTACAACATAGACGAAAAGAAGATTGCGTCGGCAATAGTCACCGATACAACCGCCAATTCAAAAAGTGACGCAAAAAGGGTGCAGGAACTTGCTCTTGAGTATGCAGGCGTATTGCCTTCTGATTTGAAAAGAACAATTGCAACCGGCTATGGCAGGGGTCTCGTCGATTTCGCATGTGATACGACAACAGAGATCACATGCCATGCGGTTGGTGTCCATCTCCTTGTGCCACAGGCAAGAACAATTATCGACATTGGCGGACAGGACAGCAAATCTATCCATCTCAATGCCGATGGTACCATAAGAGACTTCTCCATGAACGACAGGTGCGCGGCAGGAACAGGGAGATTTCTCGAAGTGGTTTCAAAGCTCCTCGGGACCAACCTCGATGGAATGGCAAAACTGGCCGGGATGGCAACAGATGTACCTGAGATAAGCTCAATGTGCGTCGTCTTTGCAGAAAGCGAAGTGATAGGAATGCTTGCAAAGGGCATCAGGAGAGAGGAGCTTTCGGCAGGCATCCACAAATCAATCGCCAGGAGAGTCGCTGGGCTCGCAGAGAGAGGAAGGATTGAACCTCCGGTTGCTTTCACCGGCGGTGTTGCCAAAGACATGGCAATGATAAGGGCGCTGGGCGCAGAGCTCCATGAAAAACTGCTCATTCCGCCAGACCCAAGAATAACAGGCGCACTTGGTGCGGCAATCATAGCGGCAAGGCAACTCGGCGAAAAAGGTAATCTCACTTGCACCGAATTTAAAACCATCAACCTCCAGCAGTCATTCCCAGAAACATCCCAAAAACGAGAGGAACAGGACATGCTGATTGTTGAAAGCATAAAGGGCGATTGTTGCCCATGGCCACCACCAGCCAAGAATTCATCAGAATGCTGCCACCAGGAGGAACAACAGATTTGCTGCAGTTCTGGCACTCAAAAACAAGCGTGTTGCAATGATAACAAAGAAGAGCCACCATGTTGCGGGGAAGCAAAATCAGCTCAATGCTGTGAAGAGGGCCAGTCAGAGCCATGCTGCTCATCTGAAAAAGGAAGCACATGCGAAAGTGGACCAGTGAAAACACAGCAATGCAACTCGACAACACCACAGGGTGGCATCCATTCCGTACCGTCACTTTCGCACTTTGATCGCATGATTTCAGATTGCACTGAGCTTGCCAGGCAGGCAAAATCAGGCGGCAAAAAGGTGGTCTCCATTTTCTGCGAGTACACGCCAAGGGAGCTGATACTTGCCGCGGGAGCGATACCCGTGTGCGCATGCGGAGGCAACCATTCAATGGCCGTGGCATCCGAAAAGGAGCTCCCGGCCAACCTCTGCCCGCTCATCAAGTCGTCCTATGGCTACCACACCGAGAAGGCCAACCCGATATTTAACGAGTCTGATCTAATCGTGTGCGAAACAACCTGCGACGGCAAAAAGAAGATGTATGAGCTGATGTCAAAAACAAAGCCCATGCACATTCTTGAGCTGACCCAGAAACCGGATGAAGAGGCAGCATTCGAGCACTGGCTGCTGGAAGTAAAGGCGCTCAAAAAGAGGCTTGAAGAGCTGACCGGAAACGAAATCACCGAAGAGAGGCTCAGGGCAGCAATCAGGACAATGAACAGGGAGAGGACGCTCAGGTCAAGGATCGCAGATTTTGGCGGGAAATGCCTTACCGGAATGGAAGTGCTCCACGCCAAAAGCATCATCTCCTGCCAGGAGAGAGACTTCAAGGCATACGAAAAAATTATATCGGAAGCTGAAAACTCCGGTGATAGATACTCACACAAGCCAAGGATGCTCCTTACCGGTGTGCCGTTACCGCACCAGGCAGAAAAAGTCCTTAAACTGATTGAGGAGGCGGGGGCAGTGGTTGTGGCACAGGAAAACTGCACCGGACTCAAACCAATCGTCGACCCCGTCAGCGAAGAGGGCGATCTCCTGGAAAATATTGCCAGAAAATACTTCAAACTGCCGTGTTCGGTCATGATGCCAAACAAAGACAGGTTTGGGTTACTTGACAGCCTGATTGAAAAATTCAGACCCCATGGCGTCATCGACCTGGTGTGGCAAGCTTGTCACACATACAACATCGAATCAGTACTGGTCAAAAAACATGTCCAGGAAAAATGGGGGCTCCCTTTCCTTAAAATCGAGACTGACTATTCACCTTCGGACACGGAACAGCTAAGGGTCAGGATTGAGGCCTTCCTGTCGGTTGCGTCCCAAAATAACTTAAAAACGTCACACTAAAAAAGTAATATTTGAAATTTGAATGGCCGTTTGAAAAAGTATGGGAATTATAGGCCCGAGGACTGACTATAGTGTCAGCGCAAGAAGAGGTATTTTTTCATCTTCATCCATGGTTTGCGCAAGGCCGACAGTTATACAGGTTTTTAGCTTATTGTTTTTGAGAACCACCAGCTCATAGCCCTCCGGGAAATCCTTAAGGAAAGGTCCTGTTACCCCCTTGCAAAACTGCGGCGGTGGCTCGGAGCCAAGGCTCCACTGGTAAAGGGCCGTTGAAAGCTGTCTTTTGTATTGGTCAAAAATGTATATAGTCCTCTCGCCAAAATCAGGCCAGGTAATGACCAGTATGATATTTCCACAATGGCCGAACGCCCTTATTGACTCTTTTGGATTGCCCTCTATCATTTCGGGATCAGCGGAAACACCGCCTTTATCAATCTGGATGGCTTTGCCAGTGACCCATTTCCCATCAACAAACTCCCATGGCAAAAGGACAGTGCCCCCAGCATAAGAATAAAGCCTTGAAGGCATTTGGGGTTCTCCATCCTTCCTGCTGGTCCAGCCAGATTCAAAGCGGTCATAAATGCCCCTCCCTGGCCAAACAAGCACATGTTTCTGGAGCTGGTTGCCCTCCCCATCAAAAACAAAAGCAGTCTCCGTTCTCTTGTCCATTTGAATAAATTATAGCGCCTTGTGGGATTTTGCCAAGACCTATTTTCCCAGATATGCCTTTTTGGAGGAGAGAAGTTTTTCTATAGCCCAATTTTTCTGTCCAAAAACCTGCCAGAAAAGTCTTGATGTATCCTGAAGATCATTGTATGTAAGATTGGTATAATCCTCGCGGTCATATTTTTGCCATGCCGGGAAATACCCATACCAGAGATCACCATTGTCCCTTATCCAGCTATCACAGGTTTCCTCAAGACCGGTTATCAGTTTCAATGCAAGCTGTTTGACGGACTCATCTTCATTTAAAAGATAGAGTTCCAGCAAGTAATTGATTTCGCAGAGCGTATGATTTAGTGAAGCATGAACCGGGATTTTTGGTGTTCCCTCAAACCAGATATAATCTTCAAACAAAAAACCATTTCCAAATTTTATTGTGTGCTCGGGTGCAAGCCTCTCGTAGGTTTTTGCTAGCATCGATGCTTTTTCAAATGCACCCTTGCAATCAAAGATCTGGGCACAATTTATCAAGAACCTGGAACAATCAGTTGAAAACCTGGTGTCCAGATAGTCTGAACCAAGCCCGTACCATGATTCAAAAAGCTCGGAAATCACGGGCATTTTCTTATAACCAACATCGGGCGTTGTTTCTACAGCAATTTTCATTGTTGTCAAAAGCATGTCTATCAGAAGGCGATTTTTCTGCTGGCAATACCACTTGAGTATACTGTTCGAGGTGTAGAAACCAGGGTTGGGGTAAAAAGAATCTTCAACACAACCATCGTAATCACCAATCTGGGTTATGAACCAGAAACCATCCTGTCTCAGGATTTTTACTCTTCCAAGATCACTGGCAAGCAAAGCCTCATTGCTCCTCTGGTTTGTCATGTCATGAAGGAGTTGTTTGGAGATAATAACAAAACCGTCTTCCCATTCATCCTCTGTTTTGTCAAGGTTTATTTCCAATTGCATTGAATTATCGCTAGATGAGAAGAATATGCCACTTGGCGGGGCAATTCTTTTTATCATTCCAACATCTTGTTTCTTGTAGCGACCATTGGAACAAATAAAGATTGATCTTTTGTCTTTGCCATAATCAACAAGGCAAGGTCCTTCTGGGACCCTGATTGTCCCAGAGCTAAAATTTGGCACGTACTCGGATTTTATGGGATCGCCTGCATAATTGGAGCGGGACTCATATGTATGGGTCCAGTATATAAAACATTTTGGGCCCTCGATATTAGCGCTGAGCAAAATCTTTGTTTTTGGGGAGTATTGCGGCTGGTAAAACCAGAAAACAACATCTCCATTGAGGAGTGTCTGCACAGTGACCACTTTATTCAGATCATCCAATGTATATGAATCTTCTTTTATAAAACGCTCAAAGGAGCCTGAGCTCATTATTTTAGGGTTGGTCTGGGTACTATCAACACTGATTGAAAAACTAACCAGTGGCTCATCAACAATGCTTTCACCCTTGGCCAGGGTGCAACCGGCCAACAAAACCGCGAGCAAAAAAATTGCCACTCTTTTCACGGCAGTGCGACACCAGCCCCTTTGTCCTTTGCAAAAACGGACGATATCCTGTTGCCCCTTGTGGGGCGCAATCTTCCAAGAAACGCCCACAAGAGACCAAGCAGCGTGATTACCATGCCAAGCCATACAAACAACATGCAGTATTTCACCATAACAGTCATCGTAAATCTTACTGTATTTCTATCAGAGTTTCTCAGGTCGACAAGTTTGAATGTAACTGTGTGATTTCCTATTGCGCCAATCGACAGGAAGTATGACTTACCATCAATTTCTGCAATGGACCCAGGAGCCATATTGTCTTTGCTGAATGTGATTTCTTTTGCTGAATCCGGCCCATCTGAAACCAGGGCCTTGATGACATCCTCATTGTATTCCAGGAGTTTGACGGTGTATCCGCCCTGCAATACAGAACTCCCTCTTCCAACAATAAATTCCATGTCTTCCCTGATATTTGAAACATAGACCATTACATCTCTCAGGAACGACCTGTGGATAAATGGTTTTGAGAAGTAGACCTGTGACCTTGTGTCCCACTTGGCACCTATTTTACCTCTTATTTCAGAGTCCTTGTGGGTAAGAACATACATGGTCTCAAACGACTGCCCGTCGCTTTTCACGTATTCCAGCCCGACGCCAAAATCAAGGCATTCCTTGTTTTGTGACGACATTCCCAGGGAAACCGATTCCTGCCCAAAAAATATCGAGCTTCCCACTACACCCATCAGCAGGAGGCAAACGCCCATGTGCGAAACAAAAGCGCCCCATTTTTGGACTCTGTATTTCAACATGGCCTGGAAGTTTGAAACCAGCATTATTGAGGCAAATGCACCGGTAATCATGAAAAGAGGATCGGCCATTCCAGCTTCAACGGCCAGCACGACAAAAACAAGTCCAAAAAATAGTGGCGCAATAAGTTGTCTTGCCAGATATTTTATGTTTGTTTTTCTCCACGCCATCAAAGGGGTAAGTGCACCGCCAACACACATTATTATGGCTACTGGGATTGATATTGCCTGATAAAATGATTGTGAGATGACCGCGGGTGAACCAAAAATCTGGGTCACAACCGGCAACAGGGTCGCGGCAAGTATGAACACGGCATAAACAGACAGCACTATGTTGCCAATGCTCATCATGAAATATCTTGAGGTGTAATGGCTCTCAAGGCCATGGGGAACAAACTTCCACGAACGGAAGCATAAAAATACCGACAATCCGATAGAAGCCAGAAGCATGACCAGATACAAAAAAAGCATCGACGAGCCAGCAAAAGAGTGAACAGACACATCCGAAAGCACGCCTGATCTGGTCAAAAAAACTGCCATTACGACAAGGCAGAAAGAGGAGAGCACAGCGACAACAACCGATCTGGCGTTGCCATTGCCATTCTCATCATTGAGCACCGCATGTATTGCAACCGTCTGGATGAGCCATGGAACCAGCGAAGCGTTTTCCACAGGGTCCCAGCCCCAGTAACCGCCCCACCCAAGCGTTTCATAGGCCCAGATGGAGCCCATGGCGATACCAAGGCCAAGCAGGAACCAGGATGCAATAAGCCAGGGCGTCATCCTTGAGAGCCAGATCTGGTGGTTCTGCTCGCATGGCCTAAAAAGATAGGCAACAGCCATCGCAAATGGAACAGCCATCAAGGCATAGGACAGGAATATCACTGGTGGATGAAAAGCCATCCAAGGGCTCTTCAGGAGAACATTCAGCCCAAGGCCATCAGATGCGGCCTGCGGAAGGACATCAAAGGTTGAAGAGCCTACTACAAAAATCACCAGAAAGGCCTGGATGGCAAAAAGGACCGCAAGAAAGCTCTTTTGTGATTGCGGCTTGAAGGAGAGGATCGCGGTAACAATCGAGATTGCAAGCAGCCAGAGGAGCATCGACCCGCCCTTGTCGGCCCAGAAAACCGATATTTTATACCAGAATGAAAGTGAAGTGGAGCTATTGTGAAAAACATAGGAAAGCTGAAAGTTGTTGTTGAGTATTGAAAGCATGAGATACGACGACGCCAATACTGCCGACAGCATGGAGGAAACGGCAAACATCTTCTGGAATCTTGGCTTTATACAAAAAATTGCAGCGAGAATGGAAAATCCTAAACAAAGCCACATCAATACATTACCAGCCATTTTTACTCCTGCCATGTTTGGAGAAACTTTCAAAAACCATTATCTTTCCATTATTTTCCACTGTTATCAGACCCTTTTTCATTTTTGTTTTCATACTTGCTTGGACACTTGACCAGCAACTGGTCTGCGTGGAAACTTCCATCCTTGAAAGACCCAACTGCAACGCCTTTTTGGGCTCCGGCAAAGTTTTGTGGCAGAACACCATCCAGGATAACTGGCAAAACCTCACCTTTTTCATCCACCATATTGAAATAATTGAGGTTGCCTTCCTGCTTCAGGCTTTTTTGATCAAGCAGGCCGTAAACCTGATATACCTTGCCACTTTTTGCCTCGCCAAAATCAGAGGTGAAAGGAGTCATGGAGGACAGGAAAAACCATATTGATACTCCCGACAGAATGACAATTGCAATAATTCCAGCTACAAGGGAGGTTTTTCTGTTCATTTCTTCTTCAATATCTTCCCAATTCTGACTTCAAGTGACATCAGATACGCAAAAATACCCAAAAAGACAACCAACGCCACAACAAGAACCGGTATCATATTTCCTCCATATCAAGCCTTTGTGACAAAGACAGTATCCATAGATACAAGAATGTAAAACCAGCAAGCATGCCAAACACACCGTAAAGCATTGGTTTTGTGAGGCCCAGGCCGCCGACCTGTTCGGGATGGAGCGAGCTGGTTATTCTCGGCATCACAAAAACAAGGAACGGCGTGGCAAGAAAAGCGACGATCGAGTATCCTGCAGAAATGGCCGCTTTTTTGTCCCTGTCTTCTATGAGCCACCTGAGGAGCAGATAGGCGATGTAGATCATCAGAAGAAAGACAATCGATGTCTCCCTTGGGTCCCAGTTCCATGGCGAACCCCAGGTATAAGTGGCAAAAACCGAGCCTGTAATAGTTGCCAGAACACAAAACACTAGACCTATCTCGGAGCTTCTGTGGGCAACAGAGTCATATACAGCTTTTCTCTTCGCAAGATAAGCTATCGAGAAGATAAAGGAGATGAAAAATGCAAGCGTTGCAACCCACGCGCATGGGATATGGAAGTAAATGATCCTGTAAAGGTCTCCCATTGTTGCTTCTTTTGGGGTAAACATGAGGCAATAAATAATCGAAGGCACCATTGCAAGGGGTGTGAGCACCGATAAAATGCGGCCAAAAAGCATTGTCTATTCCTCCTCAATATACGGCACCAACACAAGCCCAGCCACCAGTGCCGCCAGAGATTCACTAATTATCACAACAACAAGATTAATCGAAAATGTGCCTTCTGCCAAGGCTTGTGAGGTGGCCAGGACAAGGCAGACCAGCAAGGGAAGTATTACAGGCATCACGATAACTGGATAAGCGGCGCTCAGGGCCCTTCCGCGCGACATGAGATAGCCGACAAAACCTTGCGCAAAAGACAAGGCGGGGCACCCGATCAATACCAGAAGGCCAACAAGCGGCAAGGCTGAAAACCTGACGCCAAGCCAGAAACACAAAAGCGGAAAAACAACGCAGGCAATCAACAGAACAAAAAAAGCATTCGCAAGCGTTTTGGCAAGAAAAACGGAAGGCATCGGAACCCTGAGCCTCAACTGGTCGGCCGTTCCCTCATCCTCCTCTTTTGCAAAAGACCTGGAGAGTGTGTCAGAAGAGGAAAACATGACAACAATCCAGAGGAGCGAGGCTATGACCCTTTCGCTGACCTTTGTTCCGGCAAGCGAAAACCCGAGCGTGGCGGAGAGAACAATCGCAAGCCCAAAACCAACCCCGACAAGGTGCCTCCCCCTGAAAGCGACCTTTATTTCTTTTGCCAGAAGTGCCCTAAAACTGCGCAATTTTTCTCCAGTCTCTCCAGGGATTGTTTGTGGCAACCACAACAAGCCTACCAAATGACGAGACCATGTTGTCCAGAATTGCTTTTCCCTCGGCATCCAGGTGCTGCTCTGGCTCATCAAGCAATATGACGTCCCGGGCCATTGCAAAGGCTGTCATCAGTTTGGCCCTCTGCTTGAGGCCTGCCGAAAGTTCTTGGTAGCGCTTTTCAAGGTGACATGATAAACCCCACACCCCAAAATCAGGCACAGGCACCCCCGCCAGGTTCGCAAAAAATCTGGCATTTTCAAAAACAGTCATTTCCTTGTAAAGACCAAGATCGGGGGAACACATGGCAATCCTGCCTGACAACTGAAATTTCTCATACTTCTTCTTTCTGTCAAACCACTCCATTGTTCCAGAAGAAGTTTTGAGCAGGCCCGCCATTATCCTCAACAGAGTCGTTTTGCCCGAACCATTCGGCCCAATGATCGCCCATACTTCATCTTCTATGTCAAAAGAAACGCCAGCAAAAACCATTTTTGACCCAAAAGATTTTGACAGATTACTGGCAACCATTCGCATAACCAAAGATTATAGGAGTGTTGCAAAATGAATCAAACCAGACTAATCTTTTTCTGTTAAAGTTGTCAGTTATTTCACAAAAGGAGGAGTCATGTCAAAAGGCTATATCTTGAGTGCCGCAAGGACACCCATTGGCAAATTTTTGGGTAGCCTTTCGCCGTTTTCCGCACCAAAACTTGGCGGTTTCGCCATCAAGGCGGCCGTTGAAAGGGCCGGCGTAGAAAAAGAGAGAATTGACGAGGTAATAATGGGCCAGGTGGTCCAGGCAGGCTGCGGCCAGAACCCGGCAAGGCAGGCGCTTATCCATGCAGGTCTAAATCCTGAAACAAATGCCCTCACAATCAACAAGGTGTGCGGCTCGGGACTGAAAGCGATCATGCTTGCTTCACAATCCATCCAGCTTGGCGAGGCAGACATTGTCGTGGCAGGCGGAATGGAATCCATGACAAATGCACCATACTACCTTGAGAAGGCAAGGACCGAAGGCTACAGATATGGAGACGGCACCCTTGTCGATGGAGTCATAAAAGATGGCCTCTGGTGTGCATTCAATGGTTCCCACATGGGAAACCTCGCAGAATACACTGCAAAGAAGGGCAACGTGACCAGGGAAGAGGCTGACCTTTTCGCCTTTAATTCCCAGGACAGGGCAATCAAAGCCATAGAAACAGGAATTTTTGACGAAGAAGTAGCGCCAATTGCAATACCACAGAAAAAAGGCGATCCGATAATATTTTCAAAGGACGAGACCCCGAGACCAACTACGATGGACACCCTGCAAAAGCTCAGGCCAGCTTTTGACAAGGAAGGGGTCGTTACTGCAGGAAACGCTCCTGGCCTCTCTGATGGCGGCTCAGCAGTTGTTGTTGCATCCGAAAATGTAGCCAAGAACCACAAACCGCTTGCTTCAATAATCGATTACGCAACTGCACACACAGAGCCAAAAGAGCTTTTCTGGGCACCAGTCTTTGCTGTCAAAAAGCTGATGGAAAAAACAGGCCTGAAAATCTCGGACTTTGACCTCATCGAAGCCAATGAAGCCTTTGCTGTCCAGTGCATAGTTGACGGCAGGGGACTCGAATGGGACCCAAATACAGTCAATATCTCCGGTGGCGCCATAGCACTCGGGCACCCGATAGGTTCCTCCGGTTCAAGGATTATTGCAACACTGATCTACAACCTGAAGAGGAACGGCAAGAAGCGCGGACTTGCAACACTCTGCCTTGGAGGCGGAGGCGCCGTTGCAATGGCAATCGAACTTGTGTGAGGAGGAAGCAATGGAGATAAAAAAAGTTGGTGTCATAGGCGCAGGTGTAATGGGAAACGGGATTGCCCATGTATTTGCACAGACCGGATACGACGTTGTTCTTGCAGAAGCAAACATCCAGCTTGCTGAAAAAGGCAAGGCAACTATCCAGAAAAACCTCGGCAGGATGGTCCAGAAAGGCACAATCACACAGGAAGTCGCAGATGCAACGCTTGCGAGAATAAAAACCACCGAAAACCTTGAAGACCTCAGGGATTGTCAGATCGTTGTCGAGGCTGTCACTGAAAACAGGCAGGTCAAAAACCAGATATACGACAAATTGAATGGCATCCTGCAGGGAGACGCAATTCTGGCCTCAAACACTTCCACAATTTCAATCACCGAGCTGGCCGCAAAATACAAGAACCCAGGGAAATTTATCGGCATGCACTTCATGAACCCAGTTCCCCTCATGAAACTTGTTGAAGTGATAAGGGGAATGCTCACGACCGATGAGACCTACAATATTGTGAATGATCTTTCGATCAAGCTTGGCAAGACACCGGCAGTTGCAAACGATTATCCAGGATTTGTCAGCAACAGGATACTGATGCCGATGATAAACGAGGCAGTCTACTGCTTAATGGAGGGCGTTGCCGACAAGGAATCAATAGACACTGTAATGAAACTAGGCATGAACCATCCAATGGGCCCCCTCGCACTCGCAGACCTTATCGGCCTTGATACCTGCCTGGCAATTATGGAAGTACTCCATGAAGGGCTTGGCGACTCAAAATACAGGCCGTGCCCACTGCTGAGAAAAATGGTTGCAGCAGGTCTCCTTGGAAGGAAATCGGGAAAAGGTTTCTACGACTACACCGAACAAAAATAATCAATCACAGAAACTGACACACTAGATCAAGTTTCAACGCCAACAAAAAAGCCCCGCTTTTTTTAAAGCGGGGCTTTTTTAATTCATCAGCGATGACAGGGGGATTGTTTGCTTACTTTACCCTTATCTTTTTGGTATAAGTGCAAGAATTGGCATAACGGTCAGTAGTTCTGAGGGTTATGCTGTAACTACCTGGGGAATAGGTGTAGCTGAATTCTTTTGTGGTGTCATTTTCGATATTGAAGGTTTTGTCAATCTTTCCATCACCCTCGAAATCAAGATCAGCCGTGTATGGGCCACATCCACCAAATGGGCTCACTTTGATGGTCATTGTGCCAGAGGCAGGTATGACATAAATGTTGTCATTGTCAGGCTTTGCTTCTGGAATCAAGATTGAAATGTCGGGACACTCACAAACCACTGGTTCCTTTGCACCAACTCTGAGCACTATGACTGCAGTATCCTGGTCTCTTAAACCCTCTGCGGAGGTGACAATAGCAGTGTTTATGATATTGATGCCAGGGTTAAGGCTTATGTCCTTTCTGACTCTCAATGTCAGTTCAATTATCTTGACTTCACCAGGATTCATGATTCCAAATGACCAGACAATTTTCTGCATGCCAAGTGACCCTGAAGGTATTGAGGCTACATATTCAAGTTCTCTTGGCAAGATATCAACCACAACAACATTGGTTGCTTCCCTGGTACCAATATTTTTTACAATTATTGTGTAGCTAACTTTTTCACCCTGCTGGGCCATGAACTTCTTTGTTGTCTTCGTGAGCGTAATGAGCGGTTCGCCAAGAACATCAACGGTGCACTGTGCGAATTCTGGGTTTGGTGCGGTATCGGCATACGTCAGAACGTTGTTGGTGAGTTTGGTGCCTTTGGCCAAGTGACCAACTCTTACCCTCACAACAAGAACAAATGTTTCGTGTGGTGCAAGACTTCCATTTCCAGCCAAACCAACGGAAGTGGTCCATCTGTTGTTGTCAACATCTGGCGGCGGGTTGGCATCGTAGAAGGTTACTCCCTTTGGATAGTTCTCGACGATATTGACGTTTGTCTGTGTGTATGGGGTGTCGTTTGTGACTGTTATTGTGTAAATCAGAAGACTGTCCGGAAGAACTGGGTCTGGGACGCATTTCTTTGTTATCTGAAGTGATGGCACAACCGGGACCTGGAGAATGAAGCCGTGCATGTGGCCCCTTTCTTCAGAACGTGGGTAATATGGGTTTGGCCAAGGTCCACTCTGTGGTGAACCTGGACATGTAACATTACTATTTGGTGGGCATGAGTTACCCCATTCTGTTGCAACACAAGATCCTCGACCATCATCAAGGGTATTAGGATTAGAACCACCAATGTTATCACAAATCATATAAGGCCTTAACAAAATTGAAGAATCTTCACCGGCAAGGTACGTTCTTGCTGGCCTGTGAAGTGCCTTTGTATCGTAGTCCTGGTTTACATAGTCCCACCACTGGTCAGCTTTCCAGTGGATGGCTGTCTTTGCGGCAACAACCGTGAAATTGCGGTGCCAGAACCATGAACAGCTGTACTGCTTTGCTGTTGCGGCATAAGTTGGATTCATGGCTTTTGGGCTCCAGAGGTAGCCGGCAGGGAAACCTGGAGGCAATGTTGGGGCAGTTTCTGCTCCACCATTTGCTCCCACCCATCCGTTTGCCCACCATGCGCCGCCCTGGCCCGCTGTTGGGTCAGCCGGTTGTGGATTGAGCCAGAAACGGTCTGTTGGAACCCTGTTGGTACCACATGCCCAGAAATCCCATTCAGTACTAAATCTACCGTTGCCGCATGAACCATTGTCAGCCGAGTTTCCAATTATTCCGACATAGGCACCTGCATTTGCGCCATCAACAGGCCATGTGGAAGGATCCGGGGGGGTCCTGAAACCGGAGAATACAGTTTGTGAATTTTGCCTGTCATTGTTGCAAAGTGTCAATGCACCATCTGCAATCATTATCTGGGAGAGTGGGAGAGTGGAATTTTCAAAAATCATTACTATCTCAAAACCATAATATTGCTGCTCTACCTCATAATCCTGATACATTCTAGTAACAGTAATAATATCATATGGATCAGTGATGTATGGCGTAATATTGAAACGGAATGTTGATTGTTGAGCTGTTTGATGCCAATTTCCACACGCACAACCTGGGCTATAATTAGTATCATTATTTCTTCCAAGAAATGATCCAGTACAAAGGATAGATTGTGGATTCCCGGGTCTTCCGGCATTTATAAGGATCGGCTCATGCTGATAGTTTCCCCCACCTATATCTCTACCGACCGAGTTAGCATAGAGGTAGCAAGCAACAAGCCTGGAGTTGTCCGGTATGTAGTCCGGGCGATATTTCAGGCGTGTTATTCCTGCGGCGCCAGTCGAGGTGTCATGGACAAACTGTCAGAAATAAGTCCTGTTGGCCCCACCACCACCAAAAGCAGTCGATTGGGCAAGCATTGCAAATCCATATTTTCCAATAAATGGCGGGATATCCTGATTGAGTCTGTTGAATGATGTTGTGAATTGGTGGACATAATAGAACCTGCCGGTATTTGCATAGTCATAATCTGGATATGCGGCACCGGCGCCAAAATATTGGTAGCCAAGAACCACGCCATCAGTGAAAACGCCTTGTGTTGCTGTTGGCATATTGTTGAATGATGCATCCCCACCAAAACCAGCAAGCCCGGTGAATGGGGAATTGTCATAAGAGAAAGCTATTCTATCTCCACCATTTGTTCCTCCACCAATCATAACACCGCTATGGATAGAGGGGCCAATCTGCTCACGGCTTGCAAAATAAGCTGTGATATTTGCTGTTACAGGTGGGATATTGACAGAAGAGGCATCAAAATTTATTTGATAACCGCCTGTTGGAAGAGGCTGGATTGGACCCGCTCCATCAGGATCAAATCTGAAGTAGAGAGCGGCTGGATATGCTGCTCCACTGCTAAAAGCAGCAAGTCTTCCATCAGCACCGAACGTAAGTGTCGGGTTTGGTGCAATATTACAAGCAGTCCAGCCTGTTGGTGCACCATTGTAAGCATCATGGAAACCAACCCTTGTTGTGACATCCTGGCCAATTGTTAAGCCACCCTGGCCATGCATGGAAAATGCTGTTATAGTCGCTGTTCCAGCAAGCGGTGTTTCAAAACCACCGGAAAGGGTCTGGTAGAAAACCGGGCCAAAATCAAGTCCAAAATTAAAACTTGCTCCAGCGTAGTTAAAGAGATGGGACCCGATATCACAAATCCCTGTTCTATCATCACCAGCCATATAAGGAATTCCACCATCAGGTGTGACTGGGCCATTTGGAACATACAGTTTACCACCAGTTGAGGTGCCAATGCCCAATATGCTCTGGGCACCATACCATGTTGTTATATAATCCTTATTTTCAACATTGCTGTTGGCCTTATCTGCATAAAGAACACCGGAAACAATCTGATTGAGGATCGGCACATCGCCTCTGATTCCAGGATATCCCAGTGGGTAGATGAGATAGCGATCATAATATTCCGAGTTAAAATCTACAAAGAAGGTGCCAGAACCATAAGTGGCCGTCTGGCCATCATTGATGATTCCAGGTGTTGTTTCTCTCCATATTTTGTACCAGGTTGAAGCGGCCATCTGATATCTTGTTGGGGCAAGAGCCAGCATGCGCTCGCCAGGAGTGCTCGTATAGAAGAAACCTCCGCCTGGCTGCAAGGCTGTCTGGTTGCAGTTTTCATAAAGAGGCAGGGTTATGGGGGTTCCCCAACCAAGGTTTGGCCTGTTTGGAGGAGTGTATCCATTGCGCTGGCACCACAGTCTCCTTGCAAGGATTGACTGCATTTCTGTCATTCCTTCAACCCATGCGTGGAAGTAAAGGTTGAGATTGTCATAGTAGGCATGGACCATTTCATGTGTCAGTGCATCAAGCCTTGCTTCTTGCGCCATCATGTTCCAGGCTGGCACAAAATAAGCCGGGGGGCGTGCCATGTCCGTTGGCATATCAATGTAACCTATTGTGCCGACACCAGACTGTGTGTACTGGGCAAAAGTGCCAGTTGGAAGGTTATCGTCCCTTCTGAAATAAACCTCAATGGAAGACATTGGGGCGCCAAAAACATCCTGGATGCAATTCTTCATTCCAACCGGGAAGCTTGGGCCACCTTCTACAAAGGTCTGGATATTTGGCATTTCAGTCGCACAGTTCCAGTATGAATCAGGAGGTGTAGCACCAGACTGGCATGAACCTGTAAATCGCCAATCTATAATGCCAGAAGGTGCTATTTTTTGGGTTGGCAGTATTGGATTATCATTGCGGTATGTGTTCTGCGGGAGAGGGCTAGTCATTATTTTCCCGTTGTGCTTGTAGAGTACCAATGGATCAAAATTGAATCCGGCAGGAGCTCCCTTTGCAATCTCTTTAAGGGCCCTATCAGCAATATTCCTAATTTTTTTCTGGTTTTCTCTTGAATAGATCTGGATAAACGGAGCTTTTTCTCCAATGATCGGGGTTACATCAACCACGATCGCTCCAGGGTTCGATTCGTTTACCTTGCCCTTAGTAGTAGTTTTTGTTTCGAAGGCAAACACAGAACCGAAACCAATTTGCACAATGAACAACACAGCTAGCGCCAATGAAATTTTTTTCATGCTAACTCCCCTTTTTTTACGAAAAACAACCGAATGGTCTAGAATAGAAACAGCTTGAAAACGACAAATACGAGCAGTACCAATACGATACAAATTGGGATTATTAACGAACAATTACAATTTATTGATATTGGAATGAATTGTCAAGTGGCCACTCTTGGGATAATTTCCAATGCAAATCTTTCTTTGGCCAAAATTTCCAAACAAATATAAAAAACCACCACAAAATGGTCTATTTGAGATATAATAGCACATTTTTGTATCTCAATGTTACATATGTGCATATCAAATTTATTAAGCTATTCATATACATAAAAATTGGGCAAGAATCATTTATAAAAACATGGAGGTTCTCATTTATTTAGGTTTGGATTTATAAACAATATTTAAATTTATGACTAAAATTAGTAATTTATATATCAAAAATTAATTTAATGCTAAATCGGTAAACAGTACTCATATTTGATATTAATAATTTTTACTGGATTGGAAATAAATCATTCAAACAGTTTGGTATAAACCTATGGAAAAGAAAAAATGCCATAGGTTTGCCAAAAGCACGTTTCTTTTAATTTTAAAAGCGAACAAAAACTTCAAAGATAACTTGACACACAAATCCCCAAAAATATACTACGCATGCATTACAAATTAAGGAGGAACCATGAAACCAACAGTCGACAAAGAGACTTGCATCGGTTGCGGAGTTTGCGCCTCAGTTTGCCCGGACGTTTTTGAAATTGGAAGTGATGGCCTTGCAGGCGTTATCAGTGGCTCGGATTGCGGTGGTTGCGGTTGCTGCGAAGAAGCTGCCGAGAACTGCCCAGTTGCTGCTATTAAACTCTGAGAAAACAGAAACAAAAAGCGGCCCTCTAAGGGGCCGCTTTTTTATTGAATGAAAAAGTTTTTCTAAAGAAGCTCTATTCCCCTGCTCATTTTTGAAACCGACGAGAAACGCGAATCTATACCCGTGATGTCTCGCACCCCAACATTTATCACTTCCATTATTTTTGTAGCCATGTCAAAAAGTTCGTTCGAGTAATAATCGATTTCAACTTGTGTAAACACTTCGTTTGGTCTTGCTTTGTATGTCACCCTATCAATTTTTATTTTGACCTGGTCATTGGGCTGGTCGCTGTAAGAAATAGGATATATACACCTTTCACACTTCAACCTGATAATCTCTGAAAGCCCCATTGATTCAAGGTGTTCCACCACGCCTATGGCCTCCGGACTCGGTGGGCAAAGCTTTTCAGGATGATCCCTGAGAAGTTCGGCAATTATTTCATTTGTTTTCAAGACTGATATTTCATTATCATATATCTCGGCTGGTTTCCCATAGCTTGCCTCGTTGAGTTTCCTGTAGGCTATGAATTCCGCTTCCCTTGATTTTTGTGGCCACACTGATTTTCTGACTCTTATGTAGGCATCCTGGCTGTGCAAGAGAAACAATCCGGAGGGCTGAAGCTGGTCAAAATACCTGTCATAATTGATCATGTCTATTCTTGCCCTGACCGGCCATTTATATTTTTCGATAAGCTCAGAGATAAGAGTGGAAATCTTCGGCGAGGCATCGGCATTAATATCAAGCTTAAGCTCTCTTTCATTGGTTGGATTCATTGTTCTCCTCCGTTATTAAGGCCCAAAAGGAATTTGCTTTTTTGCGATGGCCCCAGGGTTGGATTTTTGTTTTTGACAAACTTTTTCTCGATGGCTTGTCTAAGAGTATCAAGAAAAGCCGGGCCTTCCACTTCTATTTCAGAAAATACGTTGCTGGTTTTTGGAAAAACATAAGTATATGTATCAAAAGCTATTTGGCCACAACCTTTACTGCAGCATATTTCTCTGGTTTTTCTCCCCTTGGTCAAAACAACAACGGGCAAAAGCTTCTCCGGCTCAGAGAGCAATTTTAGCGTAGTCTCGTCTGCTGGGTCCTGGAAGATTGATTTCAATTTCTTGGTCACTTTGCCCATAAGGTCTTTGTAGGTGTTGGACTCCTCCTCAATCCTTATATGGTTTTTTTCATCAAAAGTCTCAAGGGTTTTTAGGGTTATTTTTTTCAAAATGCCACCCTCATAACGGTTTCTCAATGAATATCCAGAGTTTTTCAAAACAAAATCGCAGTCAAGGTAGACGTCAAGCTGATCTACAAACCTGATGTCACCCAGGCTAAATCCAAGTTCAACGGAAATCTTTTCAATGGCCTCTTCGACGGCTTTTTTGTTCTTTAAAACCATATACTTTGATTCGTTTTCGAATTGGACCATTTTTAATGGTAATATAATGCCGCTTTCAGCCAAGTCAACGACTGATGCCTTGATTTGACAGTGATCACAACTAAAATGACCGTTTGTGAATCCAGATTTTGATTACATATCCAAGGGGCTAGCGGGCGTAGAAGAAAACCTGTCAAAAGCCGCTTTATATCCAATAGGGCAAGCATTAGAGCTTGCTATTTCTCTTATTCCACTGGGACTGCCATCGGATTCACGCTTCTGGCTTGAAAAGCTCGCCCAGATGTCAAGAAATAGCCAAAGTTCCGGCAAAAGATTCAGGGCAAAACTGGCTCTTGCATCTTCCCAGGCCATAGGTCTTCCCGTAGACATGGCAATCAACCTTGGCGCTTTCGTAGAAATGATACAGTCCGCAAGCCTCATACACGACGACGTTGTGGACGAGGCATCATTAAGAAGAAATGAACCAACCGTAAACAGCCTCATGGGCAACCGTTTTGCGGTGCTTACCGGCGATTATGTTCTTTCTTTAGCTTTGACAAAATTGGGTGAACTAAAAAACCACAATCTGACAATGCGCTTTTCCGAGGTCGTATCACAAATGACGTTCGGTGAGGCAATGGAAATAGAAATAACGTTTGACCATACAAGAACAATCGCACATTATCTCACCACAATATCGCTCAAAACTGCTTCACTCCTGTCATTCTGCTGTCAAAGCGCCTGCCTGATCGCAAACGTTGATGAGAAAACAATAAACAGCCTTACAGAATTTGGTGCAAATCTCGGAATGGCCTTTCAGCTAATAGACGACACGCTTGATTTTGTGGGCCCTGACGGGAAAGAAAAATGCCAGGATTTTAAGGAAGGCCTTTTAACCCTACCCATTTTATTGTTGGACATACAGGGAAACCCGTTTGATAAAAGCATTGACGAAATACAGGTTCTGATAGCAGAGAAAAACACTCTTACACAAACAATTGACAAGGCCAGGGAATATTCCGTAAAAGCAATAGACTGTCTGGATGGAATAAGGAGCCTGATCCCAGAACACTGCTTGCAAACATTTACCAACATAAATACAAGTATTTATGAAAGACTTCCCAATAATCTCAACCCATTTCCAAGGAGATAAATATGAGCGTAGACGAAATGATCCAGAAAACATGGAACAATAGCAACGGGCTCGACATCAATGTCGGTGTAAGCTCAAGACATATTCATCTGCATGAGGACCATGTCAAAATACTCTTTGGTCATGATCTGACATGCTACAAGGACCTCACTCAGCCAGGGCAATACGCATGCAACGAAAAAGTTGACCTGGTCGGACCTAAGGGAACCATCAAGGGAGTCAGGGTGTTAGGCCCAACTAGAAGGGCAACACAGGTTGAGGTTTCAAAAACCGACTCTATAATACTTGGTCTGGATGTACCACTCAGAATGTCAGATGACATAGAAGGGACTCCCGGAATAAAGCTGGTTGGAGAAAAAGGTGAAATTGTCCTGGACAAAGGAGTCATCGTTGCAAAAAGACATATCCACATGTCACCCGAGGACGCTGAAAAAGCTGGCGTCACCAATGGTGAAATGGTCTGGGTTTCTGCCAATACACCAAGAAAATTGGTAATGGGTGACATCGTGATAAGGGTTTCAAAAACCTTTGCACTCGATTTTCATATTGACACAGATGAGGCAAATGCAGCCTGGCTCAAAAGTGGAGACAAAATCAGGATAGTGAGGTAACTCATGACAAAAGAAAAAATAGAAAACATACAACAAAGCACCGATACTTTTTCCATACAATACGAAAAAAACCAGATTGACAACAAGGGTGTACGCTTTTCAACAATGTTGCTTGCGGCAAAATATGCTGCTATGGGACTCCTTATACTTCTGACCTACATCACCGGTTTCGCAAGATACATAGGCGACTGGGCGATTGCACTTGGCGGAAGTGCCGACAATTTTGTAATATGGTTTGGTTTCGGTTTCGCTTACTCCATTTGCCTTTCGGTACTCGTTTTCCCAATTGACTGGTACAGGGAAGCAGTCGTGCAAGTAAAATCCGGTGTCCATGGAATGCCATGGGTAAATACGCTGGGAAGAATCCTTCGCAGAGATTTCTTCGATGCCCTGCTTTGGGGTGGATTGAATTATTACTTCCTCGTTATGTATTTCTCACTCTCCACAACTGGAAGACAGGGTCCCATGGGTGGCAACACCCCACAATGGTGGATAATTTCAGCTCTCTGGGGTATGCTTTTTGTCCCGGCATTGTTCATAATAATCAATCTTCTCAAATTGATTACTGACAACTCAGTAAAACAGGTTCCAACAGGTCCTGACAGAAGGATAATAAAAGAGCTTGGAAGGAAATTTAGGGTAACCGTCCTCGATGTTTTCTACTACAACCTTGGCGGCGATTTTAATGCTGAAACCAAGCTTGTTGGTCTCTTTGGCGTATACTTCGTTTTCGCTCCAGCAAAGCTCAAAGGCAAAGATGTCATAATTGCGTCCGTTGCAAAAGCAATGGCAAGGGCAGACGTATTGAAAGGCACAGTCATTAACATTGTAAGATGGGTCTTCTTCGTAGCTGGTTCTTACTTGATATATCTCGCTTTCAACTGGGTCTATGTAAATAATGTCTTCTCCTGGTTCTCTGAACAGGCAGGAACCGGTGATCCAGCAGTTGGAATCATAGTAATGTTTATTATTGGCGCCCTCTATCTCATTGCCACTCCGCTCATAAATCTCATATCAAAACGTATGGACATCGGGGCCGACAAGCTCGCGTCAAGGGCAATTGGCAGACCAGAAGTTTATTCGAACTATCTCAAGATGGTGGACACTGGAAAAGCAATCTCCAGCGAAACAGACAACATGACAAAAATGTGTTTGATGGACACATACGATTCTGAAGAAATCGAGAGGCGCTTGGCCACTAAATGAACATAGGCATCATAAGGATTTCAACGAAGGCTGACAGGTACCGCCTAAAGCAGACAATTGAGTCAATTGGCGTTCAGGTGGTACAGACGATTGATAGCGCAAGCATGCCCCCAACAATTGTTTTTGTTGGCACAGAAGACCAGATGCTCATGGCTTTCAAGCAGGCTGAGAATCTTGGGGCCGAATACGCAAAAGTGTTGACACACATAAGGGAAGTGTCGCCCAAGTTGGTAAAAACCCTAAAAGAAGGCCCAAAATTCAAACCGGGGCAACCATTCGGAATTCTTGAAACTGCCGGCCCAGAAGCAATCTTGGCTTGTGCAAATCTCGCAGCAATGTTTGACGGTATCGAACTGGCAGAAATTCAGCTGGCAAGCATGCCAAACGAGAAATCGCTCATGGTCATAACGGGTGATAAGAAATTGATTGAAAATGTTCTTGAGAGTGCAGAAATGATCTGCGAAAAAGCGCATTTTACAGTCCCAGGAAGTAAGCCCTGGCAAAACGACGGAAGGCAAAACTGAAAAATATTTTTACTCCATGGAGAATGGATTTCATCAAATCCAAGAAACCCGAACACTGTGTTTTCTGCAAGGCAGGCACAAACATAGGTGGCGAAGATAAAGATTTCATCGTCTATCGTGGAGAAAAATGTTTTGTAATACTCAATCGCTACCCCTACGCAACAGGCCACATCATGATCATTCCATACAGGCACTGTCAAAAGTTTGAAGATCTGGGCAATGAAGAGCTTTCAGAAATGATGATCTTGGCAAAAAAATTTGTTTCAGTTCTAAAACGTGCATTCACCCCCGATGGATTCAACATGGGAATGAATCTTGGTGCTGCCGCAGGCGCTGGTATTGCTGACCATATCCACTTGCATATAGTGCCAAGGTGGATCGGGGACACAAATTTCATGCCCATTTTTGCCGAAGTTAAAATCCACCCCACTGATTTGGAAGGGGTTTACAAAGCAATCTTGCAAGCCCTTGAAGCTACCGCCTGAAACTTATCGCAAGCCCAAACACAACAAGGGCATAACCAGTTATTCTCACAAGAACAAGCGCAACGCTCAGAATGCTGTTTTCGACTACCGGATATCCAAAAATATTCTCTCCAAATCTCACGGCGTGAGACAGTGCAAAACATAAAAAGGCAATACTTATAATAAGAAAAGCCCTTGCGCCATGTTTTTTATATGCCACTATGCCAAGGGAAACGATCGTGAGGCTGAATATGAGGTTTACTAAGCTCTCAATCCATTGCGGCATGAATATTCAATCTCCTTTCCGGCACGGAACACATGAGATGGTGTCACCATCCTTGAGATCAAGTTTGTTTGCGTCTATTTGGGCAATTACGACCTTCTCGTCAAGGTTTCTCATCTTGATAACACTAAATACAGGTTTGTAATAAATATTTTTGAATTCTACCGAGTCAATTTTTTGTCCCCTTAGTCTCGCATTCCACATATCATACAGATATTCATCAACAAAAACCTGGCCATGCCTAGTATTGCCAACGCTTATTACCAGTTCTTTTTGGTGCGCGATTTTCTGGATACCCAGGGTGTCATAAAATCTGGACATATCAATAACTTTTGAGTATTCGTCGATAACTGAAATTGCATTCTTGAGGCAAAGGATGCACATCATATCAGCAAAATCATCAATTGATAGCGACATGGACTCAAATAAGTCAACAAGCCTGGTGCCAATTGTTATTTTTGAAAGTATCTCAGATTCATTTATACCAAGTTTGGTTTTGGTAACCCTAGGAACCAGGAAGATGTCTTTTTTGATTTCTGCTTTTTTAATGGCTATCATACCCTCGTCAAGCATTTCATTCACAAGTTTTTTGGTTTCTTCCTCTGAAAATGAGAGTGATGAAACAAGATTCGAATATGTAATCCCACTCCCAATGAGTCCCGTGATCAGCCATTTATCGGGATTGATGGCTATTTGACCGCCTTCCTTGAGTGGATTTCTTACAAGCACTGTGCTTTGACAAATCCTGTTTTGAAGATTTATATAAACTGACGCGGCCTTTAAAAGGCTTTCAGTGAGAGTTTTTATGTTGGTTTCAATGGCATAGCCCTGCTCGAAAGTGAACTTAAGTAAGTCTAGCTTTATTATCTCATAGAATGCCTGCTCGGCTATTTTTTCCTGCCATTTTGCAAAAGTTATTTCTCCAGATCTGACCTGAACAGAACCTGATCCGGAAGCATTTGACACTGTTATTGTTCCAGTCTGGTTTTGTGAGAGAAGGAATTTAAATAAATCCAGCAAACCAGTGCCATTTATTTCGCCAGATAGCATGCCAATAAGGTATCATAACGGAAATTATTGTCAATTTCTCAATATTTTTATAATTTTTTAATATTTTGGATAAATATTTACGAATGATCCTTCCAGAACATCGAGCAGTTTTTGATCATTTGGTCTGATGAAAAAAGAATCTCTTGGCATCTTTCCCTTTTCCACAAGAAAACTGACTTTGCCATTTGGGCAAACTATTTCAACAGAATCAATTTTTTTGCCAAAAAGCTGGCTTTCCCACATCCCAATTACAAACTCATCAATAGCCAATGTGTTAGGTCTGACACAAAGTGAGTTGTCTATTCTAAGCTTCAGCAAAATTGGTCTGGCAACTTTTTCAAATCCAAGCGATTTATAAATATACCACGGTGGCATTATCTTCCCGTTGTCATCAGACATGACAACCATTTTTTTGAGAACGAGCGAAACAAGTATGTCTGCAATGGATACAGTTTGGTTCTCATATTGCGCTAGAAATTCACCCAGTGTCATCCCATGTGCTATTGAATTAAAAACTTGCTTTTCTCTCTCAGACAGGTCTATTGGGCTCTCTTTTGGAAACAAGAAAAGTGCATCCACCATAAATTTTGGCTTTATGAAAACTAAACCTTCTTCAACCATCGAGGAGAGTGTTTCCTGAAGGCATGGCAAGGAGAGTTTTGTTGAAATGGCCAACTGGGCAACGCTAAGTGGGGTGAGTAAAGAATTCAAAATGTTTTCTTTTTGGATGGACAATGAAACATTAGGCAAAACTCTCTCGGTTTTTTGCACAATTGTTCTTGGAAGGAAACGTTCATCAGGAGAAAGTTTGTTTATTTTTGATAAATATTTGAATGGTATGGGTTTTTCGCAGTGCTGCTTGTTGAGTCTAGTAAAATTGAATCTCAGCGATCCAATTTTTGATAACGCCATGATCGCATCTTTGCCAGTTAGATCGCCAAATTTGGCCATGGCAATATTGCCTTTATCCACAACAATATCGCCACTGCATGAATCTGTTTCAAAAATAATGGTCCCCGAATGGCCCTGGTTCAAAAAAAATGCAAGAAGATCATACAACTCTCCCCCGACAATCTCGCCTGAGTGCATGGCAAATTTATATCGTGATTAAGCTTGTGTGTAAATAGAACATCAAGGGCTTCTAACTATCCATTTGTTGCCATCAAAATCCACCCAAGTTTGCTTGACTTGCGCACGTTCAAGCATAATTTATTGGAGGAGTCGAAGGAGAATAAGATACCTCCCCCGGCAAAAGCTTAACGGACCCACAAGGAGGACTAAATGAAAGCTGTTCAGAAAACTGAACCAAAAATAGGAGCTAAACTTGTTGAGGTGCCAACCCCAACCAATCTCAAACCAGGATGGACCCTCGTCAAAGTTAGGGCAACATCCATTTGTGGAACAGATATCCATATCTGGAACTGGGACCAATGGTCACAGGGGAGGATAGGCGAAAAAGCGCTGCCGCAGATACTCGGACATGAATTCTGCGGAGAAGTGGTCGAGTTGGGACCAAACTGCAACAGGATAAAAGTTGGCGATTACGTATCAGCAGAAACACATATATATGATCCAGGAGACCTTACCTCAATGCTCGGGATCTTCCATGTTGGCAACAATATGAAGATTTTGGGTGTTGATACTGATGGTTGCTTTGCAGATTATGTTGCAATCCCAGAAATAGTTCTCTGGAAAAACGATAAAACCATGCCACCAGAATACGCATCTATCCAGGAACCTCTTGGTAATGCCTGCTACGCTGTAATGGGCGAGGACAATGACGTTTATGGCAAAACAATGCTCATAACTGGGGATGGCCCAATATCGTTATTCGCAATCGGCGTCGCAAAAGCTGCCGGTGCGTCAAAAATCATCCAGTTTGGAATGGCACAATACAGCATGGAGATTGGACGCAAGATGGGCGTCGATATACAGATCGATGTAACAAAAACCACCCCTGATGAAAGATACAAGATGGTTATGGATAACACCGGAGGATGGGGTTGCGACATTGTTTGCGAGATGATAGGCGCCCAGAGCTCCCTTGATGACGCTTTCCGCTGCATCAGAAAAGGCGGGAGGTTCTCGGCATTCGGCATACCTTCAAAATCACCATCACAGATAGACTACACCGATCAGATCGTCTTTAAGGGCATCCAGATACATGGCATCTCCGGAAGAAAGATTTTTGACACCTGGTACCGCAATGGAAACATGCTGGCAAACCGCAAGCTTGACCCAACACCGGTTGTGACCCATCTAATGGCACTTGAGGATTATCAAAAAGCGTTTGAAATGCTTACAGCACCAACAAGGCAGTGTGCAAAAATTGTCATGTTCCCCGACAAACAGGAATTGAATGCGGCCCTGGCCCGCAGAAAATAAGGAGGAAACAAATGGCATACGGAAAGATAAAAGATTTTTTGACAAACGAGCTCAAGGGGATAAGGGATGCCGGGTTATATAAAGAAGAGCGCATCATAGTGACTCCCCAGGCCGCAGACATCAAGGTCCAGTTTCCAGAGAACGCACCAGTCAAAGAAGCACTCAATTTCTGCGCAAACAACTACCTTGGACTCTCCTCGCATCCAGATGTTCTAAAAGCAGCAAAAGAAGGCCTGGAAATGAGAGGCTATGGCCTTTCCTCGGTACGCTTCATCTGCGGAACACAGGACATCCACAAGAAACTGGAGAGGAAACTCTCGGAATTTCTTGGAGTCGAAGATTCGATACTCTATTCATCATGTTTTGATGCAAATGGTGGTCTCTTTGAGGCTATCATGAAAGAAGACGACGCCATTATCACAGAGGAACTCAACCATGCTTCGATAATTGATGGCGTCAGGCTCTCAAAGGCAAAAAGGTACGTCTTCAAACACTCCGACATGAATGACCTCGAGGCAAAATGCAAGGAGGCCAGGGGCGCTGGTGCAAGGCACATGATAATTGCCACCGATGGCGTTTTTTCCATGGATGGCGATATTGCCAACCTGAAGGGTATCTGTGATGTTGCAGACAAATATGATGCCCTCGTCATGGTTGATGATTCCCATGCAACCGGCTTCATTGGAAAAACAGGCAGAGGGACCCACGAGTACAACGGAGTAATGGGAAGGATTGATGTAATAACAACAACGCTGGGCAAAGCGCTTGGTGGCGCATCCGGTGGAGCAACCTGTGGAAGAAAGGAAATTATTGAAATCCTCCGCCAGAGATCAAGACCATACCTGTTCTCAAACACCATTCCACCAGTCGTTGCCAGCGCAGCCCTCAGGGTCATGGACATACTCTCGTCGACAACCGAGCGCAGGGACAAGCTCGAAAGAAACACCATGTATTTCAGGGAAAAAATGACATCTGCCGGTTTTGACATAAAACCAGGTGTTCACCCAATTGTTCCAATCATGCTCTACAACGCAAAACTCAGCCAGGACATGGCAAAAGACCTCTATGAAAAGGGTATATACGTCATAGGGTTCTACTACCCTGTCGTGGCCAAGGGACAGGCAAGAATAAGGGTCCAGATTTCAGCAGGACACGAAATGGGGCACCTTGACAAGGCGATAAAGGCCTTCACAGAGGTTGGAGAAAAATACGGCATCCTCCACAAAAACAAAGACCAGATAATCGAAAAATACGGGTTGTAATCGGCATAATCCCCACAAAAAAAAGGCCACCATGAGGGTGGCCTTTTTTTTGGTTTCAACATCATGTTTTTTGTTATTTGATCACAACTTTTTCAGCAGCTCTCTTTTTGTTTTTTACTTGCTTGTTTTGTTGCTCCATTCCATGTGTATTTTTCTGGATAACTCATCTGCAGAAATTTTGCCATCAGCCAAACTCGAAATATTTTTGAAATCTGTTTTTATAAAAAATTTTCTCGTTCCACCATCAATGCTTGCCTCAATACCAGACAAAAAACATCTCGTGCTTTTCGAGGCAGCCAGAAGCGCGCAACAATACCTGGAAAACTGTTTTTGCCAGTCCTGGCCCTTTATATCAAATTTGGCATTGTTGTTCTCATCAATTGCCAACCCCGAAAACCCCAGTGCCGCGCAAAAAGCAATCATGTCCTGCTTTTTATTGGAGATACCAGGAACATTCAAAGGGTTTGGAGACAAATTGTATATCTTGTTCCAGAAAGACCTGGAGCTCACTGTTCCCGAAAAAATCCCTTCCACAAGCTCTTTCGAAAAAACCTTTACCTCGCTAAAATCACCCGACTCCAAAATAAATCTCACGTTGGAGTAATTAAAGCCAGCCTTTGTGACGCACTGAAAAACATCCCTGGCTTTTGACAAGGAAAGAAGGGCCGCCTCTTCCTCCGTTGCAGGATTGCACTTGAAATACACATCGATGGTATCTTCACTGGATTTGTTCTGGGCTATTCTGCAATCTGGAAGCATTTTCGCAAGCCCTGATAAATCAACCATTTTGTTGCCAAGATACAGCGGCGATTTCCCTAATATTATCCCAATTGTGAAAAAAAATGCTATCCCAAGAAGAATTGACGAGAAAACAAAAATATTCTTTTTGGTTACTACCCCCACTTGTACCTCCCTCCAGAACCTGCGGCTCTTTTTTGCCTTGTCTTTGTTTTACCTTTATTGTGGATTTCACAATTGGTTATAGTATAGGTTATACAAAATTTCTAGGAGGTAGGAAAATGAAGAAATTGGCAGGAATTCTCGCGATTGTTCTTCTTGCAGGGACAATGCTCTCAGCAATACCGACTTCCGCCGCCCCGTCACTGTACGGAGACCTCGGCAGGACATTCTTTTTTAAGCCAACAGCAAAATTTAAACCAAGCAACGATGTCAAAGCTGACAACCATGTCTGGTTCCATTTTACAAACACCGACACCAGAGACCACAAGTTTATTGGCGTCATAACCAACCTTGGACCATCAGATGAGAACAACGATTGGGAAATAGTCCAGTACTGTTTCTCTGATGCTTGCTATCCACCATTGGTCGAGGGCAGGACAAACAGGGAACTCAAACCAGGCGAAAAAGAGGACATGTCAGCCCAGTTTGCTCCGCACGACAAAAAATCCAGGGGCAAATTCGGCATGATGGGAACCGCAAGGGTTGACATCTGGGCAACAGACAACAAAGATCTTCGCGACAAGATGTACATCGGCGAAGTATTCATCCCGTTCACCAGAGCCTCGATGATCATCAACAACAAGACAATGAAGCTTGAGAAATGCCTTGAGTGGGACCCAGCCAACAAAGACAGGACCAAGAGGTATCCGCTCACAGTGACCGATGAAACACTTACTGTTCCACCAGTTCTTCTTGGTGGCTCAACATTCCTCCCGTTCCGTTCAATGGGCGAAAAGCTCCTCGGTGCAAAGGTCGACTGGGACGCAAAGAACAAGGTTGCAATGTATACCATCGGCGATGACAAGGGATACTTCAAGATGATGCTTCCAATCAACAAGAAAGAAGCCACCCTCATCCTCAAGTGCGGCGACGGCACCACCCTCACCGACAAAGTCGCCCTCAAGGTTGCCCCAACAATTTACCAAGGCAGCACCGTTGTCCCGCTCAGGGGCGTAGTTGAGCTCTTTGGTGGATATGTTGAGTGGACCCAGGCTGAAAAAAAGGCCACAATCATTCTCCCGCCACCGGAAAAAGAAGAATAATATAACTCTTCAAAACTACCATCATCGTATATAAAAAGCCGGCCCTTTGGGGCCGGCTTTTTTGTTGTTGTACTCAGAAATTTCAGCTACTTCCTGAAAGGAAAAACAGGGCATCCCTCACACAATGGTTTTGTCCTGCAATGCTCCTTCCCAAGTCTTACGATTAATGCGTGATATTCATTAAACAGTTTTGGGTTTCTCTCAAGCCCTAATTCAAAAATGGCCCTCAAATCGTCATAGTCCTGGTCAGGGTCAATACCAATGCAGCTTGCAAGCCTTCTCGTGTAGGCGTCAACAACAAAAATGGGGTGGCCACCAGCGTAAAGAAGGATCGAGTCCGCAGTCTCCCTGCCTATGCCCTTGAGTGACAGCAATTCGCTCCTGACCTTGAGCGTCTCGCCATCCAGCATCTTTTCTATTTTGCCGTAGCGGTTCTTTACATAAAGCGCAAAATCAATCAATCTGGCAGTTTTCTGATTATAAAACCCAACGGGTCTGACAAGCTCTTTTATGATCTCTGCATCGACGCCGACCATCTCATCGATATCAAGAAGATTACTTTCTTTCAAGGCAGAAATTGCCTTCTCCACATTTTTCCAGGCCACCTGTTGTGTGAGTATTGCACCAACGGCAATCTCCCACGGTGAATCCCCCGGCCACCAGTGCTGCGGGCCAAATCTGTTAAAAAGGGCCTGATAAACAGGCCCAAGTTTTTCATTCATAATATCTGGTTTTTGTCTAAGGTTGCCTTGGCAAGCTCTCGAAAAGATTGATGGTGTTGCCATCAAAATCTTTCAGGACAGCAAAAAATCCCACGCCGGTGATTGGCATCCTGCCTTCCACAATTTCCCAGCCAATCTCCTTCATCTTCGGCAATTCTGCATTGATGTCACCAACAAGGATGTAGATGAACATGTTCTGGTTTGGCATTGGTTTTTGCGATTTCATGATTCCCCCGCCAACACCCTGCTCGTTTGGCGGCATGAAAAGCATGTAGTCTCCACCCCATTCAGTAAACTTCCAGTTGAATGGTGCATAGAACTTCTTGAATTTTTCAAAATCGGTCGTGTAAAACTCCAGATGTACTATATCTCCGGCTGGCATTAGATACCTCCTTTTCAAATTTAGAAAATAGTGATTTTCAAAACTGAAACTGATTCTAATAAAAAAGGGTGCCCCTAGGGGCACCCTCATATTTCTACTTGTTGTCTATCTGCGCCTTCTGGACGTGTCCGGAAAAATCAAAAGTGACCGTTTTCCACTCTGAGAAGGCATCCAGCACCTGCACGCCACCCTCACGATGACCGTTGCCTGTTCCCCTCGTTCCACCAAATGGTGTCGAGACCTCCGCGCCGATTGTCCCGGCATTTATGTAAACAAGACCAGTGGTGATGTCCCTTGCGGCAACCAGTGCATTGTTCACATTGTTTGTGATTATTGCCGAGGAGAGGCCAAAAGCTGTGTTGTTGTTGATCTGGATTGCCTCTTCAAGCGTGTCGAACGGGATTATTGTGGCAACCGGTCCAAAAATCTCTTCCTGGCAGACTCTCATATTTGGAGTGCAATCTGTGAAGAGGGTCGGTTTGTAGAAGGAACCTTTTGCAAGCTCGCCCTCTATGGCATTTTCTCCGCCAACAAGGAGCTTTGCGCCTTCATTTTTGCCAATCTGGACGTACTCATCAATCTTGCGCCTTGCACCCATATTGATGACCGGGCCGACATCCGATTTGAGTCCGTGGCCCAATTTAAGCTTCGAGATGGCCTCAATCATCAATCTCTCAAACTCTGCTTTCACTTTTCTGTGGACAATGAGTCTTGAACAGGCAGTGCAACGCTGGCCAGTGGTTCCGTATGCGGACCAGATCACCGAATCAACTGCAAGGTGCAGGTCGGCATCGTCCATGACGATGATGGCGTTCTTTCCACCCATCTCAAGTGAGCTCCTCTTCAGGGTCTCGCCACAGACAGTAGCAATCCTGCGGCCAACATCAGTCGAGCCAGTGAAGCTTATCATCGAGATGTCCTTGTTGGCAAGGATTGCCTCTCCAACCTCACCGCCGCCGCCAAGAACGAGATTTATGACGCCAGGGTAATCTTTCAGGCCAGCATCAATCAGGGCCTCAAAAATCCTCACCATGCACCTTGGTGTTTCGGTTGCCGGTTTTACAACAACGGTATTTCCACAGACGAGTGCTGGTGCGATCTTCCATGTCGGAATGGCTGTCGGAAAGTTCCAGGGTGTAATCAGGCCACAAACTCCGATGGGGTCTCTCACCACATAGATGGTCTTGTTTGGCATCTCAGACGGGACAGTTTCCCCTCTGAGTCTTCTGCCTTCACCACCTATGAGGTTGAACATGTCTATTGCTTCCTGGACGTCGCCTCTTGCTTCGGCTATGACCTTTCCCATTTCACAGGTCAGCTCCCTGGCGATGTCTTCCTTGCGCTCTTCAAGTATTCTCGACGCCTTCATCAATATGTCGCCCCTTACGGGTGCCGGAACAAGTCTCCACTGCTGTTGGGCTTTTTTGGCTGCAGAAACGGCTTCGTTGACATCTGCTGCGCTCGAGAGTGTCACAGTTGCCAGAAGATCACCATTTGCAGGATCATGGTCCTCAAAGGTTCTTCCAGTAACAGAATCCTTCCACACTCCGTTGATGTAATTTTTTAAATGCATCGCACCCTCCTCCTTAGAATTTCATGGTTGAGACAATATTCTCAAGCATTTCTTTATCTGCATTGCCAATTGACCCTGACACGATTGACACAGAATAAAACTGTGTGGCCACAGCATCTGTCAGAGGCCTCTGCTGTCCATAGACAACCCACATGATTGCTTTACCAGAGAACTTCAATACTGGCGAACTAAGGGTGGCCTGGCAAGCTTCATACTTCTTGTCCCCTACCTTGTGGGTCATTTTTTGGTAGTCGTTTACTTCACCATCATAAAAAGTCATCCTTGCAAGATCAGTACCCTGGAGGCCATATCTCGTGGTTGAGCCCTTCATGAAGATAACAAGCGTTCTTCCACCAATATTCAAATCCTGGTACCTGTAATCGCCAAGCTGGAGCGCCGGCAGCAAGTCGTCCATCTTCTGGTCTTCTGGCCAGAAAACAACCTCTGTGTTGGCCTTTACAAGATCAAGCGAGCTGTCTCTGAACTTCAATACCTGGGACTTCCAGCCTTTTGGCACAAAAAAGCTGACCTGGTCAATTTTATATGCTTCCATTCCTGGAACACTCTCGGCACCACCAGTAATAATTTCTGTGCCCCTATCATCACCGTTATCTTTTGGCTCGGGACTGGCATTGCCACCACACGATGCAAGCATCAAAACACAAAGAACTATAAGCAATATTTTCTTCAAACTATACCTCCAAAGCTTCTTCAAGCAGTTGCCAAATGTCCTTACTCTTGATCTTTCTTCCAGTTCCCTTTTCCTTCTCTTCTCTGGAACAGGCAAGGGCCGCCCTGAAGAGTGTGGATTCACAAGTTGGGCAAATGGTTGTTATGTAATCGGCGCCAGTGTCCATGGCTTCCCTGATCCTTCTCTTCGCCGTCTCCTTGACCGTGTCGGTCGCTGTGGCTTGAAGGCCACCACCACCTCCGCAACACTGGGAAAATTCCCTGTTGAGCCTCATTTCGACAAGCTCATATCCAAGGGCCTTTATGATGTCCCTTGGCTGGTCAAACATTCTTTCGCCCCTACCAAGATGGCATGGATCATGATAAGTAACTTTGGAGCCAGTCTTTTTTATCTGGGCATTTGGGAGGAGCTCCCTTATCAATTCAGAGGCATGGACCACCTTGGGCAGTTTGTAATATTCGCGGAGCGTTAGTGTACATGATGGGCAAACAGTTATTATAGTATCATTTATATATGGACCATAAACCTTCATGAAATTTTCTTTGGCTTTTTCAAATTCCTTTGCATAGCCGGTATTGTAAAGGGCGTTTGCACAACAGGTTTCCTCGACTATCCTTGGCTTGATGCCAAGCTTTGTGAGAACTTTAACTATCCTTTCGGTGTCAGTCGGCCTGTCCCTGTATGAACAACCCAGGTAAAGTGTCACTTCGCCCTCAATTTTTGTCTGCCTGCCAGAGCCAAGCGGATCACCTTTTTCTATGATGTTCTTGGCCACAAGGTCATTGCCTGGCATTGTAAAACCTGCCTCCACAAGGGTCTCTCTTAAAGCCTTGAAGATATCAACATTGTGGAGGGCACACTTTGCCTCGCACCAGCCGCACATGGCACAGAAGAAGACTGATTCTGCAAGCTCTTGGGAGAGTTTTATCTCGCCCTCAAGGAGACCTTTTGCCTGCATCATCTTTCCCCTAGAAGCAAAGCTCTCGATGAGCCCATCTCTGTATGTGGGGCATTCCTGGGTGCAGAAACCGCATCTGGTTCTTACACAGGTGTATATGTCGTCTTTGAACTGTTCTAGTTTTTTCATTTTATCCACCTGCTCTCAAACTTTTTTCCAGGGTTCATAATGTTTTTCGGGTCAAACATGTCTTTGAGCTTTTTCATGTACTCAAAGGAGTCGCCATGCTCAATCTGGTTGAAACCACCAAGCCTGTCTCCGTCACCAATATAGGTGCTCATGGTGCCTTCCAGCCTTATTGCCTCGAGAGACATCTCTTTGACAAACTTGTAGAAATTGTCCATGTTTGTCTGGTCGTGGTCATCAACAAAGATGGCAAAAGAAATTGAAGGAGAAATCTTCTGCGGACATTCATTGTAGACAGTCATTCCAAGTATCTTCTGGTTGTACTTCTCCGAGAGGTTCACAAAAGCATCATGCATCTTTTCCAGATTCCCTATCGGAACACCAACATCTGCGGCGCCAAATTTTCTTTCTCTCTGGGAATCAGGCCACTTTTGTTTGAATGGCTCAAACTGGAGCGTGTGTTTTGAGGCCCAATAGCCAGTCACAATCTCCTGCTCCTTTACCTCAGAGGCTATGTCCTTCACTTTGTCCCTTATCTTGGCACAGAAGAAATCGACAACATCCTGGTCGCCTGCTACAGAAACAAACATAATCGCTTCTGCCCATTCCGGGACTTCAGGCTCCTTGTTGTATTTGACCCTATAAGAGTGCGTATAGAAATGAAGACGCTGTTTATCGTTGACATGCAGTGATTCAAGCTGGATACCTGACGTCATCAGCTGTTCGCATGCAAAGCATGCATCCTCTATGGTGCGGACATAAAATCCCATTACAGCTCTTGTTTTTGGGAGATAGTTCACCCTGAGCTGCGCCTCGGTAACAATACCAAGCGTGGCCTCGGAACCAACAAAAAGATGATGGAGCTTGTATCCAGTAGAAGTCATGCTGGCCTTGCGATGACCAAACTCAATTGCTTCGCCAGTGCCAATAACAACTTTGGCCGATGTTAGGCACTCAAGCATTTTTCCATACTTGATACCGAAGGTCGAATCATTATCACAGCCAATGGCTGCACCGACTGTTGAGGCCTGCTTGGACTCGGGCTGGTGGGGGAGCCACATGCCATGCTTTGCAAGGAATTCATTGAGGTGCCATATTGTAATGCCGGCACCCACCCTGACAGACATGTTTTTTTCATCAAATTCGATGACCTGATCCATACCCTTGGTGTCAACTACTATACCGCCCTTCCAGGCCTGGACACCGCCACCCATTCCGGTCCCTCCAGCAAAAGCAACTACAGGGATGCCAAGATCGTAAGCAACCTTGACGATTTCCTGACACTCTTTTGTGTTCCTTGGAACTGCAACCATCTCCGGGATGTTGTCATCACCATACATCCTTGGGCTCCAATCCCTGCTGTAGCTCATTCTGTGGGCCTCAAGTATGGAAACCCTTTTGCCCAGAATGGGTTTTAGCCGTTTTTCAGCTTCCAAAATTTTGTCCTGCATCAGACCTCCTGTTTGTCGTCGCAAACAACATAGTATGAATGATCATCTTTTTTTACCTTTGGAACAAAATTCATAAGATCTTGCTTTGCGCAAAGCGCAATGTCAGAGGAGAAGCCAAGGGCAGTGAGGTTCCTGCCCGATTCAGAGGCAAGAAGGGCATCTAGCGGGCGCGAGAAGCCCCCATGCACCATTTTTGCGACCCTTGAGGCATCATCAAGATCAAAACCTCTTATCTTGCCTGTCATTATTGATTTATTGATTATAGCGCCAGCGGCATAAAGATCATCGATCACAGGGTTCCCATCAACACCCGAGCACAGCACGGCAATATCTTTTCCGGTTTGTCTGACAAGCCGTGCGATCTCTTCGCAGACAGCAGTCATATTTATTATCGAGCCTACGAGCACTGTTTCGGATTCACATGCCTGGATCATGGCCTTGGTGCCGTTTGTTGTTGTGAGCGCCACTTCCCTGCCCTTTATCTTTGCGGAGAGAGTTTCCGAGGGTGAATTGCCCATCTCGAACCCTTTTATTTTCTCGCAATTCCTCTCGCCAGCAATTGCCATGTTCGGGTAATAAAGCTTTTGTGATTTCGCTTCTTCTTCATCTTCAAAAAGGAACACCTTGGTGGCGCCTCTGTCAAACATCGTCACAACATTGCTTGTGGCCCTCAAAATATCAACCACAACAACAATGTCGTTTTCTATCCCCTTTTGCATTCCTTGAGCCAAAAAAGTTTTTATCTTCACAAAAAACTAGTTTATTATTGTGAAAGTTTAAGTTCAACCACGGACATGAGCAGCTACTTGCCAATCATGAGCCTGACATGCGTCCAGTAAGAAACAGGGCTCTTCTCTCCTGCTTCGGGAACGCCTGTTATTTCAGAGGGAGTTCTCCACGTCCTTCCAAAATCTTCGGAAACAAAAAATCTGAAAGAAGACTCATAATTATTTTCATCAAAATAGGGTCTTATATACCCAGAAAAGATTGGTGGGAGACCCTCAATAGGATCGATCAGCAACTTCCCATTCTCTGTATATGAAGGATTTTTGAGGTTTTCCTGTGTAGAATTGACGGGACCAACTATCATCCAGGCACCGCCACCGATAAACCAGTTTTGTCCTAGATTGTAATGAAGGTATTTCGCATGGTTCGCTGGAATTATCTGTACACCACCCCTCAAATTCTCGTCATCAGTCTTGCCCCTCCATCTTGTGGTGGAAACTTCTAGTACACCTGGATGGGTAGCCCTTACCCTTCCGATATCGGCATATTCTGAACCAATAAACCTGCCAGTTTGGGTTGCCCTCTGGAGAACTCTTCCAATTTGGTACCTTTTCTCGGTTTCGTCCATCACATAGACTCCACCATAATCTTCCATCTGGATACCGTTTACAACATCGCCCTTTGACCAATTTTCGAATTCAATGTACCTGACATTGTCCCTTGGTCTCCTGACATCAATGAACAAAAATTGCGGCGGGACGCGTGTTGGATCTGCAAAATATGAATCAAGCGACACCCAGGAACCTCTGTCCAGGGCGTAAACGGGGTTGCCAACATAAGGCGACCATTCATTGAAAATCCCGTATCCTCCAGGATTGCTTACTACTATATCCCCTGTTCCACCCTCTTCGGTGAATGGGATTATTGAAAGCTCGGACGCGTTCCAGTTTGTCGGTTTCACAGGATCATACTGTCTTTTTGGCCCGCATCTGATATGGATCGCGTTTACTGCAGATGCAATGATTGTTCCTTTGGCACCATTTTGTGCGCAAACATAATGGGATGCCCAGAAACCATCCGAGGCCCTTGTGGCCTGGGTGGCAGGAGTAACAACTTCCCCTATCTCCCTTGAGGTACCTTCAGAATAAACAATTATTTTTCCACCAGCACTGTTGTCAATGAGCACGGAAAAAAGTCTTATCGTAGAAACATCAAACCTTTTGGCCTCTGGCGGGACATTGGCTTTAATGTCGAAAGCCTTCAGCGTTGTGGTCACAGACAAAAGCAGGGCCAGAAGAAGCGCCACTATGTGCATTGGGTAAATCATAACAAGACTCTAGTAATACCTCAAGAAAACATTTAGCCACAATA
>JAGOOO010000036.1 GCA_017992475.1 Caldisericia bacterium | reverse complement strand
ATATTGAACAGGCCAAAATAATAAAGGTGAAAATAACACAATGAACGCAGAACAGTGGAGATTGCTTGGCAGACTAGAGAGCCGTTTTGAAGAAAATCAGCAGGATGTCAGCCGGGCGATTGACCTGGCCGAGTTCCTTAAAGGGCTTCCCGAAGGCAGGGGGGCCCTTTTGAATTTCCTTGCCCAGATACAGCAAAAGTTTCCTGGCTCGTTTAAAATTGCAGAAATATCATATCGTTCCTACAAAGAGATGGGAGACAAGGAAAAAGCTGCACAATTTGAAAAAATACTTTTGGACATCAAACCGGAAGACCTGCAAGACCTGAGACGCAAACTGCTTATTTTTAAAGAAAAAGACCAGCCTGACAAAGCCAGTGAAGAGATTGAAAGCTATGAGAAAGACAAGGGCCGGACAGTCGAAACACTCTGGATGGCAGGCGATCTTTATGCAACCACTGACAACCAGGAAAAACTCCTGAAAGTAATAGAAGATTTGAAGGTTTTAAAAGACCAGCCAAATGCTGAAATAGCCATAGCAGCCCTGACTATGGCAACAAAGGGCGACCAAAAAGAAAATTGGGAGGAAGCACAAAAGCTCATAACCCAATCCCTCAAAAAAGACCCCTCCAACATGCTAGCCTACAGGGTATTTTTCCTTGGGTCGGCTAAATTTGCGCCATCAGCAGAATCCATGAGCAAGATTGTTGATGCGTCAATAAAGGCCAATATCACTGAACCCTTCATTTTTGTTGAAATAATGCGCCTTCACCTCGAATATACGATCCCTCTCCACAACAAGGAGGTTTTCGAAAAACTCATCGCTTTGCTGTCAGAGACAGAGAAACCGGTAATAAATACAATACATGCTCTCTGTTGCTATTTTGACAATATTGGTCTTGCGAGAAACGTCATGAGAATGTGGCTTGATCCACAAGGTGACGGCCCTGACTTCAGCGCTTCACTTGCGCAGATAAATAATGACCTCATATCGTCAATTGAAAGCAGGGTTGGAATTTCGCTTTCGGACAACAAAGACAAACTTGACGAGCTAAAGAAATTCTTGAAGGAAAATTCAATAAGTTGCATGCAGAGGCTCATAGCGCAGGCGCCCGGAAACCCGGATGCGTATTACCAGATGGGCGTGCTATTGCAGGGATTCAAAGACGAGAGGGCGTACCAGTATTACATGAAGGCCTTAGAAATAAGGCCGGATCATGTTTATGCCCAGTTCCAGATCGCAAAGATAAATGATGATGAGCAAAACGACATCGAAGCCTACGAGAGATACAGAAAAATTGTGAACATGGTGGTTGTAGACCCAAGCATTGCTGTAGATGCGATGATGAGGGCTTCAGAGATAGCGATAAAATATGGGTGGATAGAAGAAGCAGAGGAAATGCTGGAGAAGGCAAGGACTATTTTGCCATCTGACCCCAGGGTCGTTACAATGCTTGCAAAGATTTACCTCAAAGAAGCAAAGATAATTGGTTCTGATTATGCCCTCGAGCAAGCCATGAGGTATTTCATGCAGGCCATATCTATTAACCCAAGGAACATGGAAGCCTCTTATTATCTTGGCCACGTCTTCTATATAAACCACCAGTATCTTGATGCGATCAGACAGTTCAATGACACGGCCCAGAAATTCCAGACTGTTTCAATACTTTGCGATTTCTGGATATCCAGGTCATACCACCAGCTCTACAAAAACCTTCTTTTCTCCTCGGAAGACTTCCTGACTTCTGCAATAAAGTATGCCGAATACCTCAGGGTGATGGGGGAGAAAGTACCTGAAGCGCTGGAATATTTGGCTGAACTTTATGAAGAGGCAAACAGAAAGAACGAGTCGCAGGCGCTTGTCTCGTCAATACAGGGGAGACTCAGAAAAAAAGATTTTGTGGCTCTAGAATCTGAAAACCCTGGAGAATGCAGGGTGCTTGCAGTGTATGCTCCCCAGATAGTGAGAAGCCCTGATCCTGCAAAACCGCCGGAGAGGCTTTTCTCAAGAGGGTCTCTTGGAACGCTTGAAGTCTCCTACATCCCAGGTGGTGGCGGATTACTTGTGACCGGCAACCTTGGCGAATCTTTCCAAAACAGCATTGAAGTGGCCTATGCCTTCTTCAAGAGGCACCTTGAGAGCCATGGTCTTGTTCAAAATCCTGATATGGACATACACGTTGATGTTCCTGGCTGGCTCCCGAAGTATGATGGCCCTTCGGCTGGAGTCGCTCTTGCCTGCTCAATGATCTCCGCATTCACAGGCAAAACGATACCCAAAAATGTCACCATGACTGGCGAGATATCAATGCATGGAAAAGTGATGCCAGTCGGCGGAATAAAGGAAAAAGTCGAGGCAACATATGGGAAAGGCATCGACAAAATATTTATTCCGAAAGAAAACAAATGGGATTATCTTGACATGTTGCTCAAGGATACAACCCATGAAATGGAATCTGTCGAGGCCTCTCAGGAAGAGGTAGGCAAGAACCTCCCGGTAGTGATTGCTGTTGATAGGATTGAGCAAATAGTTGAGAACCTTGGAATTGGCATTGATGAGTCAATGATACCCAAAGAGAGCACTCAGGAAGAACCTGAGAAATAAAAAAAGGCCCGGTCCAGGCCGGGCCTTTTTGTTTGTTTCGGAACTACCCAAGATTTGCCGCAAAACTATCAATAATATGACGGAGCTGGGAGGCGAGTTTTGTCGCCTTTGCCGGGTTCTGCCTTACAGTCCTTACATATCTTTCAATCTCGTCAACCAGCAACAGGAGGTCTCTTTTTCCAAGATTAGGCTGAATCTGCTGCATCCTGGATATCTGGCCATCAAGCCATGGAATGATGTCCTCTCCAACATTGCTTTGGGCAACCTTTTTTATGCCGTCAAGCAAAAAAGCCACTTTGCCTGAAGGACCTGTTACAACAGTTGCCTGCGGTGAAGATGGGGACGGGGCTGGTGGTTTGACTGGAATGCGGGTGGTTGGTGGGTCCATGATATTTTGTGGCTGTTGCTGTGGCGGCTGGGTGGCAGCAAAAGACGGTGTCTTTGGTGGTTCTTCGTGCTGGGGTGGTTTTTTTACCTCGTCGTCGAATTCTCCGTGTGGCCTGAATGGGTCTATATCCTCATTGGAGAAATCAAGCCTTGGCCTTCCTGATGGTGTTGGTGATGGCTCAACTTTTTTTACTGGCGGTTCCACAGGGGTAGGGGTGGGAGTTGCTGCTGGAGCTTGGGGTGGCTTGTACTCGACTTTTGGCGGGGCTTCCTCCACCTTTGGAGCTGCAGAAACAACAGGTTCTGGTTTTGGAGCCTCCGGCTTCTTTGTCTCTATGACGGGTGTAGCCTGCTTTGGTGGTGGCGGTGTTTCTATCCTGGGAGCTGGTTTTGGTTCGACAACTTTTGAGACAACAGTCAAAACCTGCTCCAGATTTTGTTGAGAACCACTCGAGCTTTTGAAGATTTCGACCGATGTGCCTTTTTTAGAGAGTGTTTCATTGAGACGTTCGGAGGCTGGCTGGAGCTCCGGGTGGCCATCAACAAAATGGCCCCTCACCGAACCCGAATCAACATATATAAACTCAGAAAAATCGCCTGATTGTATCCTTACAAGGCCATTCAGCTTCTTTTCCCCAAGGGTCTCCATAAATTTGGGGAAATCAATGAAGTAAGATTCCATTGGCGAGTAGAGCTGATTGCCCTCAAAATACCATTCAACCATTGTGCAGACATCTGCAGAGGTTTGGTATATAGACAGAGTACCTTTTCTTTCCTGAATGGCAAGCGTTGTTTTTGTCAGTGCATCCTGGCCTCTTGAAATATCTCCTGCTTCAGACGAGAACAAGGAACCGGTGACGCGCCCTTCCCTAAAGAGAATGAGTCCTGTTTTTGAATCGCTGGAAACATTAATATATCCGGAGAAATGGTCACTTCTGAGTTTTTGTGCCATTTCCTCCCAGTTGAGAAAAACCGTTGGCAAATCCTCATAAAGGGGCATTCCACGTGGTAAGTGACGCATATTACCTCCTGTTAACAAGTAAGTTTATCCTAAAATAACATTTGTACAATGTCAAGCGGTTCGCACCTGATTGAATCGGAATTTTATTATTAAATTGTCAGCTGGGGATCTTTAGGGAGTGTTACAGTAAAAGTTGTCCCGACATCTACCTGTGAAGATACTGATATGCTCCCACCATGCATGATGACAAATTTTTTGACTATTGATAAACCAAGACCGGTGCCTTGCACCTGTTCTTGCTTTGCATTCGGGGCCCTGTAAAATTCGGAGAAGAGTTTTGGTATTGACTCAGCTGGAATCCCAATGCCATTATCGACAATCTGAATTGTTGCTGTGCCATCATCCTCAAGAAGTCTGATTGTCACCTGACCACTGCTGTGGGTATATTTCACAGCATTGTCCACAAGGTTTTCAAAAATCCTGAAAAATGCTTCTTCGATACCTTTTATGATTACATTGTCTCCACAAGTAAACATTCTAAGCCTGACTTTTTTACTGTCAGCTTTTGGGGCGATTTCTGAGATGATCCTTGAAAGGAGCTCCTTCAGATTTATTGGCTCGAAGCTGTCCTGGGTCTTTGTTGTCTTCTCAAGCTCAAGGAGCTCTGAAACCAGCCTCAGAAGTTGGGTTATCCTGTTATTTGACCTGGAAAGAAGTTGCTTCTGGTTTTCTGGCACATCGCCAACATATCCGTCCAGAATTATCTGCAAAACGGATTGGACAGCCGCCATGGGCGCCCTCAACTCGTGGGTGGCCATTCTTATAAAAGCGTTCCTGGAATTGTCGAGTTTGACCATCTTGTCATAAGAGACTGCATTTGAAATGGCAAGGCTTGCCTGGGCGGCAAGAAGACTTAAAAATTCGACATCTTCATCAGAAAATTCGTGGTAATCTGAAGTGTAGCACCTTATAATGCCAATGGCTTTTTCATTGCTAAACAAAGGGATGCACAGCAGGGATCTGAGATTTTCACGCTCTGCTTCTGATTTGTAAAGAAATCTCTCGTCCTTTGCCACATCACTCACAAAAACAGGGCATTTGCATTTGATTGCCTCGGAATCAATCTCGTCATCTTTCAGGGCCACAGAGCCCCTTTGGGCGTATTCGGACGAGATTCCTTCAGCACTGGCGATGTTAAGGGTCAGCCCATCTTCCGACAACAACCTTATCACTGTGGCATTTGAAAGACCTGTTTCATTGAAGCATTTTGTTATGATCGCAAGCACATTCGGAAGATCAAGGCCAGAGTTCATTGCGAGCGCTGATTTGTACACCTGGCCAAGCCTGCTGTTTTCTTTTTCAAGCGACTTGCGCAAAAAATCTGAAAGATCAAGCTGTTCCCTGAGCTGTCCTGATGCCCAGATGCCAATGGTTGTGCAGAAAAACAGAACTATTATGTAGAAAAATGCTTGACCAATAACATAGGCCAGTGGAGATGAAGTGACCCATAGAGAGAGAAGCCCGATAAGAAGGGAGCCAAAACCTGCAATTAGGTATGCAAGTTTTTTTGGCAGAAAAAAACCTACAAGAATGGAATAGATCGGGAATAAAAACACAGCAGGGCTTGAAATAGAGCCGGTCCAGAAACACACAAGAAAAAGGAAAATCCAGTCGCAGGCAACTTGAAGTGTGAAAAATCTGTTCCCATCCGGGCAAGAAGACCTCAGATAAATGAGAAAAATATTAAAAAATACAATAAGAGCTGAAATTATTAAGAGCGGGAATGGCCACAAGCTGGGTAGGAAAACCCATATTGCGGCAGAAGCTATGAAAAGGGCCCCTGCCGCAATCCAGCGAAGATTTATCAGGGCATCGCTCCCTGAGAGAAACTGAGAACATTCCCTTAGGTCAAACCTTTGGAATTGTTCTTTTGGCACTTTAGCCTAAGTACTGTGACACCTTTTGAAGCAGTTGCTGTGGCCTGATTGGTTTTTCGATGAAATCGTTGACCGGAAGGAACTCCTGGTCCTTCTTTGGGTCAAACTTCATCTTCTTCTCAGATGAGACAGATGTGACCATCAGGATTGGAATGTTTTTGAATTTCTTGTAGACGGAGGAATCCTCGTCTGATCTGATGGCCCAAGCGACATTGAAGCCTTCAGTGTCGGTGTCCATCATAACATCGAGGATGATAAGGTCAGGGGCGAACTCAAGAAGGGTCTTGAGCCCCTGTGTGCCATTGGGGGCGGAAGAAACTTTGTAACCAACGGCCTCTAAGGCGATCCTCATCGCCTCAACCATATCGGTGTCATCATCAATAATAAGTATCTTCTTCAATTGACTACCTCCTTGGTGAAGTCGAGAATGGCGGAATAAACGTACTCAAGGATGTTCCCCATATGACCTGTGACCTCTTCGGAGAGTGAAGCGCCGGGAGCGATCTTTTTGGGCTCGATCCCGATAAGCAGCATCGGGGGGAGACTGGAGATGGTGGAACCCAGCTTTAGCACCTGTGGGAGACCAAGGTCATGGAGGGAGAACTCGGGGCCGTCAGGCATCTGGACGTTGTCGAGAGTAAAAGACCTCACAGATCCTGGAACAAGCCCCATCTTGGCGGCATCAATAATAACAACGCGGTCGGACTCCAGAATGTCAGGGAGAATATCAAAACCTGAAACCCCGCCGTCTTTTAGGACGACGCTTTGAGGAAGGGGCTGGTCCTTGAGAATATTGACAATATGGACACCAACCCCCTCATCACCCAGAAGGGTGTTTCCGAGCCCGACCACGAGAGTGTTCACTTACTCAAACCTCACATTGATAAGGTGAGTGGAGCAGGAGATGCATGGGTCGTATGCCCTGAGGAGCATCTGCAGAAGAAGGGAAACTTCCTCTTGTGATTTTCCGATGATGGTTGGAACGAGGGCCTTCATATCTTCATTGATATTGCGAACGTTCTGGGTTGTTGGTATGACGCAATCGGCCCACTGGCAGATCCCATTGGAATCGTACTTGTAGCTGTGGAACAGTATTCCCCTTGGGACTTCAACAGCACCAGCGCCTGTTCCTGCCTTTGGCTGGTACTTGTTGTTTTCTTCCTTGATTCCTTTTGTGAGCACTTTGTCGATAAGATCAATGAGGTCGTATGCAACATGCACAGCTTCGACAACCTGGGCCATTGTGATATTGTACGGGTTGTGGTTCGGGGCCTTAAGGTTTAGCTTTTCGGCAGCTTTTTTGGCCTCTGGCCTCAAAAGGTTATAGTTGTTGTTGAACCTTGCGAGGGCACCAACCTGATATGATGGGGCTTTGTGCCTGCAAAGCTTTGCAGTGTGTTTTGGATCAACTTCTTCATTGCAAACCTGCTGATAATTGGATGGTCTGTATGACTGGCCAAGGGAGGAGATGATGTCACCATCATAGAACGGGTATTCTTTATCTCCACCAGTTGGCCCAAGGGAGATGTACTCGGTTTCCCTGTAGAGTTCTGGGACCTTGATGGTCGAGAAAAGGTCTACAGTTGCCTCAATGTCCGGCAATGCATCAATGACCCGCTTCTGGATTGCCTTTAATGCGGCTGGGTCTGGAAGCTTTGAAAAGCCGTTGATCTTGAGGGTTATCGGATGGACATGTCTTCCAACGATTGTTTCACTGATGTCATTGCCGAGTTTTTTGAGTTTGAGAGCGCGGACAACGACGTCTTTGTGAGACGAGGCGAGCGGGATTACTGAGCCAACACCAAGGAAGTCTGGGGCGGCGAGAAAATAGGCATGGAGAAAATGGGACTGGATGGTTTCGCCGTGGAGGACAATCTTGCGAAGATCAATGGTTTGCTCTGATGGTTCGATGGACATTGCAGCTTCGCTTGCCCTTAGGGAAGCGAGGGCGTGTCCGCAAGCACAGATGCCACAGATCCTTGTAACGATGTCCTTTATTTCATAATGGGCCCTTCCAACGCAGGCGGCCTCAAAAAACCTTGGGGCTTCGACAACATTGAATTCGGCTTTCTCAACAACACCGTTGTTTGTCTTGCATACGATGTCGCCATGGCCTTCGACCCTGGTCACATAATGCACATGGATGTCATGATCAGGCATGTTTTTCCTCCTTTTGGAAGGAATTGAAAATGGTCATGTACTTGCTGATGTCTTCTATTGTAAGGCCGTGCTTTTCAAGCATCTGCTTGCATGACTCGATATTGGCTTCAGAAACAAGACCTCTGCACCCGATGCAGGGTGAACCAAAGGTTGGTTCGATTGCATCACAGCCGCCCCTTGTGATTGGGCCCATGCATGGAATGCCGACTGTGAGAAGGCACTCGTTTTCCCTGAGCCTGCATTCCTGGCAGACAGGATAATCGTGGTCCGGTGGCTTTTTGCCAACCAGGAGGGCCTGGACTGTGCGCAGGAAGTCTTTGCGGTCAATCGGACAGCCTGGGATGTAGCCATCAACCTTGATCACTGTGTCAATTGGGCGGGCAAAGGTAGATTCAAAAGCATCTTTCTTGTTGCCATAGACTATCTCTTTTGCTTTGTCAATCGGCATTGCGTTCCTGATGGCGTTGATTCCGGCCATTCCTGAACAGGCTCCGATGGCGATGACGAGCTTTGCCGCTTCCCTGATTTTTTTGAGCCTTGGCTCATCCTGTTCCCTGGTTATGGAACCCTCGACGAATGCGATGTCAAAGTTCCAGTCTGCCTCTGTCATTGCCTCGCGGAACTGGACAATGTCGACGAGGGCGAGAAGATCAAGGAGCTCATCTTCGCAATTCAGGACCTGGAGCTGGCAGCCTTCGCAGCATGAAAAGTCAAAAAAAGCTATCCTGGGTTTGCTCATAGGGCCTCCTCAAGGTGCTTGATTTGAGTATATGTGAAGACAGGTCCGTG
>JAGOOO010000035.1 GCA_017992475.1 Caldisericia bacterium | reverse complement strand
GCAGGGGAAACACCCGTTCCCATTTCGAACACGGAAGTTAAGACCTGCAGGGCTGATGGTACTCGAGGCGCAGGCCTCCGGAAGAGTAAGACGTTGCCAAGGTCTTTTTTTTATTTCTAGGGTTTTTAAAAACACCATCTAAAGATTCAAAAATTCTTCCATATTTTCTCAAATTGCATTCCTACATAGCCATTTAATAATCCTATCTTATCCTTTGGTTTTTCTGATAACTGTAAAATGTTCCCATGAAAGTTGTTTGGGATAAATTATGTCCATAAAAAGAGAGAAGCAGATAATTGGTTTTATGATGGAAATTTATTGTCATGGAAACCACAAAATACATGATAATCTTTGCCCTGAGTGCAAACAATTGCTTGATTATGCAAATAAGAAACTTTCCAAGTGTCCTTTTGGCAATTCAAAAACCTCGTGCAAGAGGTGCAAAGTCCATTGCTATGAAAAGGGAATGAGAGAAAAGGTGCGCAAAGTAATGAAATATGCGGGACCAAAGATGCTTTTGTACCATCCATTTGCGGCAATTTCACATCTGTTTAAGTAACTAGGCTAGTTATCAAGAGTCTTATTGATAATAAAATATACTAGTGTCTGAATATGAATCATTGCAATTTTGGAAAGTGAAAATAGGGGGCAAACATGGAAATAGCAACTGTTGAACCGAAAAGAAAAAGTGCTTCAGGTTTGAAGGTCTGGTTTATGGAGGCAAGACCACAATACCTGCTTTTGCCAGTAGTGTTGGTTTTTGTTGGCACTGCAGTTGCTTGGCAAAATGATGGCATGCTGCATATGGGTAATGCCATACTTGCGCTTCTTGGTCTTGTTCTGTGCCACGTCAGCGTGAATGTCCTAAATGATTATTTTGATTACAAAAGTGGTGTTGATCTCAAAACCATCAAGACGCCTTTTAGCGGTGGTAGTGGAATACTTCCAGCTGGCCTGCTGAAATCAAAACAGGCCCTCTGGTACGGTTTGATTTGTTTTGTGCTTGCAGTGCCGATAGGCGTGTATTTTTCGATTATAAAAGGCTGGCAGCTTCTTCCACTGCTTGCCCTTGGCGCCATTTGCGTCCTTCTTTATACGCAGGTCATTTTGAAGACTGATTTTCCGGAGTGGTCACCTGGGATGGGTCTTGGCATTCTGCCAGTTTTGGGCGCCTATTTTGTCCAGACAGGATTTTATTCTTGGCATGCGCTTGTTGCGTCTGTTCCGTCCGGTCTCCTTGTCCTGAATCTGCTCCTCCTCAATGAATTTCCGGACATCGAAGCTGACAAGATTGCCAACAAGAGGACCCTCCCGATCAGGATCGGTGGAAAAAATGCTGCAATAGTTTATTCCGCTTTTGAAATCCTCGTTTACCTTTGGGTCATAGGAGCAGTAATACTTGGCCAGATGCCAGTCTATTGCCTGATTGCCCTGTTGACCCTGCCATTTGCCATACATGCCATAAGGGGTTCCTTTGGCTACAAGGATCTGAACAAAATACTTCCTGCAATGGGGAGCAACGTCATGGCAGTTTTGCTTACCCAGGCGCTCATTGGGGTTGGCTATATTCTGGCAGCAGTGCTATAGCTATCTAATTAAGAAGGCAAGGACGAATTTGGCTGAAAAAGAAAAGAAACAAAATGTGAGAAAACCTTTGCACAAGATATTCACTGACATTCCAAATCATTATGATCTTGTAAATCATCTCATAACATGGGGGCTGGACAAAAAGTGGCGCAAAGCCGCGGCATTAAAATGTTTGTCAAAAAAACCACAGAGAATGCTTGATCTGTGTTGTGGAACTGGGGATTTGGCCCTGACAGTTGCCAGGCTGGCGGATTATCCAATAGAAATCAGGGGGCTTGATTTCAGCCAGCCAATGCTTGAGATTGCTGCCCAGAAGGCCTCTTCCCTGAAAGAGAAAACTATTGCTTTTGATCAGGGTGATGCTTCAAAGATGCCGTATGAAAATGGCTATTTTGACTGCGTGAGCAACTCGTTTGGCTTTCGCAATCTGACATACAACAATCCCCAGTCAAAAGAACACCTCTCTGAAATACTAAGAGTACTTAAGCCAGGTGGCAGGCTCGTTGTTGTTGAGTCGAGCCAGCCAAGATCTTCATTTGTCCGCTTCTTCTATCACCTATACATGCGATATTATGTGTACTGGGTAGGTGTGATTGTGTCTGGAAACAGGCCGGCCTACAGGTATCTTTCAGAATCTACGATAAAATATTATTCCCCACCAGAACTGGAGAAATTGTTGACCAGTGCAGGTTTCAGAGAGGTTAATTACCACCCGATGCTTTTTGGCGCCTCGGGTATATACGAGGCAATCAAGTAGTCTACTCGCTTTTTTTGTTCCTGTGACAATATCCATTCGTCTTGCGTATCATCTTTTAAAAGGCGGTGGAAAAATGAAAACAAAGGGAATCGTTTTTTTGTGCATTCTTCTTGTTGTATCGCCAATCCTGCAGAGTTTTCCTGTAATCTCAATTGCTAGGAGTCAGTATATGCTGGGTGATAGGCCAGTGCCTGGCCCGCTTCCACCAGACCCAAAAGCATCTGCTCCCGAATCCGACAGACAGATTGATATTGTTTACGGCAAGGCTGGCGATGTTGAGCTCAAGCTTGATTTTGCAAAACCAAAATTGTGTCACGACCAGAAGGTGCCTCTTGTTGTTCATGTGCATGGTGGTGCCTGGAGGGCCGGAGACAAAAAGGGTGGCATAGATTCTGCCGAGTCAAGGATGTTTCTCCAGCTTGGTTTTGCCGTTGCCTCGATCAATTACAGGCTTGCGCCAAGGTATGTTTTTCCAGCCCAGATAAATGATTGCAAGTTGGCAATAAGGTTCCTCAGGGCAAATGCGGAGAAATTTGGGATTGATCCTGACAGGATTGGAATACATGGCGGTTCGGCCGGTGGCCATCTGGTTGCGCTGATGGGACTTGCAAATGATGGCGATGGGCTCGAAGGGCCGGGACTTGAAGGAATTTCGAGCAGAGTGTCTTGCGTTGTTGACTATTTTGGCCCGTCTGACCTGACTTTTATGACAAAAGAAATCAATGACAAAAAACTCCCAGGCGTGGAGCTCATAAAGGATTTTCTTGGGTGCTACCCCTCCGATTGTCCAGACAAGGCAACCCAGGCATCGCCGGTCACCTATGCTGATAAAAATGATCCACCAATACTAATCCAGCATGGCAACAAAGATCTCACCGTTCCATACTCACAATCGGTCGTGCTTGCCAAAAAGCTTTATGAAAACAATGTTACTTGTGCATTGATAAAGGTCAAAAACGGTGGCCATGGTTTTTCTGGCAAAAATATCCGGCCATCAAGAGATGAGATAACACTCAAGACTGTCTCCCATATTGCCAGGTTCCTTGAGTCTGCTGTATTTGCCGACCTTGATCTTAACGGAGATATTGATTATGCCGATGCTATAGAAATGGCCACATGCTTTGGCGCAGAAGGTACAAATGCCGAAGGCAAAGAGGCGCCAGATTTCTGGGACCCGCTTGCTGACCTTGTCCCCGATGGGAAAATCGACATGGCAGACTGGGATGCTTTCTGGGACGCATGGCTTGGCAAGTGATTTTTGCCTGAGTAGAGCTAGAACCTTGACAAAGGAGATCACAACATGAGTTGCTACCTGAGACATCTTGACCATCTTTTTGTGGAGACTGATCTCGACCCTTTGAACAAACAGGACAGAAAAAAATTGGACATGGCCATAAGATTGTCCATCGGTCTTATTGATAGTTCATGCAGTGAAGTGTGGGCAAAGATAAAAGAAATAGGGCCTGAGAACAAAGATCTGTTTTTAAAGGTGAAACAAGAGCTGAACAAATAATTTTTGGGCGTTTCTCATAAAAACACCAGAAGTTTTCTTGTGATTTTGCCTTCAAAACCTTAGAATCCGATTTTTGGAGGTATACATGAACTACGACGATCTTGATTACTACCAAAACCTGGGTTTCAAATCAGGACTTGAGATTCATCAACAGCTAAATACCCAGAAAAAGCTGTTTTGCCACTGCCCGGTTGGCTACCAGAAGGTGGAGCCGGACGCCAGGATTGTTCGTCACATGAGGCCAACGCTCTCCGAAATGGGCACATACGACGGCACGGCACTGATGGAGTTCAAAACCCACAAAGAAGTTGTGTACCTTCTTTATCGTGATTACGTCTGCACATACGAGATGGACGATACGCCGCCATTCCCGATAAACCAGCAGGCGCTTGATTATGCAATCGAGATTGCTCTCATGCTCAACTGCCAGCTGGTGGACGAAGTCCATATCACAAGAAAACAGTATCTGGATGGTTCCATACCAACCGGTTTCCAGAGAACCGCCATCATTGGTGTTGATGGCTGGGTGCCATACAAAGGCAGAAAAATAAGGATACAGCAACTGGCACTTGAAGAGGATTCCTGCAGGGAAGTTTCCGATATTGGCCACAGGATAGTTTTCAAAACTGACAGGCTCTCAACCCCACTCATTGAGATAGTCACTTATCCCGACATGAGAACACCCCGGGAGTGTGCAGAGGTCGACGAGCTCCTTGGCAGGCTCCTGAGGGCCTCAGGGCTTGTCAGGCGAGGTATAGGGACTGTCAGGCAGGATGTCAACAGCTCGATAAATGGAGCACCTAGAATCGAAATTAAGGGTGTTCCGAAAACATGGTACATCCCCAAAATGCTCGACACTGAAGTGAAGAGGCAGAGAAAACTCCTTGAGATAAAGGAAAAACTTGTTTCTTATGGCCTTGTTCCAAACCAGAAGCTGGATTCTTCGCTCAGGGAGCAAGAGCGTCAGGTTGAGCTTGAAAAGATAAGAAATTCAAATGTAACAGACGTGACAGACATGCTCCTGAAATCTTCTTCCCCGCAGGTCAAAAATGCGATCTCAAGGGGTGACAAGATTTGGGCAGTCAAGCTCCCGCAGTTCCATGAAGTGCTATCGGCAGAGCTCCAGCCCGGCTGGCAGTTTGCCGATGAATTTGGCGCAAGGGTCAGGGTCATTGCCTGCATCGACAAGATGCCAAACCTCACCTTCAGATCGGGCAAGCTCCTTTATCCTGGTGACTGGGAACCAATCGCACAAAAACTGAATGCTTATCCAACAGACGAAATAGTGCTTGTTTGGGGCCCAGAGGCTGACCTGAAAACTGCCGTTAATGAAGTAATACTGAGGGCAGACGAAGCAGTCAGGGGAATACCGGAAGAAACAAGGCAACATATGCAGGATGGCTACAGGACCGATTTCGAAAGGGTCTTGCCTGGACCAGACCGTATGTATCCGGACACCGATTCTCCGCCAGTCAGATTGACCAGGGAGAGGGTTGACCGCATAAGGGCAGACATGGCCCAGCGCCCATGGGAGCGCGAAGAAAAATATGCAAAACTGGGACTTTCCAAGTGCGTTTCCGACAAGCTGGCGACCCACCAGAGAGCAAAGCTGTTTGACAAGCTTGTTGATTTGGGTATTTTGCCGAAGCTTGCCGCAGAATTGATTGTAGATTGGCTCACTGATCTCAAGAGACAAAGATTGATTGTCTCCAGGCTGACTGATGACACTGTTATAAAAGTCATGATGGAAGCCAAGGAAAAGGGTCTGCCAAAAGAAGCAATCAAGAACGAGCTCAAGGCTTTTGCTTCCGATTCCAATTACATTGCAAAGACCCAGTCAATGGCAACAGACTCGGTAATAAAATTCATTGTCGAGGGTGTTGTAGACAGATCAATGCAGCTCAAGTTCTCTTCAAAAGAGGCTCAGACAAGGTGGGCAAAGGGCCAGGCAATGCAGTCCCTTTATGGCAGGGCCCATGGTTCGAAGGTTGCGAAAGTTATTGAAGAGGCGCTTTCATAGATTGATTGTTTTTAATCACAACAAATAAAAAGGTCGCAAGATTCTTGCGACCTTTTTTAATTTTTGCGAGGATTGCGGGGGAATAAACTCTTATCTTTTGCTCAAAATCTTTTCCATCTGGCACTGGATTGTTTTGAAACCCAGCTTTTCATAGAGGGTTTTTGCCTTCCGGTTGAATTCCCAAACATTCAGTTGGACAATATTTATGTCATTTTCCAGTGCCCACTCCTCAACTCTCTTCATCAGGGTAGTTCCAACCCCGGAACCCTGGAATTCCTTGCTCACAGCCAGTTCGTTGATACTCACATATGGAACATTGATTAGATCGTCCGGTTCTTCTATTATCATCGCCAGAACAAAACCGGCCAGTTTTCCGTTTTCCCTTGCCACAAAAAACCCAACGTCTGGGTCTTCAAGCCATTCCGTGAAATCGCCTTTGAGTTGTTCATCCGTGATAATCATTGGGTCCATGAGAAACTGTGAGCGATTGTCCTCAAGCAGTTCTTCGCCATATCTATGGAGTTTTATGAGTTCTGGGATGTCCCCTAGTTTTGCGCCGCGCTCTATGTCCATTTTGCCCTCATTATTGTAGGAAATTCCAAGAAGGAATTATCAGGGTAACCTCTCCAGGAAAAATATCCTGTAATGGTCGTCGATTTTTATATGGCGTGTCACTCTTAGTCTTGCTTCTGCAATTTCTTTTGCGAACATCCGCAAATCAGCAAAAAACCTTGTATTTGTTTTGTTTACGAAAGTTATAGGGTTAAACTCTTCCTTGAATTTTTCAGGGACCCCAAGCATTGTAGCCACCACGATTGTGCCCGTTGTTGTGAGGTTCTCGCGCATTCTTTTCAGGAGGAAAACCCTGTCTCCCCCTATGATACTTTGGAGGACCTGGTTGGCTATGATCCAGTCGTAGGGAGGGTTTGGATATCCCTTGTGTGTCATAGCATTTGCAGCAAAGAAAGCCAGGTTTTCTGGTGGATTTTTGGACTGGCATATCCTTATTGCTGTTTCAGAAAGATCGCAGGCTTCAACTTTTACCCCCCGTTTTGCCAACTCGATTGCAAGCTCCCCGCCACCACAACCAACCTCCAGAATGGTGGCATATTCAGGAAAGATTTGCTCCCTGGCCCATTTGAGAAGGAACCTCTGAGATACATCAGATTCAATTGGCCACCCAGTGCCACCCTCGCAACAAATCTTTGCGTAGTATGGCTCGTGGTCGTAGTAGTATCTTTTTTGGTCTTTTTTTCTAGCCACTACAAACCCTTTCTCTTTTTGTGCAAAAATCCCCTAATACGATTGTATCAATTTGATTCAACAAATGCAAACGCTTATATGTCTTGTGACCACAAACCTTCTTTGATAAATTCTTTTGTGGAGAGCCTACAAAGGGTCCCGTTTAATTAAATGGTTGTATATGTGTCAGTTTATGCAGTTTAAATTCAAATTGTAATTTATCTGATTTTTTTGATTACTTCACCTTTTACTTACTTTCGGGTTGGCTTTCCAAAATTTTCCCCCAATACATCTTTTTCTGCTAATTCCTCTATAAGATCTGTCTGGACGATTTGTATCTCAAGGAGTCTTTGCCATTCCTTCATGATGAAATGGTCAAGTCTGTCTTGGAGGTGTCTTATTTCGATTTCTGCCTTGAGGTTTATTGCATACTCATTTTCGTCTCTCATCCTGTCCCTGGCCTCCTGCCTGTTCTGACTCATCATGATTACCGGGGCCTGGATTGCAGCTACGCAGGAGAGGACGAGGTTGAGCAATATAAATGGGTACGGATCAAACGGGTTTCTGAGGGCTATGATATTTATGGTCATCCATGTCAGGATTGATGCAAAAAATATTATGACAAAAGTCCAGCTCCCGCCAAAATCGGCCACCTTGTCAGCAATTTTTTCACCAAAAGTTACCTTTCTGCTGATTTGTTCACCTAGGTTTTTTGTGATATTTTCCTGGTCCTCAATGCTTTTTACAACCTGTTTTTCGAGGCTGGAGAGTTCACCCTTCTCTTCTTCCAGGAGGCTGGAAATATATTTAGCCCTGTATTTGTTCAGATCTTCGGTGCAGATGTATCCGTTTTCATTAATATCCGGGTGGTCTTTTTTTATAAGATCTATGATTGGCTTCCTGAGCATTGACATAGGCATCATGTGGCTTTCGGATGCTGAACATACAGTGCAGGTCTTTTCTTTCATCTCTTATCCTCCTGAGGAAATTTTCAAAGATCCTCAAGCATTTTGATATGTGTTCCGTTTACATTTGTCAACGCTTTGGGTCATTCTTGAAGCATAGAGAAGTGAGATTAAGGAAAATCTCATTCGTGAGACTACCTAATGATTATGGTTGGGATATCATAAGTTGCATGGATGACAAGGAAGTTGGAAAATATTGGGATGAAAACGCCAGGGCGTGGACGGACCTTTCCAGGCTTGGCTACGACATTTGTCGTGACCAGTTCAATACGCCGGGTTTTGTGGCCATGCTTCCAGAAATTGGGGGTCTTGAGGGGCTGGACATAGGCTGTGGCGAAGGCAATAACACAAGGATTTTTGCTTCTCTGGGTGCCTCCATGACTGCCCTGGACATATCGCCAGCTTTTATTGAGGCCGCAAAAGTGGTGGAACAGGAAAAACCACTTGGCATAAAATATGTTTTGGGGAGCGCTCTCGATCTTCCATTTGAAGACGATTCTTTTGATTTCTGTGTTGCAACAATGAGTTTCATGGACATTCCAGGACCGGAAAAAGTCCTTGCTGAGGCATTCAGGGTCTTAAAGCCAGGAGGATTCCTTCAGTTTTCAATAACACATCCATGTTTTGACGCACCTGTCAGGTTTTGGGTGTTTGATGAAGATGGTAACAAAAAGGCACTTGCCGTTAGCGGGTATTTTGATGAACTGGGTGGCGATATTCTGGAATGGATATTCGCCGTCACGCCACAGGAACTGAAAGATAAATATCCAAAATTCAAGACCCCGTGCTTCAGAAAAACGCTTGGCTCATGGAT
>JAGOOO010000034.1 GCA_017992475.1 Caldisericia bacterium | reverse complement strand
AGAGCAGAGAGAACCTTATGACCTTATTTTGGCTCGACCTTGCAAGAGACATCTTCACTGTGAGTGTTTTATTCAATGCACCAAACTCTGGGTTAACACTAAGATTCAGCTCAGGAAGCGGTAATTTGTCTGAACCAATCACCTCCACCCAAGCTTGAGCATCCCTTGGCACTGAACTCTCAACAAGTTTATTTTGCGTACTACCAACTATGGCTTCATAGTACATAAAACTTCCTATGCCATTTGGCCCATTTGGCAAGAACAAATCTCCATCAATATCTTTTCCGTCCCATTCGAATTCATAATCACCTGGAATGAGATAATTGCCTTCATAAATATCTCTCCACCTATCCAAGATCTTATCTAGAACAGATATCCTTGTCATATAGGCAAAATTGTCATATTGGTTGCCCCAGAAGAACGATTTTGAGCCAACTCCAACATGAAACTTGACTGTTCCAGGTTTTTCACCCTGGGCAACATCAATCTTGTCATTCTGCACGAGAAGATTTGAAAACGATTTAAGAGAGTTGTAAATCTCTATCTCGCCAAACAAAGCCATGAACGGAACATGGATCTGGGTTGAACTATCGATGGTGATTTCAATTGAGCCCTCAACAACTCTATTTTTTGGAACTTTTTGCTTGTCCAGATTTATTTTGAGATCAAGCGAAGCAGTTGCATCCCTTGGTGAGGATTGTGGCGGTGGAGAGACCACTTCATCTGATTGAGTAATTGATATATCAACACCTTCAACATCCCCGACAAAGGTCACTTTGGAAGTGAGTTTTACTGTAGCCCTCTTCGAATCAACATTGATAAGATTTATCTTTACTCCATCCTTGTAGTTACCACCATGGAAGGTAAATGCTGGAGGGTCCGTTATTACTGGCGTTGTACAAGCATCATAAACATTGGCAAGCCCTGACCCCTGGATTACCAATGGATAGGGGTCACCATTGAGTGGATTGATCTGGAACTTGGCTGTATTCATAAGTGAGGCTTTTATTTGCCATGGTAGCCAATCAGGGTGATAACTCTTTACAAGTGCTGACATGCCAGTTACGAATGGTGCCGCCATTGATGTTCCAGAATATGAGTCCCAAGCATCCTTCGGATTCTTCTCATCATAAACCGTTGAAAAAATCCACATTCCAGGCGCAGAAACTTCTGGTTTGAATTTCAGACCCCTTGGTCCAAGGTACGGACCAGTCGAGGAAAAATCTCCAGGGTATGATATTCTCTTGAAATGTATTTTCTGCCCTTCTTTTACCGCATCCAGAAGTATCTTTGCATCCCTTCTGTTCAAGGTATAGATGGGCACCTGAAAAGTCATTGCATCTTCAAAGCTTTCAAAATAGGAGAGGGTAAATGGTGTTCCATCAAAACCATCGGACCAGAAAATAAAAGCTTTGCATTTGAGTGTTTTTAGTTTTCGAATGAAATTTTGAGTTTCCAATCTGTGCCAGCTTCTGATATTGTCTTTATATTGAATCAATAAAACCTTGCCAGCACAATCAGGAATTTTGTTGGGATCAGTGCCACCATCAACAACCTCGTAAAGGGAATCATCCGGGTTTATGGATGGAAGGCCCCATATATGATTGTTTGCCAACATCCTCTTTGTTTCACCAGTTTTTGTCATTACCTCTATGAGACATTTGCCACGCTCATCAGTTGCCGCAACACAAAGTGCCTCCTCTGTTACTGCTGGAACACCTATTGGCAATGGCAACCTATCCGAGCGATAACCGTCATTACCTGCTGCAACTACAACAAGCATTCCGGCTTTTGTGGCGTTTTTTATTGCCTGATCTTCAACTTCATTCTCACCACCATAATATAACGCTCTTCCAAGCGACATATTGGCAACAGCACACTTATCTTTTGCAGCCATCTCAAGCGCCGCGGCCACATTGTCCGGTCTTGCTCCACCCTCGTCGACAGTAAAAACTTTGTATGCACCAAAAGTAGCTTCCGGTGCGACACCAGTTATTGGAGTATCAAGATACTTGCCATTGGCACCAATTATTCCAGCACAGTGTGAACCATGCCCCATAAAATCAAGCGGGTCAGAATCTTTATCGGCAAAATCATACCCAAATTTGACCCTTTTGCCCCAGCCATCACCAAGAGCAAGGTGCTTATAGTTTATTCCACTGTCAATAACACCGACTCTTATGCCAGCGCCTGTCGCTTTTTTACCATCAGGTGTTCCTATCTGCCTCAGTTTTGTTACACCAAGATATGGAAGGTGCTTGTTGATTTGCATTTCATATCTGAATGTTGCATCAACAATTTTTTTCACCGAAGGCAGTTTGGCAAGATCAATCAATTTACTTGCATCGACTTCACAAGAAAAACCATTAATCACCGTATTAAAAACCCATCTTTTTGTGAGATCAGGTGAAATGGACTTGCACCGCAGATAAACGCTCTCGACGGAATTGTTTATACAAGACTCAATTGTTCCCTGGAAAAATTTGTTGGAGTAAGAAAGATTACCAACATAATCGACAACAGTTTTGTCACCAGTGATTATTATGACATTAACGGTGCCTGTTTTTCCAATTAGAGCTTTATCTATTTTTGCATACCCATAATCCTGGGCCGCAAAAGAGGGACCACAAAAAAGAAACATGGAAAAAATGATAAGACCTACAACAATGTTTTTGAGTATTTTCATATCCCCTCCATGTCTACAAAAAAAGGGAGGCCAAAAGGCCTCCCTTTCAAAAGTTTATCAGGGCTTCGGATGAGTGATTGTTATCTGCTTGTTTGAAGCCTCATACTTTACATCAGCACCAAGTCCAGACGAGATAGCACGTAACGGCACGAGCGTTCTTCCACCAATTATCTTTGGTGCCTTACCAAAATCTAGTGGCGAACCATTGAGTCTTCCCATGGTTTTGTCAATCCAGGCTTCAAGGACTGTTTGTGTACCAGAGCATGGATCTGTGTATGTATATGTTGCTTTCTTTTCTTTAGCGTCCCAATCAACAACACAGCTGAGAGCATTTCCAAGGTCACGCATTGGAACATATGTTGAACCACCGATAAGCTGCGGAGCAGCATTAAGGTTCATATTGGAACCATTAACCATGTAAACGAGCTTTCCAACCCACATGACAACAACATTTTTTGTTGCCTGATTGATTGTAAAGGTATAGTCTTTTGAATTACCCGCTGGATCAGTTGCTGTAATTGTGAAGTTGTTGGCACCTTTTTTCAAATTCACTGTAAACTTGAAGCTTCCATCTGCACCAACTTTTATGTCCTGGCTTCCATCAACAGTCTTGAGTACAAGTTTTGCATCTTTTTCAGTGGTTCCGGAACCGGTAAATGAAGCATCCCAAGAACATTTTGGAATATTGACATTTACTGGTGGTGGCGTGCTGTCTTTTGGCAACACTTTAACTTTGGCATTTGTGACTGAAACTTGAATATTGTTAAGATCTGGATCTTTAACTAATACCTCTGATACTTCGAGCTTTGTGTCGCCCTCCTTGACACCAACGAAACGGAACTTTATAAGTATGCCTTCACCATTCATTCCAGCAACCGCTGATGTTCTTGTCGGGCCACCAATTTTTACTGTACCCTTTGGCTCATCTTTGTAGATAAAGAGGTTTTTGTTTCCGTCAGAGGAAAGGAAATTCCCCTGTTCGCACTTGTCAAGCTGGAGATATTGCGGGTCATATTTGAGTGTCATACCAACACCATAGACATTTGACGCATACCTGATGCTGATATTGATGTCTGATGATCCACCCGATGGAATTTTCACATCTGATGGCTGGAAGTAAATCTCACCATCTGATGGGATATTTTGTGGGGCCGGTGGTTGTGGTGGGAGCGGCGGTTCTGGACCAGTTTCGCCAATTCCTGGTGGTGTGTAACCATTGATGTTGAGCCTGTAAATTACATTATGGAAGTTATCTGTGAGATAAACCTTCTGGTCCTTGCCCCAGCACATTCCCTGCGGAACATAGAACATACGAGGAGAAGTATATGTGGCCGTGAAATCAGAACCCTCTTTGCGTTCAAAAATCTGGATTCTTCCATTTTCGCCATCAGAAACAATTACTGCTCCATTATTTGCGAAAAGAACTCCATGGGGATAATAGAGTTGTCCTGGTTTTCTTCCCTGACCACCCATACTGGCGATGTCTCTGCCTTTTTTGTCAATGACAACTATCTGTCCATCGGTTGCACAGGCCATATTGCGGAATGGGTCAACCGAAACATTGCTGGGTGAAGTATTGACACCAAGTTCATCCCTTTTTCTCCCCTTGCTTGTAAATATGATCACTGACTGTCTTGCCCTGTCGGCAACATAAAGGTTGTCCATACGATCAACACACAGACCTGCTGGAGTTCCAAGATCACCTTTTCCGATTTGCTCGGATGAGTAAGAAATAGCGGTCCTTGAATTTGGGGTTACCGTTGAAAGCATTTCGGAGCCAGTTGCAATCTTTATGATGTAACCTGGAACCTCGCCCCTAAAACCTTCATTGACAGAAACATAAACATTATCATATGAATCAACTGTTACGTCAGAGAAGAGAGCTTGATTTGAAAGATTAAGATCATCAGTTGAAATCGAGTTCTGATAGTTTCCTTTTGCGTCCCAAACAAGGATATTACTAGCGTATTTACCACCCTGATCAACATTGATGTTTGAAACGGCATAGAGTGTCCCATCTGAAGTCACAGCGCATGATGTGATGTTTCCACCCCTGCCCTCTTGCATCGGGTTGTATGATTCCTCACCCTTTTTGGAACCTGATTTGTCAAATTTGATGAGTCTTTGTGAGCTTGGCACAATAAACGGGTTGTCAATCGAGACGCCAGACCCTGGATTGATTGAACCATAAACATGGACATAAACACTGTCTGCTCCAACTGCCATGCCATCAAGATACTCCTCATTGGAAGCAACGCTCTGGAACCTTGACTTTTCTTTCCCATCCTTGTCAAAAATCTTTATTGCGTTTGAACCATCTGCACGATCAAGGAGATAGAATGTCCCGTCTGAACCAACTTCGAAAGCACCCAGCTTTTTAAAAATGGGATTTTTTTCGTCGGTTGATTTGACAACTGCCTTTACAAAATCACCGGATGGTTTGAATTGATAAATGGTCCCACTTTTCATTTCTGCAACAAAAACTTCATCATTTGGTCCAATTCTGATCGGTCCAGGAGAATCAAGAGCAACGGTCTCACTTCCAACATTCATTAAGTTTTTAAATTTGAAGGAAGAATCAAACTTTTGTATTCTGGCTGTGTTGCCATCGGAAACATAAATATTTCCATCACTATCAACTGCTATTCCACCTGGTGCAATAAACTGCCCATTCTCCTGGCCTTCAGAGCCAAAAGCGCCAATAAATTTGCCATATTTGTCCCATTTTGAAACCTGGCAATTATACATGTCTACAAAATAAAGGTTGCCATCCCCATCTTCGGCACAATCAACTGGATATTGAAACTTGCCATCGCCAAAACCAAGGGATCCAAAAACACTCTTGTGGGAGAGATCCGAGCCAAGCACATGGACTCTTCCATAGGCGGTATCGGCAACTATCAAATTGCCATCACTTGTTACCTTCATCGCACACATCGGATAATAGTAGCCAACCATATAGTCAGACTCCACTGTATTCGGGCCTGAAAGGTTGAATGAGCCGATGTAAGAATCAGGCATTACACCATAAACCTGCTCCACTGTAATTTTCACATCGGAAGCGACGGTGTTTCGAGCCATGATGACTGGCAAACCTGCCAGCACGGCAACTGCGACAATCAATGCAAGCGCTTTTTTCATTTAGACTGCCCTTTCTTCACTCACTTTTGCCAAGATTATTAAGCAATACTTTCAAATCTTCGAAGTCAATAATACCATCCGAGTTGAAATCAGCAAGAGGGTTGTAGTGTAATTCATCCCTCTTTGCACCATACGATTGCGCGAAAATAAAGTAGTCTTCCATATCTACAATTCCATCGAAATTGAGGTCGCCAAGTAGTGGTTCGACATCGGTAACTTCAAGTTCCAGTGGGAAACCCATGTGTGGGATCATCCTTCCTCTTGGATCATATGGACTAAGATCATCAAATTTAATGGTTGGCGCAGACGGATTGGGGAAGATGGCCAAGAACTTCAGAATGATACCATGTCCGCTAATGCCAGTTTGATTTGCTCTCTTGGAAATAACTTTGATTTTACCATTGACATCATCGAGATAAACATCGGATTCTACCGGCGAGCCGTCTGATTGGAGGAATCTCCCAGGCCAAACCTGGAGTATTTTAACCTCATCCGGATTGTAGGCTACATTGAAATTAAGCGATGAAATATCTTTTGCAAATGTCACATAACAATCCACAAGAACTTTCTGGTTGGCAGAGGGCGTATGTGGTTGTGCAACCATAAAGAACCTTGGTGGACTTTGCACTTTGCTTCCATTTATTCTTATAGTGTCTTTTGCAATCTGAGATGAATTCTTGGTTTTCAATTTGGCGCTTCCTGGCTCCAGAACTGTTTCGCTAATAACAATCTTGAGACCATAAGAACCATCAGGTATTGAATGCATGCCCTCGGCATCTTCACCAAACCAGTCAAATTTGTAGTAACCATACTGGGTGTTCTCAAAGCGTTTTATTGTCACCCATGTATCACCATTACCATCAATAAGATCAAACTGGACACCAGAAATCATCGTTTCTCTTGGCTGCGGAGCTTCCTCATCGCTCTGCATTTTGTAAAAAAGAGGCTTGTATGTAAATTTATCGCCCATCGCAACACCAAATTCGATGGTTACCTTGTCGCCCTTCCCATCATAATTGATGTTGTTTCCTGTAACTTTGAGTGAGGTAATATTCCTTTTCTCACTTGTGGCATAGCCTTTCCAGCAAATGACCGGAACATGCAACTTTATCTTGTCGCTTTCAAACCAGATAACGCACTCTACATTCCATGGGATTTCAGTCGCAGAATAATCAATTGAGAAAGTGTATGTTGCTTCATTTTTTGAAGGCACACTTACAGTCTCCTGACCAGTAAACTTGACATAATCATCAAGCTTATTCAGAACTTCAAATCTCACTTTGAAATTTGCATCAGTACCAAGGCCCTTAAATGTAAGCTTTACGTCCTTTGATTTGTCTTTTGTGACTATCAACCCGCCTGGTGAAATAACGCATGGGGCGGATGTTGCCATTTTGGCATTTATCTGTCCAGCACCCTGCAACAAAAGACTGGAATATTCACCAGTTATTGGATTGATAAGAAGTTTTGATGTGTTCATGAGGGCAAGTCTTATATCAGATGGTGTCCAACCTGGATTGGCCTGTTTTATCAAGGCAACGGCTCCAGATACAATACCGGCACTTGCGGAAGTACCAGAGAAATTCTGTGTATATTTTGAGGTGTTTCCATCAGTCGAACTTGTGGAGAGAGGAGCAGGCACTCCAATTCCAGGGGCGCAAACATCCGGTTTGAATGTTAGGTCCGATGTTGGACCAATAGCCGTCATTCTTGCCACTGTATCGGCAATTTCTTCTGTGATAGAGGTCTTGACTTCCTGGCCTGAGACAAGCTTTTGGAGGAAGAGTCCATCAGAATTCCCTATAAAACATGATGGGACAATTTCTTCATTTCTTATTGGTTCTCCAGTTATTGAATTGAAACCAACAAACATCTGGAAAACTTCTCCAAGACTATGGTTCCAGATAATTGCACCAACAGCACCCCTCTTTTTTGCATTGAGCAGTTTCTGGAAGAATGGGATTGCTTCGCCAATCTCTGGCCCTCTTTTTATAAGAACATACTTGCCAAGAACATTAGTTTTTGAAAATTCCTCTTCGGATCCATATCCACCATCAACAAGCTCTATGGATTGTGGTCCAGCAAATGAAAGGGGTGGCACAGACATCATTCCAAAAATGCTTCTGTTTGAGCCTTCAATTTTTACCCTGCAAGCTGGCCTGGTGTCTGAAGAACCAACGCATATCGAATCAAGGGCTAGGGATGGCCCACCAACCGTTCCACCTTCAATGCCATCACAATAAACTCCAAAATCACCGGCTGAGCCAACAACTGAAATACCAGCCCTTGTAGCCTGTTCTGCTGCAAGAGCAGAGGCTGAAAGTTCAGAAGAACTGCCACCTGGTCTTGCAAGAGAGACATTGATTACTTTGCATCCATCTTTTACAGCTGCCTGAATCGCCGCGATAACAACATCTTCCATTACATCGGGATTCTTGTTTGAGAAAACCTTATAAGACATCAATTTTGCACCTTGAGCAATACCCGGCGCTTTTGTGTTGTCTGCAGCGATAATGCCTGCTACTGAGGTTCCATGACCCATTACTTCATCATCAAGCGGAGGTGCCTTTGGTTCCACAAAATTGGATCCACCCACCACCTTTGCACCAGGTCCATACATTCCATTTCCAAGGTCCTGGTGTCTATAATCTATTCCAGAATCGATCACACCGACAAGAATGTCTTTGCCATTAACAAAATTGCCATTTTGATCCTTAACTTCATAAAGCGGCGAGGCCCCAACTGTTTCAGCAACAGTCCTGACTGCTGCTGGTGCTAGACTATTAATTCTTGTAATCGACTTAACAAATGACAAGCTTTTTACCACTTCAGCATCCCGCTTGTCAAGCTCAACAGACATTCCATTTAAAAGGTAATCAAAATCAAACCTGAATGAAGCCGAGTGGCAATTTTTTCTGATAGCATCCTTCGCACTGGCAAGCAAAGTTTTTGACACGAGCATCGAATGGATCGGCGAAAAACCCATACTTTCCATTCTGCAAGCCGATTCACCATTAATGGTAACCAGATAGATATCAGAAGCCGACAAGACCCGGCTGGCCGGAAAAAGACCTGCCGAGAGAACAAAAA
>JAGOOO010000033.1 GCA_017992475.1 Caldisericia bacterium | reverse complement strand
GAATGTCAGAGTATCCGAAGCCCCTTCCTATGGCCAGCCAATCTCAGTCTATGACCCTACCTCAAAAGGGGCATCATCATATGAACAACTGGCCGAGGAGGTGCTCAAAGGTGGCAGGTAAGTTTGGACTGGGAAAAGGTCTCGGGGCCTTGCTCCCGAGCGAAGAGGTTTCAAGCGGTGTTGTAGAGCTTTCAACTGACGCAATCACTTATTCACCATACCAGCCAAGGACCGCACTTGATGAGGCCGCATTGCAGGAGCTGGCGCAGTCGATAAAGAAATCTGGCGTAATCCAGCCGATTGTCGTCAGAAGGGTCAGGAACGGCTTTGAGCTCATTGCAGGTGAAAGAAGGCTTAGGGCTGCAAGACTGGCGGGTTTTGAGAAAATCCCCGTTGTCATAAGGGAGATATCGGACATCGATGCGGCAGAGTTTGCCCTTGTGGAAAACATCCAGAGGGAGGATCTCAATCCGATCGATATAGCCAGGGCCATGAAGAGGCTCCGCGAGGAATTTGGCTACACACAGGAGTCGATCGCAGACGGCATCAAGAAGAGCAGACCTTACGTTGCAAATCTTTTGAGGCTCCTCGATCTTCCCGATATCGTCCAGGACGCAATACTCAAGGGAACAATATCAGAGGGCCATGGAAGAACGCTCCTCTCCCTCAAAAATGATGGGCTCATGCTGGGCATGATGCAAAGGATCGTTACTGGCCAAATGTCTGTAAGGGAAACAGAAAAGGCTGTAAAGAAAATACAGGAAGAAACCCCGGCAAAGAAACCCCAGCCGCGGGAGGAAGAGAAAACCCATGAAGCAGTCCTTGCAGAAACTGCACTCAGGGAAACCTTGGGGACCAAGGTAAGGGTCTTAAAAGACAAGATAGAGATTGAGTATTATGGTAGGGAAGACCTGGAAAGAATATGTGAGGTCATTGCAAAATGAATGATAGACCAACACTGATATCGGATGGCGAGAAAATAAAGGGCATCCAAAGGTTCTCTTCAAAAAACCCCAAGTTCAGGTATTTTACGATAGCACTCGCATCTGTAATCATCGTTGGCATTTTTCTCCTGGTGGCACTCAACATCCCAAAGAGTGATATTCTGAAGGTCAAGATAACCTCAGAACCAAAAGGTGCTGAGGTTATACTGGATGGCATTTCAAAGGGCACAACACCACTGATAACCAGACTAAAAAAAGGCGATGTAGAAATCGAGCTCTCGCTGGCCGGTTATGCACCACTGAAGTCTGTAGCCACAATTAATGAAAACAACCAGACCATAAACTATAAGCTTGCCAAATCCACTGGAGGAACAACTATTCTCTCATATCCGGATCAGGCGAGAATATATATTGATAATGAGTTTCTTGGCCTAACTCCCTTGCAACTAAAGGAAGAGTTTAAGGGGAAGCATGTGATAAAAGCTGTTTTGCCAGGGTTTGCAACAAAAGAGCAAGAAGTTGATTTCGACACTGATCCGAGCGTATATTTTGACCTCCAGAAGAAGAGGGTAAACCTCAAGATTGGCTCCGAGCCACAGGGCGCAGAACTGTACATCGACGAAGAGCATTATGGAAAGACCCCATGGGAAGGCCAGATTGAAACAGGAACAAAAAAGATCAGACTGGCCATGGAAGGCCACAGAATGATAAAGAGAGAGGTCGTCATAACCGACGATTCTCAAATAAATTATTCTTTTGAATCCAAGGACGTATCGTTTGATTCACAGGTGGACAACGACTCTGCACCTGGTGCAAAAATCTATATCTGCATCCCAAATGGGGAGACAATAAACAAAGCCATACCACCACTTTTTCTTGGTTCCACACCGCTGGTTGCAAGCGCAAACACAATCGGCATATATTTGACCGGCAATGAAAAGATGCCACCATATGGGCTTGTGTTCTCCAATCACCCAACATATGGCGCAACTGTTTCCTCGTTGCCAATGGATGAATCCGGATCAATACTAACAAACGACGTGATTTTGACTTTTCCAGGTTACTCTTCAATGGACATCATAGGCCAGGACCTTTCAAGCATAAGCTATCCGTCCCTCATAAACGAAAAAACAAGGCGGCCCGGCACTCTTGATATGAACCCAAGATACATAGTTGTTGGAGGCTCTTTTGTAGACAGGGACAACCCAAGCAAGAAAATAAATATTGGTCAGAACATAGACAAGAACGACATCATTGTGTCTTGGGACGAAAAGTACATGGCCTGCTATCAGCCAGGACAAGTAAAACTCTTCGATCTCAAGCAAGGTTCAATAATCAAGACAGTGCAGGCAAAAAATCCAGAGTTCTCATTCACCCAGGATTCAACGTACTTGATGGTGCTTTCCGGCGGACTTATGAGCAAAATCTCTTGCGTGGCCGGGCAGGTTGAAAGCGCAGCCTGCCAGAGTTTTGGTGTTCTTGTGCCAATCACAGACAACATTCTGGCCGTGTCAAATTCTGGAAAACTCTCGCTGTTGTGGGATATAGCTTCAATGAGAGTCACAAAGTTTTCATCGATAGGAAACGGCAGTTTTTGGGAGAAATATTTTGAACCGCGCTCAATAATACAAAGATCAGTTTCAGGGAGTGACAAGGTAGTCGTCCTGGGAGAAGTTTTTGGACTCAATTGTGCGATTGCTGTCAACCCAAAACCGGCATTGCTAAACATCTGGATGCCTGAAGAGAACACAAGATTACCCTGATCACATTTTTGATATCCACATAGATTTCCACATGTTGATAACTTTTTTTGCAATGATTCTTCTTGCAGATTATTTTTCCTTTGATTGTTAAATTGACAGAAACCGACAATTGTCTCATAAAACCAAAGACACTTGGCAAAATGGCATGAATTTGTCCACAGGGTTTTCCACACACTGCACAAAACCAAATTGTTCTTTACCAGAGAGTATAATTTTCTATTATTAGGGCCAATGATCAAAAAGTTTCTGATTTTTGCACAAATCACCGTTTTACTTGTGCTGGTTTCTGGTTGCGGGGGAATTACTGTCTGGGGCACAAAGGGTGGTATACCCCAAAGGTGGTATTCGGCCAACGAGGGCACCAGTAATAACGTTGCTCTGGTATGGGACATCGGTTATGAAACCCTCGCGCTCACGTCACCAGTATCTGATGGCGAAGGTATATACATTGTCACAACGACCGAAAATGGTCCGGGAGTTGTTGTTCTGGATGAACACAGCGGAAAGCAGGCAATTGCTCCGGTGCTTCTTGATGAAGCTTTTACCTATGAGCTTGCACTTGATCAAAATTACCTTTTTGTAACAAGCGGCAGCAGTCTCAAATGTTTCTACAAAAGAACAATGCTGGAAAACTGGACCATGGAGTTTGATGACGAAGAAGTGGTCTCGATGTTTGAACACAAGGATTCGCTCTATGGCGTAACAAATATTGGTACAGCTTTTTGCATCCACAAGGAAACAGGCGTTTTTAAGTGGAAAACCGATATTGCAAAGGATTATGTTTTCAGATGGGTCACACTTGGCGAGCGCGAGCTGTTTGTAACAGGTGGCCCAAAAGGGTTTGACTATACCCATATATTCGCACTTTCATTTATGGATGGCAGCATTTTGTGGCACCTGGAGTTTGACGGTCCCCCTGACTATCCACCACAGGCATCAGCCTATACGATACTTGTCAACTCAAGGGCCAGGATGTATGCCTATGACACCAGGAGCAGAGAAGAGATATGGCACTATGCCATAACCAGTCTTGACGGCCAGCCGAGTATATTAGGTTGCAATCCCTGTATATATGGCGATTACGTCCTTGTGCCGTCAAAATCGAAAATCGCAAAAATTGGTTTGAAGACGGGAATTGAAGAGTCGAGAATCATAGTTCCGAACACCCTTCAGATGAGGGGCATTGTTGCATCAAGAGACGCCCTCTTTGTTGCATTAAACGGCGATCCGATGCTTTATGTTTTTGATATGAAAACCGGCCTGCCGGCAAGGAAAATTGAAGGCAAAAGGACCATACTTGGAATGGCCCTCTGCAAAGGGCTTGTAATCCAATCTCAGGAAGCGGTCACTTTGTTGAAGTAGAAACGGGGTCAGCGAGGCTGTTCCGGTGATTTTGCTTTTGAGTCTTGTTTCTCGAAAAAGTCTTTTGTGGGCCCTGGGAGCATGTAATAAAGCAGAAGATCCCTATGGTTATTTATAAATGGTGGTGGATTGAAGCCATTTTCAGAGGTGAGTGGGACATCATCCACATAATGGCCTGAACGCTGGGTATATCTTTCAGTGCTTCCGGTTACCATCTTCAGGAATTCTTCAGATATCGGGCCTGGTCTGCCATACCTTCCCCTGACCATGTCCTTGAATTCCCGTGAGACGATCTTGTAACGCTGACCTGTTTGTACATTGAAAGCTGCCTGGGAGCCGACAATTTGGGATGTTGGAGTGACAAGCGGAGGGTATCCTGAATCCGCCCTTACTCTGGCAACTTCCTCGAGAATTTGAGGCAGGAGCTGGAGTTGGTTAACTTCCTTGAGCTGGTTGCGAAGGTTCGAGAGCATTCCGCCTGGCACCTGTGCGTCAAGCTGGGCCTCGTCCGGTTTTGGGTAGCCATAGGAGGTCATCAGGTCAACAATAGTTCTCCTTGCCTCGTCGAAATCGCTTTTTCTGACTAGTTCGATTGCTTTGTCAATTTTGTCTATGTCTGTCTGTGGGAGCGGATTGGGAATTGGCTTCGGGAGATTGTTGGCACTGGAATCAAACTTTGCCAGGGCTTTTCTCACCTCAAAGAGCTTCTTCTGGGCCCTCTGGATCGCTTCGTGGTTGAGCCTGTGGTCAATGCCGAGTCTCTCTGCCATTACTGCAACAAGCTCCACTGGTGGATGGCTCGAACCTCCAGCAAACGGACCAACCGCGACGTCTATCCTGTCGGCACCAAACATCAAACCAACCAGTGCGGTTGTTTCGCCATAGCCAACCGTTGAATGGCTGTGGACCGTCAATGGAACGGAAATCTCTTTTTTGATTGCTGGTATTATTATTGCGGCATCCTTGGGATTGAGGAGACCAGCCATGTCTTTGATTGCTATGATGTCAGCGCCTTCTGATGCGTAGTCGGCGGCAAGCTGGACGAACTTTTCTGTGGTGTGTATCGGGGAGGTTGTATAGCTGATGCAGCATTCAGCTTTTCCACCAAACGCTTTTGAAGCGATGAGTGAAATCATGACATTTCGTTTGTCATTGAGGGCATCAAATGCTCTCATGGTCGAAACGCCAGATCTTATTGCAGCCTTGCAGAAAGCTATGACAAGGTTGTCCGGATAAGGAGAATATGCAAAAAGGTTTTGGCCCCTTATCAGGGCTCTTATATTTGCTCTTCCTTTGGCCAGTCTGTAGAATTCGTCAAGTCTTCCCCATGGATTTTCATTCAGAAACCTCAGTGGAGCATCGATTGTGGCCCCTCCCCACAGCTCCAGCTCCTTGAAACCTGCATCAAGCAGATCTGGAAAGGCTGAAAGCGCCTGTTCGGTTGTCATCCTTGTTGCAACAAGGCTCTGCTGTCCATCTCTTAGTGTAAGGTCTACAAGTTCGATTTTTCTCATATCCAGTTCATCATATTGGTTGGGCAGGCTAAATACAATTAGGGTTTACATAAGACGTTAAGTAAAATAATATTGCGTATAAATGAAAAAAATCCTTGCATTAATGGCCATCGTATGCCTTTTTGCGTCATGTTCGGGTGGGGAAAATGGTGACAATTTGCCATTCCTCTCGCTCTCCTGGGCTTGGAGCGACCTTGCAGAACCTCTCTCCACGACCGTGAGGGGAAATGGAAAATATGTTGCTTGCTGCGGTCTCAATGGTGTCGAAGTGGCCCTTCTGAATGAGGCCGATGGTGTACCGGTCTGGCATATTGAGCAAGACGAAAAACCAACGAATGAGACCAATTTTCCTCCAGTATTCGCAGGACCCAGACTAATCGTTTATTGTTCTGACTCCCTCAAGGCGTTTGAGCTGGTTTCAGGATATGAGGTGTGGAAGTTCCAAACTGAACAAACCAATCTTGGCCCGGCGAGTTTTTTTGAGCCATCATACGATTACAACCAGATTTATGCCGGAACTGCCTCAGGTTTTTTATATTGCATCAATGCTGGTTCGGGCATAGGCAACTGGAAGCAAAAGAGCAGGTACGAGGGTTTTGGTGAAACAGTCAACATGTATGACAAGGTTCTTGTCAGGACGCTTGGCTCAAGGATTGAAGCCTACAACAAGAGCACAGGCAAGCTCGTCTGGAAAAACGAGAGATGGGTGCTTCCTGATGGAAGATTTACAATCGATGACAAGAACCTCTATCTTGCAATGCCAGGACCCTTTGTTTCCGCCATAAGACACAATTCTGGCGAGCTTGTGTGGACTTCAGGGAAACTATCCACAAGCAAGGCACCCCTAAAGTTCCACCCGCTTGTCTGCCAGGGCAAGGTGGTGGTTTTAGAGGGTAAAAAGGCGACCCTTTTTGATTCTGCCACTGGCAAGGAAGAGACATCGTTTGACTTGCCGGAGGAGCCGGAAACTTTCACAACCGAGGGCAGCTCCCTTTATCTAACAAAAGGGAAAATGCTGTTTTGTGTTGATTGCACCGGTAAAGTAAAGGGAACATTCGAAGAAGTGCAAGGTGACAGCTTGCTCGGGGTGAGTTTTTCACAAGGACATGTAATAACTTGGAGCCCAAGAACCATTTATGGACTTAGAAAATAAATAGTTCTCCACATACTCACAGTAGATATAAACAATTTGGAAACAAATCGTCAACAATTGTCACGCAAAGCTTATGAGCCACGTTTCCCCTGAATCAAAGGTTGTGAACTCCAGCGTTTCGTTGAATATAAAAATCGGCGGTTGCGGGTCCCTGAATTTGAGCTGGTATTCGTAGGTTTTCATGTTTGGGCCCATGCTTTTGGATTCTACCGGGTAAATATAGGCAATAAATTCACCCTCATTGAAACTGGTTTTAAAGTCGTCTTTTTTAAATAGTTTTTCTTTGCCCTTTGGGATCCTGATAAATTTCAGCCTTATCTCGTCATCGGTGAGTTTTTTTGAAAACTTGTCCATTTGAGGCCTCCTTAAAAACCATTATACATCTCTTGTCCATTTTTTAAACAGGGTTTATCATCGAAACGTGCCGTATATCAAGTCCGAGGCGATAATACTTGCCAAGAAGACCTTTGGCGATGCAGACAAGCAGCTTGTGCTTGTAACTGATTCTGACACCGTTATTGAGGCAAAAATACGTAAGGCAAAGGACACAAAAACAAGGTGGGCCTGTGTAACAGAGCCCGTTTCCATTGTTGACTGCGAGCTTTACGAAAGATCGCAGAGATTCACGATAACATCGCTGTCGCTCCAAAAATACTATTCAAGTTTTGGTACATCATTTGAAAAATCTGCTGTAAGCGAGTTTATTTCAGAGGCCGTTTGCTTTTTTGTGCCCCAGAATATAGAAGAAAGTGGCATATATGAATTGCTTCTGAACAGCTTTGAGTGCCTAGACACATCAAAGAATCCGCTTTATTCAATGGGCCTTTTTCTGTCAGGTTTTTTTGCGCTTTTGGGATATCCTATTGACACACAGTGTTGCTCGCTTTGCTCCGAGAGTATAGATGGAGGGGCTTTTTTTGACTATGGGTCAACATCTTTTCTATGTGGTGAGTGTGCAAAACCTGGCATGCCAAGCGTCCCCGGGTTTGCGATAAAAGCGTTGAGAAGAATGCAGTATGCAGACTGGAAGAACTGGGAGATGGACGAAAAACTGGTCAAGGGTGTGTGCACACTTCTTGCAAGGGCACTAGAAAGAAAGTTTGAAAAAAACCTTCATTCTACTTTACATGTAATCGGACTGTAGTTAGAATCCAGAGAATGGCAAGCCTCCCCGTAAAGCTTCTACTTGGTATCAACAAGCTGTTTCCAAAAGGACAGAAACATCCCTTGGACCTTGAAAGGGAAAACAAGGGTTCATACGCGGCCTGGGAGTACGATCTGGCAAAGAAGACAATCGGATATTTCCCCACCAGTTTTGAAGTTGAGAGACTTGTTAAAGGCAAGGACATTCTTGATGACTGCTGTGGTGCTGGAGGGAAAGCCGTCTATCTCCTCAATCTTGGCGCAAAATCCGTAACCGGTGTTGATATTGGCCAGGAATTTGTAGCAATGGCAGATGACTTTGCAGCAATAAGGAGAGCCAAAAATTGCAAGTTTGTGGCAGGGGACGCAATGTCATTGCCTTTCCCGGACAAATCTTTTGACCTGGTTTTTGCGTTTGATGCTTTCGAACATGTGAAAGATCCGGTATTGATGTTAAAAGAAGCCAGAAGGGTGCTCAGACCCGGTGGAAAAGTTGTAATGTCATTCACAACCTGGGGCAGACCCGGTGGCCACCACCTTACCGATGCAATAAGGTTCCCCTTCGCACACCTGTTCTTTAGCGAAAAGACACTCCTTGGTGCATACAGGACATTGGTAGATGATGAAAGGTATATTTTCAGGGCCGGTTCGCTGGACTCAAAAAAGATTGAATATGTGAACCACATGTCTTTTAAGAAAGCGAAAAAGATAATTTCTGCCTCAGGGTTAAGGGTACTCCTGTATGAAGGGGTGCCATATCCGGGGATTTTCAAGTTCCTTGCAAAAATGGGACTTGGTGAGTATTTTTACAGAGTAGTTACTACAATACTGGAGGAGCCAGATGGACAAGAAAAGCAGAGAAATCCTTGAAAAATCGAAAAAAGTCAAATCGAAAGCTGAACTGGAGAAGATCGTAAAGCAGGAAAAACAGGCAAGAGCCCAAAAAGACAAGTTGCTCAGAAAGAAAATTTTTACAATTGGTGGCATTTCTCTTGCGGCAGTGGCCGTCGTTGTTTTGGTTGCAATACTCATTTCTTCATGCTCTTCAAATGGCAACACCACAAAAGAAGAAGAGAAAAAGACAAAGGCTGTTGTAGAAACCACAAAAGGGTCCTTTACAATACAGCTGGACTATGACAATGCGCTTTCTGTTGTGAACAATTTTGTAAAGAATGCCGAAGCAGGGCTTTATGATAATTCCTATTTCCACGAAATCCTGCCGGGCATGAAGATACAGGGCGGATACCCTGAAACTGACAAGAGACCACAGGGTGTTGGCGCCTATGATGTAATAGAATATGTAAGCAATGAAGTTACTCATGCAAAGTATTCCGTGTGCGCTCCTGCCATGGAAGAGAAAGACAGCAAGGGCAATGTGACAAAATCTGGTTTGTCAAAAACCCAGTTCTATATGCTCCTTTCTGACCAGAAATCTCTGGATGGCAAAGACACAGTTTTTGGTAAAATTATTGATGGTGCAAATGTCGTGGAGGAGTTGGCAAAGCTCGAGACAGTGGAGCAGGGTGAAAAGAACAAATACAATATTGATCCAACTGAGAAATCAAGGCCAAAAAATATTGAACAGGCCAAAATAATAAAGGTGAAAATAACACAATGAACGCAGAACAGTGGAGATTGCTTGGCAGACTAGAGAGCCGTTTTGAAGAAAATCAGCAGGATGTCAGCCGGGCGATTGACCTG
>JAGOOO010000032.1 GCA_017992475.1 Caldisericia bacterium | reverse complement strand
AAGATATTCAGATAGAAATTGGTGATGGCTCCCAGATGATCATGAGGTCATCCAAGGCAAAAGTGACACTCAATTGTGCTGATGCCTCAGATTATCCCAGAATCCCGGAGATGACCTCCGGAGACAAGGTGATAATTGACAGGGACACACTCCTTGGTGCAGTTGACAGGGTCACACCTGCACTTTCAGACAGGATGGAAGACAAACGGGAGCTCCTTGGTGCGCTTGTTTCAATAAGGGGCGGCACATTTAATCTTGTCGGGACAGATGGGCAAAGGCTGGCCATTTGCGAAGTACCAACCCCAGGATCACCTGAAGTTGAAGTCATCGTGGCTGGAACAGTGTGGCGCAATCTTGCCAAGTTGATTGGCGAGGGTGAAAACAGTGATGTAGGGCTTGCATTCTCCCAAAACCAGGTCGGTTTTGAGTTTGGCAATGTAAAGGTCGTCAGCAGGCTGATAGACGGCGAATATCCTCCATACCGCCAGGTCGTGCCGGCCAAGTTTGAATATAAAGTCATTGTCGACATGAAGACACTCCTTTCTGCCTTGCAAAGGGTCAACATCATCGTCAGGCAGAGTTCAAGAAAAGTAACGATTGCTGCAAGGGATGGAGAGCTTGTGTGCAAGGGCATTGCACCTGAAATCGGAGAGGTCGAGGAAAAGATAGAGGCCACAACCGATGGTGCTGACGTCGAACTCTCTTTCGATATCAAGAAACTCATTGACGGAATCAAAGGCACAACGGGCCCACAGGTCCAGATCAACATAAACGGGCCGCTACATCCCGTTCTCATACAAACAGAAAACGACGACACCTACAAGTACATCCTCGTAACCCAGCGTTGATTGTAAAGACACTCAAGGCATCAAACTTCAGACTCCTGGAGGAGTCCCTTTTTGAGTTTAGGGACGGCCTCAACGTCATAGAGGGCCCAAATGCCACAGGAAAAACAACCATTCTTGAAGCGATCGGATACTGTCTCAGGGGAAAATCCATGCTTGGCAGTCAAGATATTGATGCAGTCTCGTTTGGTAAAGATTCATTTTATCTAAGAACAGATTTTGACCAGACAACCAAAAGCCGGGTCGAGGTTTCTTTCAATGGTCGGAAAAATGTTTTGCTTGATGGAAAGCCGGTAAGGAGTTCAAGAGCATTGCTCGAGGCGTTCAAGGTAGTCACAATAACCCCAAATTCCTCCCTGATTGCGGTTGGCCCGCCTTCCCACAGGAGGGAACTGCTTGACGATACGGCTTCACAGGTAAACCCAGTTTGGTCAGCGATTATTTCTGATTTCAGGGTCGCACTGTCGGAGAGGAACCTTGCCCTTAAAAACGACAAACCACAAAAACTTGTTGATGTGATGACACTTGATTTTATTGCCCTCTCTAAGAAACTCAGAGAGGCAAGACTGGAAGTTGCCAAAATGATCAACAATTTTATGGAAAAAGCAAATACCAGAATGGATTTTAGCTCGTTGCACCCGATTGAAATGGACGATTTTGCAAGGCTGTTGCCTGCCGAGAGGGCAAGGGGAATGACGCTCATCGGACCGCACAGGGACGACTGTTTCTTTGTGCTTGATGGCAAAAGGGTCGACAAGTTTGCCTCAACAGGCGAGGCAAGGTCAGTCATGCTTACTGTCAAGATTGCCCAGGCCGATCTTATTTCAAAGATTTCAGGCATAGAGCCGCTTGTCCTGGCTGATGATCTTCTTGCAGAGCTGGACAGGGAGAGGCAGGAAGCGGCACTTGGATTGCTTTCCAAATATTGCCAGTCGTTTCTGACTTGCGCCTGCAAGGCCCCTGAAGGGTCCTATAATCTCATAAGGACAGGCCAATGAAGAAATCACCAATCAAAATTGGCCATGTCATGGTTTCGATGAACAAGTCACGGATACCAAAGGCCGTCTCTGCAACGATAATTGCACCGAGATGGCCATCAATTGTTGGCCCCGCTGTTGCAAGACACACCGAGCCTTATGGATTGCTCAAAGGAAGTCTCCTGGTGAGGTGCGACAGTTCCACCTGGAGCGCGGAGCTTGCCAACCACAAGAGCCTTATTGTCGAGAACATAACAAAAATACTTGGAAAAGACTTTGTCAATGAGATAAAGATAACAATTGCCAAATCGCAGCCAAATAAAAAAATCGCTCCAAAAGAACCGGAGTATTCAAAAATTGCCCTGTCTGATCAGGAAGTGGCGATGGTTGAAGATGTGAGTGGCATGGTGCCAAAAGACCTGAAGAAAGATTTTGGCGAAGCTATGGCTTCGTATATCATAAGAAAGAAATCTTTTTCAAAAGAAGATTTTTTTAATAACTGAATTTTTGGGAGTGTGAAACTATGGATTTGACGAAATCAGCAGGACTTGAAGTTTATTTTGATCCGGAGAACGGGGAGCTTATTTTCCCGCAGATACCAGATTTTTCTGGCCCGGCCATCAGAAAACTTGACGATGCAAGGGATTTCCTTATGGACCCTCAAAGTACTGGGCCTGACGTGCTCTACTGGATGTACAGGGGTGTTTCTTTGCCCCAGGACAGGGAGAAAATTGAATCGGCCAATTTGAGATACGATATAACCGTCCTCTCACCCGGGAAAATTGGAAAAGAGTATGTGAAGACAATTGGCCACTACCATCCAAAAACACCTGGTGGCGAGGCCTATCCTGAAATCTATGAAGTCCTCTTTGGAAATGCCCTGTTTTTTTTGCAGGATTGGAACATGGGTGATGCCGTTGTGATTGAAGCTGACAGGGGCGCACAGATCCTTATCCCGCCAGGATATGGTCACGTCACAGTCAATCCATCAAAAGATTTTCTTGTAACAGCCAATGTCATCTCAAGCAAGTTTACCTCTGAATATGATATCTTCAGAGAACACCACGGTGGTTGCTATTATTGTGTTGAAGGTGGGAACGAAAAGATATGGGTTGTAAATCCTTCCTACTACAAACACCCCCCTCTCAGGTTTCTCGGCCCGACAGAAATGCCTGTGCTAAATGGTCTTTTTGGCAGTCTCTACGAGAGCCTCGCAAAAGACCCCAAAATTTTTGTTTGCATGAACATACCGGAGATGTGTCCGGCATTCTGATACTTTGCGTTTGGAAGACCAAACAAAAAAGCCATCCCTTTGGGGGATGGCTTTTTTGTTATTGGCTAGTTTGTTGTTTTGTATCAGGGGGTTGCGCTCTCGTCGCCAAGGGTGGCGCCCCAATTCATGCACAGTATGATGAGGTCCATTCCATCAACGATTCCATCCTCGTTGAAATCTGCCCTTGCGTCAAAGTTCGGATCTCCTCTTGAGAGCCCAAATGTCTTGCCAAGGAGCGTGAGGTCCTGAGTGTCGACCTTTCCATCGCCGTTTACGTCTCCTGGGAGGAAGCCAGACACTGTCAGTTTGAGCGTTGGTTCGGTCCCTGTCATTGTCCTCACCGAGACAAACCCGTTGTTGCAGTCAAAAACCTTTATATTGGCAATCCTGACCCTGGTTTCCTGGGTGATGTTTGTTCCCTTGACTTGCACCCTGCAGAAAACGCCGGTGCCTGATATTGGTCCTGCACCCTGTTCCCTTGTTGAAGCAACATGGGCGATGCCTATGTTCGAATCGACTGTCCTCACGAATGCTGATCTCTTCAGGTCAGTTGTCATAAGTGGACCCTCGGTGATGTCGATGATCTCGATTGCAAGTGGATCATAGATGATGTCGAATTCTACCGCGCAGGCATTGGTGAGGTTGCCAATTTCAATATCGACAGTATCGGAAGCCTTCTTTTTCAGGCCTTTGTATTCTGGCGTGAACTTGACCATTTGTGGCGAGTCTGTCTTGTAGACCCTCAGCAGAACATCCCTTGAGGCCACCCTCTGGCCTCCGCCTATGCCAACTGTTTGGAACAGGCATTCCTTTAGTCCTTTTTGCAGTGCATCGGCATCACCATCAAGGAAGGTCGGCGGGACCTTGATGAGGCATACGACTCTCTGGGTGAGCCTGCTTGGAGCAAGTCTTTTTGGCAGGAACTCGTATTCAATGCCCTTGCATGCCTCTCGTTGGTTGAGCGAGAAAGCAACGGAAGCGTTGAAGTTTGATGTCATGTTGACTTCAAACACTGCCATGGCCATCTGGCCGGCGGATATCTGGAGTATGCCCTCCTTGGGGCTTATCGAGAACCCGCCCTGTTCTTTCTTTACAGTGAGGATGAAGCTGACCTGCATCTTCGGAGCTTTTCGTCCGGAGTTCGTGACGATGGTTACTCGCTTGCCGTCTATCGGTTGTCCTAGGAATTCTGACTGGATGACCAGTGACACGACACCTGAAGAGACAACTTCGCTTGGTTTGAATGTGAATGTCACTCCCGGGAAGTCATTTTTGCCAAGCACTTCAAATGTGACAGGCAGATTATATCCTTCGAGGAAGTCAACTGCGATGCCAACTTCTTTTGTTTCACCGAGCCACATCACTATGTCCCTGTCATCCGGGTTTGCCAGTTTTGACCTGTAATCGCCAGGAACAGGCGGCTCAACAACAAGTGTGACCGGGAAGGTGTGTGATTTGCATCCGCCCTCTGCCCTGAATGTGAGGTTGTACAGGCCAGGGGCCGTGTTTTTGGCTATATCCAGTTTGTATTTCGATTTTCCTGGAACAGGTGTAATGATTGGGGCAAATGACCCTGTAACACCCTTTGGAAGGCCGTCGATAGACAATGACACTGCACCCACAAATCCACCTGCCGCGTCAATCGTGAGTCCGATTTCAGCCGGTTCTCCTGCGTAAAGCGTTACTTTTGTTGTATTTGCCGTGAATGTGAAGTCTCCGGGTGCAGGTTTCCTTACTACAAGGCTGATGGTGGCGCTTCTCTCAAACCCTGCGCCGTATGCCTGGATGACCATGATATGTGTTCCTTCCGGACAACCTTCACCGACGCTTATCGACAGTGTTGTGGTTCCGGAAGCTGACAGGGTGTCAGGGCTGAATGTTGTTGTTGTGTCTGGTGGTGCCTGGATTATTTTGAACCTGACCGCAGTCTTGAGCGGGATTTCTGATCTGAAGAATATGTTGAGCGGCATTGATGTTCCCTGGCAAATGACCGGACTGCCTGTCTCTGGGGCAAGACCAAATCCCCACTTCTGGGCCCAGGCCATGACATGGCCGTCTTCGGTTGCATAATACAGCATCCTTCTGGAGAATGTCAGATGGGACTTGCTTGGCCTGTTTGTTTTGATGGTAAAAACAGTTTTCCCGTTTGGATCAAAGCAGTATATCTGGCCGTCCTTGTTGTAGACCATGGACTGGGCGTCTTTGTCGATTATCACGGAACCATAGGAATACTGTCTCTTTTCACAGCTCCATTCGCCGATGACATTGTCGAGGATTTTCTGCCTGTTTTCCGATTCGACCCTCACGAACCTGTTTGTCTGTGTCCTTATTTCTGGAGTGATACCCCAGTTTGCGTTGACATGGACAACATCCTTGTCCGGGTTGATCCTGAGTGCCGGCGAGCCAAAAGTTGGTCCGAAGGTTGCCAGTTGCCAACGCATCGAGCCGTCAGATATATTGTTCCTGTATATCATCGAGCTGCCGTAGCAGTAGTTGTCGTCCGTGGCGCCCTGGGCACCTGCAAAGTAGAATTCGCCTTTGTCAACATCGACGGGGCAAGCGTTGATTGGTTGGGACTTGAAGAATTCTGATGCCCAGTACTTGGTCCCATCCTGGGCGTCAAGCTCATAAACCTTGCCATCCATGCATGGGACAAGGACCGTTCCCTTATTTACTTGCGGGACCCTGTTGAACGCATAGGAGAATGGGGCGTAGCAGGATGCCGGGAGCTGCTGCTTCCATATTATTGTGTCAATATCGGTGTGGGCTGCCATACAGTAGACCGTGCCGTTGACTGTTGCGAAATATACCCTCTTTGTTGGTACCTCTGGCTGTTTGAGTAGGAGCACAGACGTTCTGATTGGTTTTGTCGTGTTGTAGCTCCACACCCTCTGGCCGGTCTTTGTGTTGATGCAATAGAAGTTCCCGTCGAGAGAGCCGATGTATATGTAGCCGTTTTCGGTGTCGAGTGCCGGGGTGCACATGACTGGCCACTGCTTGTCTTCGTTGTCATCGAAGTTGTCGACTTCCGAGACAGACTTTCCGAAATCGAAGGACCACGCTTTTGTTCCCAGAACAGCATCAAGGCAGATCAGCGAAGATCTGTGTATTCTCGAGTTGTCCTTTGATTCCCATTCTGCAACAACGAACAGCTTGCCCATACCGTTTATTGGCTGTGTGCGATATCTGACTACGGCCTCCGGGTTGTCATCCGGTTTGAAGCTGAAGTCCCAGCGTGGTTCCGGATCAGTAAGGAATTTTTCTTTGGAATTGGCGCCTGTTTTGAAGATGTTTTGCTGGAACTGCGTCCAGTCTTCGGTGTCAAATCCGCCAACAGTAAACCATACGTTTGTGGTCCTCACCTTTCCGCCGGCGTGACCCTGCAGTTCGATTACATATCTGTCTGCCTGTGTGGTGGTGTCTGTCCTGATGACCGCAGTTGCGTAGCCATCGGGTGTTATCTTGTCCGGAATGAAGTAGACCTGCATGCCCGGCGGGAGTGTCGACTGATTGGGATAGAAGGCCACCTCTGCATTGAATCCGCCGATAGCCTCGACCTTCACCTGGAACGATATCGAGTCTCCCTGGTTGACGTTTCTGTCAGGAGAGAGCTGGTCCGATGACACTGACAGCTTGAAGTCGCCTGCCAGTGGCGGAAGGACCTGGATCTGGATAATGGCGTTTCTTTCCCTGCCAAGCAACATTCCGCTTACGTTGCAAATGTAGTTTCCTGGCTGTGCTTCTGGTGATGCATCAATTATAAGATCAACTTCAACTGGTTCGATTCCAGGGAAAATGAATGGTTTTGAGAACTGGGCCTTCAGGGTGGTTGGCAAACCAACCGCAGATAGTGTGAGCGGGTGAGAGAAGTTCATTGTGGCCGAAATAGTTACCTTGAATGATCTCTTGTTGCCTGGGTATATCCCCTCTGACCTCGGGAGTGCGTCTATTGTGAAATCATCATGATCCGAGAAGGCATACAACCTAGCGTCATTGCAGGCGCAATAAACCATGCCCTCGTTGACGATCGGGTGCCCGGTTATGGTGTTTCCAAGCGACTGCTTGAATACAACATTGCCCTTTGCGGCATCAATTGCATAAAGCATGTTTGCCGCGCCAAGGACTGCGTATTTTCCAGAGACTATGATGTCAGTGGTGATGGGCATTCCAAGTTTGTATGACCAGCGCATCCTTCCGGTTGGTGGGTCTATCATATAAACGGTGCCGGTGTCTGATCCAATGAGGATTCCAGTGTTTTCTACTACTGGTGGGTTCACGACAGAGGGACCTGCTCTGTGGAATTGGTCAATCTCCATGTTCTTGCCCCAGATGACGTTGCCAGTCGTTGTGTTGATTCCATAGATTTTTCCCTTTGCACCGAGCACTGATTTGCCCCTTGAGGCGCAAATGAGGAGATTGTAGCTGGGGATGTAGCACGGGGTGTTGTTGAACTCATATGCTTCTTTGTCGTCGATGACTGTCTGGGAGATGAGCTTTCCGGTCTTGAGGTCAAGTATTGTCAAAACACCCAGGGTGTTGAGCTGGAAGATTTTTTGCTCTGCAACAACAGGATCAGATTGTGGGAAGCCGTTGAAACCAAACCCCCATATCCTTGTTCCTGTCTTGTAGTCAAGGGCGAAGATCGCGCCTTTGTCCACGGTCACAAGGACCATCATCTGCCCTGGCACCAGGCCATCATTTTCACCGACAACTGTAGGGCCTGATGTTATTTGTGCTGTGCTTCCCTCCGAGCCTGGCGTCCATTGCCATCTCTGGGTGCCTGTTACTGCATCAAAGCAATAAAGCACTGACTGGCGTTCAATCTGTCCGCCGGTTGCCACATAGAGGTTCTGGGTGCCGACATTGATTGTTGGGGATGAAACCGGGAAATTTGACATTTCTGTCGTCTCCCAGAGCTCTTCGCCGGTCGTCCTGTCGATGCAGTGCACCTTGCGGTCGTTTGATGCGATATAGACCCTTGATCCGCAAGCAACAGGGGGTGTCGAGATATTGGCTATGCTCTGCCAATACCATGTTTGCAGAAGGGCGGGTGCATTTATCTGGGTGCCCTGGTAGACGCCATCCCTGAAGTTGTTTCCTTTTCTTGTATCAAAACATCCGTCCGCGGCGATGGTACTCTGAATGGTTGCGGGGAACGGAACAAGTGGTGCCATTATGGCCACAGAAAGCAGCAAAACTAGGATCTTCTTCATGCTTTCCTCCTTTATCTCTTCACGTATACTATCGTGACCCTGCGGTTTGCCGAGTCGTAGTCTATTGTCGCACCAAAAGATTCTGCAATGAACCTTATTGGAACCATTGTTCTTCCGGAAACAATTTGTGGTGGTACGTCAAGGAACATTGTTTTTCCATCAAGCGTGTAGTTCTTTTTGTTTATCCAGAGCCTCAGGTGGTGCTGTATCGGTGTCCCACCCTCTTTGACTGTCCAGATAATGTCGACACGTTTTTCTGTTGACTCGTAAGTTGGGTTCATGCCGAAGGCCTCAGTGATGAATCTTAGTGGGACCAGAACACGGCCTTTGATGTTTGTTGGTGGTGGGTCAATTATGACGACGCTTCCGTTGATTGTTCCCTGGCGCTGGCCTTCATTCATTATGATAGTAGTCTTCTTGATGAGCGACACGGAATGTGTTTCCTGGACTATGTTGCCGGCCTTGTCGATTGCCGCAACATGAACGGTATTCGGGCCTTCCACGAGCCTGAGCTGGACACAGAAGGTACCATCATTGTTTATTGGTACCCTTGCACCCTGCACGAGGAGCGAGATTCCGGTTTCCGGTTTTTCCGTTTTGCCGCAGAGATTGTATGTGATTTCTTCAACTTCTGGAGGTATTGGGGCAAGCTCAAGGATTGGCGGGGTCGAGTCATAATTTATTGTCACACATGCAGGTTGGGAGACGTTTCCAAACTCGTCCCTTGCCCTGACGCAGAAGGTGTTTTTGCCCTGGGCACCAAACGTGTAGGAATAGCAGGTCTTGTCCATCCAAGGTGTCCATTCGCCACCCCTGATCGGGTCTTCAAGCCTTACCGAGTACTGGATTTTGTCCTGAGGGGTGCTGTCATCTGTCGCCTGGTAGCAGAATTGTCCTATGACCTGGTTTGTTTCTAGAGGTGGGCTTTTGGTTATGGTCACGTTCGGGGCGATATTGTCTTTTGCACAGATATTTATTTTTGATTCTTCCAGTTTCACCGGGACTTTTTCGAGAGAGGTTTCGCCCTGTTTTGTCTGGAGGTTGATCAGATTGACTTCCTTGAAGCCGAGCGCGCACTCGCCAACCACTTTCACCTTTGCCGAGAAATACAAGACGAGACCCTCTCCAGCTATTGGCCCGTATGAATCGTTCTGGTCATTGAATCTGGTAATGCCAAATATCAGCTTGCCGACCTTTGGGTTTTGCGGGTCAGTGGTCACCTTGCTGGCAAAATATGTTGTGGCGCCATCTTGCCTGAAGAATTCGCCCTCAACCACCTTGTCAGGGTTGATCTCGAGATATTGGGTGT
>JAGOOO010000011.1 GCA_017992475.1 Caldisericia bacterium | reverse complement strand
AGGCATCCATGATCCTGTTTATCGCAACAGGATCATGAAGAAAGTTCTGGCCAAAGCTTTTCTTGAGCCTTATCTCGAACTTTTGAAGATCATCTTTGAGATCTTTTAGGCCATTCGAGGACATACATGTTTACCTTTCTTCTGCCCCATCTCATAGCCTCTTCAGGCTTGTAGAAGAAGACATCAATAATGTTGTTTTTTATTGCGCCACCGCAATCGCCGGCAATGGCATACCCATAACCTTCCACATACACCTTCGTATAATAGGGTATGACTGTTGGATCAACCGCAATAATTCCATAACCTGATCTCATTCCGGTTGCTGTTGTCCATGGATCGGCATCGCATTCTGCAACAGTTGGAGAATAGGCAGTAGCTTCTACAAGAATCTTCTCGATTGCCCCACCAGGCATCTCGGCCTCTCCTATTGCCATTTCTTCATGGATTGGTCTGTGGGAGGCTCTTGTTGAAACAAAAGTGGAGGTAACAAGTTTCCCATCCTCGTAAATCTCCCTGTAAAGATCTTCTCTTTCTCCGCCTGACCCTGGTTTCCACACCACAACCTTGCCCTGGTGGACCTGATTGTTCGGGACATAATCAATCTCGTAAGGTATTCTTTCTTTCCTTTTTACAAGTTTGTGTTCCACTCTCACCACTCTTGTAAGCATTGCTCCTGGCCTATATGGGTCTTCTGATACCTGTACCCTATCCAGCGGGCCAAGTTTTATGCCAATCTTCGAAACGGCATTCCGCAGGTTCTTGCGTGTGCAAAGTATTTGCTTGCGCATGCCATCAAACTGGATAATAACTGGGTTTGCCTTTTCAAACTCTATTTTTTCGCCAGATCTGAATGTGGTGTCCATGTTTGAAACAACAAACCCCGCTGGTTTTATTACGACTCTGTCTGAGGGGTCAATCTTAACCCCCATCTCTTGCAGGGCGCCACTTATAGTTTTTTGAAAAGTGACTCCTACATGGAGTTCCTGGCCGATATAAACCGCTACCGCTTTTGAGCTGGCAAATCCTAAAATGACAAAAACAAAGCCCAGTACGGCAATAATCCAATAAGCTGTTTTGGTGTCTTCACAATTCATACATTTTATGTAGTATATACTTGTGAACGTAATTCTGTCAAAGGAAACAATGATAAGAAAGGCCAGGGAAACCCTGGCCAATCATTTTCGGGGTATAAAGCTCCACGATGATGCAATGATGGTTGGCGGAACCATCAGGGACATCCTCCTTGGAAGGACGCCAAAAGACATCGACATTGCAACCCCGAAAACTGCCGAACTTGTCCAGGGTTTTGTCGACAAGGGATTCACCCATGTCCTGCTGGATGAACAGCGCGACATCCATAGGATGGTTGGGAATGGCGTGCACATCGACATCACCCCACTTCACCATGACCATATCCATGACCTGATTGGGAGAGACTTCACCATCAACGCTATTGGGCTTGTTATAAGCACAGAGGAAGTTCTGGACCCGCAAGGTGGAATGAAAGATCTTTCCAAGAGCCTCGTCAGGGCGCTTTCAGAAGACAGATTTCTTGAAGACCCACTCAGGCTGATAAGGGCATTCAGGATAGCCGCAGACCTCTCCTTCTCCATAGATCCTGTCACAAAACGCTTCATCACAAAACACGCCCATCTGATAAACAGGCCAAGCAAGGAAAGGATAAGGGACGAGATTTGCTGGACAATCGAGGCCCCAAGGTCATACCCGGTCATAGAGGAACTTACAAGGACGGGCATTCTAGGAAGAATACTGCCAGAATTTGCTTCCGTGTCGCAGGTAATAGCCCACAAACCACATGCGCTTGGCCTGACCGAGCACCTTCTCTGGACATATAAATACCTTGAAGACATCCTGGAAGATCTCGACTCAATGCTTGGCGATTATGCCGACAACGCAAGAGAATTGCTGTCAACAGTGATGGCCTCCGACAGAAGAATGTTCATTTGCACAAAATTGGCAGGTCTCCTTCATGACATAGGAAAACCCCAAACAATAACCTACGAGGAAGAAGTTCATTTCCTTGAACATGACAGGGTTGGTTCTGAAATGGTCTCGAAGAGGATGGAAGAATTGAAGTTCTCATCCGCAGAAACCAAAACAGTTTCCGGAATAGTTTTAAACCACATGAGGCCACACAACCTCCAGAAGCTGGATAGCGTAACTCCCAAGGCGGTCTTCAAGTATTTCAGGGACCTTGAGCAGATAGCCATACCAACTCTTCTGGTTGCCGTGGCAGATGCCTATGCAACCCAGATGATGCCATACGGGTCTTTGGACGCATATCATGAATTTGTCAAATCAATGGTTGCCGAAAACCAGCAAATGGGCAAACCAAAACCACTCCTCACTGGAGATGAAATAATGAAGCTCCTTGGAATTGACCCTGGACCAGAGGTGGGACTCGCTGTCAGTTATCTTGCCGAGGCGCAGGCACTCGGTCAGATAACAACAAAAACACAGGCCAAAGAGCTAATAAAATCGAAAGGCTACCTAAATGAAGGAAACGCTTGAAAAATTCGTCCGGATAAGCTCTTCATCATGCCACGAGGAGAAAGTGGCAGAGCTTTTCCAGCAGACAATATCTGAAACAGGCTATGAAACCAGAACCGACAGAATGGGGAATGTTTATGCAGAAATCCCCTGTGGTGTTGATGGAGCAAAGAAAATCATGATCACCGCCCACAGCGACGAGCCTGCGCTGGCAGTCCAGGGGTTTACAGAAGACGGTTTTGTAAGAATATGGGACTGGTCGGGGGTTGACCATAAGGTGCTACCAGGACAGGAAGTTGTAATACACGGCACTTGCGAAATTCCAGCCATAATAGGAATCCTACCTCCACACCTGACAAAACCGGGTGACAAAAAAGCTGTCCCAATAACAAAACTCTACGCCGACACCGGCATGCCAGCAGACTGGGTTACCGGAAAGGTAAAAATCGGCGACCAGGTGACATTCAAGAAACGCTTTTCCGAGCTCAAGAATGGCCGTGTTGCAGGTTGTGCGCTCGATAATAGATTAAGTGTCACAATGCTGCTTGAACTGGCCAAAAAGCTCAAGAGGGTGAAACTGGATGTCGATGTCGTCCTGGTGTGCACCACACAGGAAGAAATCGGTGCGTACGGAGGCTTTGCTGCTGCAACTGAAGTAAGGCCTGATCTTGCAATAGCAATGGACACTACAATCGCCGAACAGCATGGAGAATCTGGCAAGTCATATCTGCCGCTTGACAAGGTCTGCTTGGACAATGGGCCGATAATAAATCCGAAAGTCAGAGCGGCGTTTTTGGGTTCGGCTGAGAAATTAAACATAAAAACATCTGAGTACATATTCTCTTCGGGTAGCCAAACCGAAGCTGATTCAGCATGGGAAGCGGGGCTCGGAAGGCCAATAGCTGTTGTCTCGATACCGGTCAGGTACCTCCACCAGCCAGTTGAGACTGTTGACCTTTCGGTTGCAGAAAGCGGCGTTGACATGATGTGCGAGTTTCTGATGGGGTTGCCGGCAAGCCTGGAAGGGGTGATCTAATGGAACTCCTGAAAAAACTTTGCAATGCTTCCGGTGCACCCGGCGACGAGAGTGAAATAAGACAAGTATTGACGGATTTCTATTCCCAAATGGGCATTGCTCCAACAACAGACCATGTTGGCAACATTTTCTTTGTAAAAGAAGGGAAACCAGGCAAGCCAATAATCATGCTTGATGCCCACATGGACGAGGTGGCCCTGCAGGTCATAGGCCATACCTCTGAAGGCGAGCTGAAAATTGCACAGCTTGGCGGGATTGACGACAGGGTGCTGGCATCCAAGCATGTTCTTGTTGGAAAAGAAAAAATAAGAGGCGTTATAGGGTTAAAACCAATTCACAACCAGAAACATGAAGAATGGGACGTTGTAACACCAACAAACGCCCTCGTCGTTGATGTGGGTTGCAAGGACAAGGCAGAGGCTGAAAGAACAGCTCCACTTGGGACCACAATAGTTTTTGACACTGAATTCGAGGACTGGGGCGAGGTCATAAAAGCAAAATCTTTTGATGACAGGGCTGGGTGCTGGGCCGTGTGCAAAACAATGGAAATGGAAACAGAATGCACACTTGTCGGATCATTCACTTTTGGTGAAGAGATAGGCATGAAAGGGGCTGTCTTCGCAGTCAGAAGGTTCATGCCCGATCTGGTTGTTTCACTCGAGGGGACATCTGCAGGTGACATGCCAGAGGTTCCAGAACACCAGAATTGCGCAAGGTTCAGATATGGCCCAGTAATAACATTTGAAGATCGCAGTGTTATCATCCCGAGAAATTACCGTCTTCTGCTTGAAGACACTGCCCAGAAAAACGACATCCAGTACCAGTACAAGGGGACAGTCACTGGTGGAACAAACGCAGGAAGGATGCAATTCGAAAACGGTGGCACCCCATGCGTGGTCATCGCCGCACCCTGCAGATATATCCATTCGCCAGTCTCGCTGGCCGCAAAATCAGACCTTGAGGCAATGGTCAAACTTTCAAAAACATTCATACAAAGAATTGACAAGGAAGGACTTCCGCAATGAAAGATATAATCCAAAAGCTGGTTTCAATCCCATCTCCATCAGGTTTTGAGGAAAAGCTCAGGGAACAGGTCACAAAACTCCTTGAGGGCAAAATTGGGGAAGTTGATTTCATGGGCAACCTCGTGGTCAAGCACCCTGGCAAAGGCCCAAAAATCCTTGTTGAAGCCCAGATGGACGAAGATTCGATAATTGCAAACCACATCGATAAAAATGGTTTTATCAGGTTTTATCCTTCAACTGCAATGAAGGAAGCAGACATCCTGAACCGTCAGGTCATTTTCCCAAGCGGGGCCTGTGGCTACATCGGAGCTGAGGAAGTAGCAGAAGGGACCGTGCTTGGTTTTGATAAAATGTTCGTAGATGTTGGAGCACACGATAAAAAAATCGCAATGAAAATGGTCCAGATTGGAGATCATGCATCCTTCCACACGGAATCCAGACTTGAAGGTGGAAGAGTCATTGGAGCTTCAAACTGCAAGGTTCCAGTTGCAGTATTGACATGGCTTGTAAACGAATATGATGGCGATGCCAATCTTGTATATGCATTCACCGCACAGGGAAGACTCGGTGGCAGGGGCGCCGCAGCCATCATCACAAGGGAAAATCCGGATATTATCGTTACGATAGATTCAACACCAGCCACCGACACACCAAACTGCCCCGACAAGGCAAAGATTGATCTGGATGCTGGTCCAGTCCTTGTTGTAAAAGGAAACATTGTCCCAAGAGATATGAACGCCATCTCCATTTTTGAGGAAGTGGCAGAGACTTCCGGAATCCAGACCCAACGGACCGTGAAAGATGTCTACGACATGCATGATATGCGCATCGCACGACTTGTCTCCTCAGCATCAATCATAACCGTTGGTATACCAGCTAGAAGGTTTGGGATGTTTGGCTCGGTTTCTTCAGTTTCTGATGCACAGGCTGCAGGAAAACTGCTCTCCAAAGCTTTGCGCAAAAAACTCGTCAAATAGGTTGAAATTTTCCAGCCCACAACTAGACTCGCTTCGGAGGAAAAATGAAAAGAACACCGCTTTATGAAAAACATGTAGCACTAGGGGCACAGATTGTCCCATTCGCAGGTTACGAGATGCCGATCCAGTACACGTCAATTCTTGACGAACACAAAACTGTAAGGGAAAATGCAGGCTTGTTTGATGTATCGCACATGGGCGAGATTGAGATCAAGGGGCCCGAAGCTGTTGCCCTGACTGACCAGATCATGTCAAACAATGTCGCTGATATGAAACCTGGCACAGCGGAATACACTGTCATGTGCAAGGAAGATGGTGGAATCATTGATGACCTGTTTATCCACTACATCAGCAAAGACCACATATTCTTGGTAGTCAACGCATCCAATGTCGACAAGGATTTTGCCTGGATAAAGTCCCACGAACGCCCGGGAGCGCAAGTGACAAACCTTTCCGACCAGTATGCCGAAATCGCCCTCCAGGGTCCAAAAGCAGAAGACATCATCAGAAAAGTTGCTGAATTCCCGGTATGGGACCTCCCGTACTTCCATTTTGGGTATGGAAAAGTGGCAGGCAGGGAAGTCATGGTGGCAAGAACTGGCTATACTGGCGAAGATGGGTTTGAAATCTATACAAGCAACCAGGACGCCCCGCATGTCTGGGACGAGCTCCTGAGGGTTGGCAAAGAATTTGGAATTAAACCAATAGGCCTTGGGGCAAGAGATACCCTAAGGTTCGAAGTTTGCTATTGGCTCTATGGCAATGAGCTTGACGAGACAATCAATCCTCTCGAGGCTGGACAGAAATTTGTTGTAAAATTCGAAAAGGACTTCATTGGAAAAGAAGCTCTTCTAAAGGCTGAAGCTGATGGAATCAAGAGAAAACTCGTTTGTTTGAAAATGCTTGAAGAGGGCGGGATTCCAAGGAGCCACTTCAAGGTGTTTGATGGAAGCACGGAAATCGGGTTTGTGACATCCGGTGGAATGCTCCCAACTGCAGGTTATGTGGGTGCAATGGCCTATGTTCCAACAACATACAAGGTGGGGACAAAGGTAAGCGTTGAAATAAGGGGAAGAAAACTGGCAGCCGAAATCATCAAAAAACCATTCTACAAGGGAACTTCTGGCAAAAAGAGGGAATAAAAAGCCCAAAAAGCAATACAAAATAAAACAAACGGAGGAAAGTGATGCGCGACATCATCCAGCTCGAGAAGGTTGGAAGACAGATAAGAAGGGACATCATCCAGATGACTGCACTGGCAGGGTCCGGCCATCCAGGCGGATCCCTCTCTGCCACTGACCTGATGGCAGCACTTTACTTCGAGATAGCAAACGTGGACCCATCCAACCCCATGAAAGAAGACAGGGACAGGATTATATACTCCAAGGCTCACGTGACCCCGCTCATTTACTCGGTACTTGCAAGGAGGGGATTCTTTGATCCCGAACTCCTCAAGACCTTCAGAAAACTTGGATCACCCCTTCAGGGCCACCCACATATACACTGCGTTCCTGGGATAGAAATGTCCGGTGGATCACTCGGCCAGGGGATTTCCATAGCCCTCGGCACAGCAATCGCCGGAAAAATGGACAAGGCACCTTGGAGAGTCTACTGCCTGATGGGTGATGGCGAATTGCAAGAAGGCCAGGTTTGGGAAGCGTTCATGGCCGCGGCCCACTACAAGGCAGACAACCTGACTGCAATCATTGACAAGAACGGCCTGGAGATTGACGGCACAACCAAGGATGTCATGAACATTGACCCGCTCGAAAAAAAGCTGGAGGCCTTCGGATGGCACATCATTGAGTGCGATGGCCACGATTATGGCCAGATACTCTACGCTTTTGACCAGGCAAAACAGATAAAAGGAAAGCCGCAGGCCGTCATTGCTCACACAGTAAAAGGCAAGGGTGTTTCCTTCATGGAAAACAACGCCGAGTGGCACGGCAAAGCCCCAAACCAGGTCGAAACCGAAAAGGCGCTTCTGGAGCTGGCAGACTAATAAATTGGCATTTCCTCAAATATACAAAAACCCCTGGTTTGTCCAGGGGTTTTTGTTGTTTACCCCAACAGAACCAGGTTGTCTTCTTTTTAGTATCTGCTAAAATAATTCCAGATATCATTCATGCATGTGCAATGGGGAGGTCATGCGATGAAGACAAAATCAGGTTTTATTGTCTTGTTTCTCATCATGGCAATCATTTGCCAACAAACCGTAGTGTTTGCGGAATTTGGGCCTGTAAAAGTGGTGCCAGGGGGCCAACCAATGCAGACAACGCAAAGGGCCTGCAGGGCAAACCAGCCAACAGCTTTCAGCATAAATTTCAGGCATACTGAAACAATCAATTTTCACGACTGGATCAAAGTCTGGTTCCCCGCAAATGAAACATTGTGTAGCATTGAAGATGCCTGCGATGGGATACCAGGAATTAGCGGCACGTTAGAAAACGCCAGATTTATTCCATGCAAAGATTATTTTGAAAAATATAAGGATAGTAAAGAATCTGATCTTGGCAAGCTCTATAGGATAACAAACAGCGAAACTGCTGATACAGAATTTTTCGATTGCGAGAGTAACCAGGAACAGAAATCCGATTGTAAGATGATAAAAGACCCATCAGGATTAGGCTATTGGCTGACTGGAACGGTAATGCCAGCGCTTCCAAAAAACGACGCAAAAAGGGTGGAAAAACTAGGAAACCTAGATCATAAAATAAGATTGGCCGGCATTGATTGCGGTTGTAGCCCTGTCTATCCTGTTATTGTAAACATACCTGAAGAGCGCTCACTCAAAATAACAAGTAGCTTTCAGATTTGGAAGGGGAATGGCCCATTCAGAAACAACGATGATTACATCAATCTTTTTATCCAAAAGGATGTCGGGATAATTTCGCCAATGAGCCCTGGCAAATACTCTGTAATGGTTGCCACAAAACCAGAGCCGATACCTATTGAATCCGAAATGTTTGTTATTCCATGCTCATCAATATCAAAACCGGTGGTTTCATTTGAGACAAGTGATATAGAAAGTGCTTCACAGGTCAAAATCAATTTCAGTACTGGCGAAGGTGGGGCGCTGGACAAAGGCATTTCAAAAATATGGCTGGAATTTCCAGAAGGGTTTTCGCTCCCCAAAGAAGTATTGCCCCAAAATATGAAAATAAATGGGAAACCATGTCCTAAAAACACGTCCTTGATTGCGACTGACACTCAAACAATCTCGGTTGTTTTGCCAATAGATATAAACAACTCATCAGAAATCGAAATCGTCTTTTCAAAACTGGCAGGCATAAGGACACCTGGCAAAAAAGGCACCTATACAATCAACGCCTGGACAGACCCCGAACCAGAAAAAGTCGAATCGGAACCTTTTTTAATTCAAACCAGAACAAGGGTCGAAGTAGAGCCAAACCTGTACATGCATAATGCCAAGTACCTTGCAGTATTTAACATGGATGACAATCAGCAGATACGCCTGAATCAGGAAATAATGATCACTTTTCCAGAAGGAACAATACTTCCGGCAACTGCAAAGCAGGGAACAGTTTTGATCAACGAAATAGGGTATGCACAATCAATATCCATAGAGAACAAAAAAGTCACAATAAAAGCTCCTTTTGAAATCTCAAAAATGCTCAAAATCGAGTTTTCAAAAGAGTTTGGGATAAAAAACCCTCCAGAAGGTGAGCATGAGCTGTTTTTTACGATTGGCGGCAAAACAAATTCTTATGGCAAATTTACCATCATCTCAAAACCATTGGTCTCAGATTTGATTCTTTCAGACTACAAGGCCAAAGAAGTATCAGGGTTTTCATTTAAATATTTTCCTTCAGCAACAGGCAATCTTTCACCAGGAGATATCATGACCCTGATTTTTCCTGAGGAATATGCGATTCCAGAAAAAATAGCACCTGAAAACATAAAGATTAAAGGTCATCCATCCAGAAATGTCCTTATACAAAAAAATGAGATCACTCTGACTCTGAATGACGAAGTAGACCTGGAAGACAATGGCACATTAGTCGAGATCTCAAGTGGCGCTGGAATAACAAACCCCGAGAGGCGAGGTACTTACAGGATAACTGTAAAAACAAGCAAGGATGAAAAGACTGAATCTAATGAGTATTCGACCAAAGAAGCAAAGTTGCTTACCCAGCTTGTTTTTGAAGACCCATCTGAACCGGATGGCCTTGAATATGATGGGTGGAAATGGTTCAAGAAACCGCCAAAAGTAAAAATCCTTTCATGGAATCCCGATGCTACTGTATATTTCTGGTTTGATAACAACGAAGCCCATAAAACTTCACTTGATGAATATCCAAACATAGATTTTGGAGAATATGTACAACTCCAGTCAACATTTTCTTATTGCTCAGAGCTCGATGATGAGAAAGAGGAGGCCAAATCTGTTAAATTATGGGTTGACAATATTCTTCCAAAGATTTGGGTACAAAGTCCTGAGAAAAATATTCTGATTACAAATAAAAAGACAATAACAATAGTCGGGAATCGCGCACCAGGAGAATTAAGAGTATACGGAGACCGGAAGTACACACTCGATGGTGTTTCAATTAATGGCGAAACAATCCTCCAGCCAGAAATTGTAGAAAAAAACTTGTTAAATTCTGCAAAAATGGAATTTGAAAAACAAATTCTGCTAACAGAGGGAGACAATAAAATAAAAATAAGAGGTTTTGATTTGGCTGGCAACGAGAAAATAATTACCAAAATAGTCACTCTGGATACTACCTCACCTGAAATAGAAATTGTGACCCCTAATCCCAAAAAACCACAGAAAATTGGTGAAAGTATTGCCATTCAGATCAAAACCGAGACTGGCGCCCTAGTTTACATCAATGGGCAATTGGCGGAAAAAATAAAGGAACTTCCCTGGGGGATAGCTGTTTTTGAGGGAAACTGGAATGTTGTGAAAGGCGAGAACAAGATTGAAATAAACTCCACAGACATGGCAGGCAATGCCAATACAATATTTCTCACTTTCGAGGGAAGCCTCTACGAAAGTATTATTGAATTCTGGATTGGAAAAACCGAATTTTACGTAAATGGTGAGAAAATGCCAAATCCTTCTTCAGCTCCAACTTGCTCTTCTCCGCCCTTGCCAAAAGATTTCAAGGGAACCGCATTTTTACCAATTCAATATCTGTTAACTAACGCTCTTTATACCAGTGCTTCCTATGATGGAGACACAAATAAAATTACGATCACACAATCTAGCGAGAACGAAATTATCACAGTTATTGAGCTGGGCATAGGGGAAAAACAAGCCAAAGTTAATGGGGTGGAAGTATGGATTGACAAGAATAAGATCCTATACCCCATAATCATTTCAGGAAGTGTCTTTTTCCCTCTCAGATTTATGGCCGAGAACTTGAATTGCGATGTTAAGTATGATCCAAAAACCAAGAAAATTACTCTGGCTTATCCAAAACAATAAACTTTTCGAGCATCAATTTGAGCGTTTCAGGTGCTTTTCCTGATACTCCCTGACAACATCCACGGTGGCAGGGGCATTCATGGCTGAAAAAACAAACTCTGCCTCAAAAAAGAACTTCTCTGCGTCCTCAGCATCATATGGTTTTTTGTGTTTTGAGTTGTTCCTTTCACAATAGGCTTTGCCAAGATTGAATGCTGATAAAGCCATGTAAATTTTGTTTCCCTTTTGAAGCGCGAGTTCCCTGGCATGAACAAACCATCTGATTGCATGATCAAATTCCCTGAAATCTTTTTCAGCCCTGTAAAGATAAACATAACCCGCAACAACTGCATGCTCATATTTTTGGGCATAGCCACCAAAAAGTCCCTCCTCATCAGTAATCAAATTGGCTATAGAAGGATATTTTGCAATGATTTTTTTGTAGGAAAGGATTGAAACGCCCCAATATGCACAATCAAGCATATATTCTTCAATGCCCAAATTACATGAAATAGTCCAGGCCTTCGCAAAATACTCCATTGCGTCATCAAACCTTTTCTGTTTTGAAAGCCAATAACAATAAACCTCGTATGGCAATATTTTGCATGCCTCACATTCCTGGAACTCAGCAAGTCCTATCAAGCGCTCCGTTCTGGGGCCAGATTTTTCCCAGCCATGCGCCAATGTGATAAAAAGAGATTTGTATACAAGCTTCTCCAATTCAACACGACTCACTTCAGCACCATCTGGAATGCTTAATTTATTAACGCTTTCAATCGCTTCGTCGAATTTGCCAAGAGCATAAAATGATTTTGATTTAAGTATGGCAGATTTGGTTTTGTCCCGGAATGTAAGCAAGCCCTTGTCCATATTACTCAACATTTCAATTGTCTTACCATAATTGCCCATGTTGTACTCGAACAATGCAAGCTCAATCGCATGCCTCTCCGCAACATCCGGGTTCAATTCGGCAACTTCTGACTCAATTTCTTTTGCCATTTCAGATGCATCATCCATCTTCATGTCTCCAAGAAGGCATGAAAAAAGAACGGCTTTTCCTTCTGCAACTTTGTCTGGCAAGGAGCATTGAGCGATATAGAGCGCCTCTTTCGCAATGTCTTCGGCTTCTGAAAAGTTTGAATTCTCTTTCAGGGAGAGCGCCAAGTATTCAAAAACCACAAATCTTTCTGATGGTAGACCCATAAGAGCTGGCGTTTTGGCTTCCTTAGAGCCGATTTTCTGTAATTCACTGTATTCACCAATCTCAAAAAGAAACTTGAGATAATGAATCAATATTAATGAGTATTCCGTATTTACCCCTATTTTTTTTGCCTGACCAAGCGCTTCCAAAAATAAAGCTTTTGCCTTCTCAAAATCCCCTTTTGCATAAAAAATATCAGAGAGGACCCTCTTTGCCTTAACATCATAAACAGGATTGGATTCGCTCACTCCCACGCTATGTATATAATCAATCCATTCGGAATAGGTTTGGGAGCCAAGTGCAATCAATCTTTTTGCACACTCTTCAGCCCATATTACCGCTTTGTCTATTTCTCCGGCCATTTTGTAGTGTTTTGCTATCTGGCAGGCAATTTCATCAGTTACTTCATCGCTAAATTCTAGGATCTGCGCAATCAGTTTGTGTGTTTCGTGCTTTTCTGTATCTGGTATCCTAGATTTTACTGTCTCTTTCATAGATGGATAAGCAAACTCATACGTACTCTTGTAAAAACCATTCCTTTGCTTTAAAAGTGATGACGATATAAGTTCGTAAAAAGCATTCACGCATTGACGTCTTGTGAGACCAAGCGATTTCATAACAATTTCCATTTCAAATGGTTCTTCGAAAAGGCACGCAAACTCAAGGATTTTTATGGATATTTGGGAGAGTGAGGAAAGGTGTTGCGATAAAATTGAGCCGGATACATCTTCAAAGGAAATAGGCCTTTTATAAACAAGCCTTCCACTATCAAGCGCAAGCATTTTTTGTGAAACAAACGTTCTTATGTTGTTTATCAATAGATAGGGAACACCACCGAATCTCTCCCAGAGGTCGTTTAAGAAATCATTTGGCACTTCATGACCTCTTAGCATTGATTCCATCATCATTTTTACATTAGATTTCTTAAGGTTTTTGAGATCAATAAACCTCAAATCGCTCATTCTATGCAATTTCAATCCAATAGCTGCATTGGATCTAAATGTTGGTTCGAGACACGTAAAAACGACTATTATCTTCAATTCTGGATTAGAGGAAAGTTCAAAACATACATCAAGGGTTTCCTTGTCAAGATGCTCTATGTCCTCAAGGATGATAACAATGGGCGCTTCAAACGATATTGCCTTCAAAAATTTCAAAAAAGCGAAAGAGCATGCGCTCTGATTTGGAAAAGATTGGGCAGATTTTCTTTTTGATTTACACAATTGTTGGCTGAAAAACCCGAGCTCTTTTGAATTTTGCTCTATTAAATCAGAATATTGGTCCAGATTATAGTGTGCAAGATGAAAAGCAAGCTGTTTGAGACCATCCATCGGTAATGAGTTTGTCGAACCATGTCCCCTTGCCCTCAAAAGCATTTTCCCTGATAACTGCACTATGGAAGCAAATTCATCAACAAGTCTGGTTTTTCCAATTCCAAATGGCCCAGCAACACAGACTGTTACTGATTGAGTTTGTGAGCTGTTCCAAGAATCAATAAGGTACTGCATCTCAAACTCACGACCCACCATATTGGGTTCACAAAGAACCAGCCCAGCAGGTTTATTACTCTTTTCATCTGTGGTGATTGACTGCATTAATGATAGTAATTCTGAAGCGCTTTGTATCCTTTCGTTTGGGTCTTTTCTCAAGAGACAAAGAATAACGTTGTCGAGCTCTTCCGGGATATCACCATTAAAATGTGATGGAGGGTCGCAAGAAGCATTTATCAGTTGATAGGCAATTTTTTTCGGGTCTGGAGAGCCAAAGGGTAGGGATTCCGTCAAAGTGTTATACATCGTTGCACCAAAAGAATATAAATCCGCCCTCATATCAATAGCTCCACCCATCAATTGTTCAGGGGCCATATAGTTAAAGGTACCAACCACCATGCCCGTACTCGTTATGCGCCCATTTACAACATTTTTTGCCAAACCAAAATCAATGAGTTTTACTCTTATTCCGGTTTTGATATCCGGGGAGTCGAGCACAATAAGATTACCTGGTTTAATGTCTCTGTGCACAACGGACCTCGAATGGATGTGCGAAAGTATCCCGGCAACATCATAAAAAATACCCAACGCCTGCTCTATGCCGACGTTATGAAGTTTTGAAAGGGGAGTTCCTTTCACATACTCCATTATGTAGTAATAATCTTCGCCTTCTCTACAGCAATCCCATACTTTCGGGATACCTGGATGATCAAGGGAGGCCAAGATGGAAGCTTCTGAAAGAAATCTGTTTTTCTCAACATTGTCCCAGTCATCATCTTTAAAATGTGAAATTTTAATAATCACATCTTCATTACTCTGAAGATCCAGCGCAGCGAAGACTTCACCCATTCCTCCGCTTCCAATTTTTCTAAGTAGTCTATAGCGACCAAAAATCAGCCGTTCTTCCATTATGTCTAAATTCTAAAACAACAATGAAACCAGTCAATCTTGACATATCAGGAACCTAACCTAACATTTATTTTTTAGTTGCACCTTCTGGTCAATAAAAATTGACCCACAAGCCCAAAGGAGGAATTGTGAAGAATTACGAGCAGATGTTTGTTTTGAATCCAGCTCTCGACGAAGAAGCAGAAAAAGCTCTCGCAGAGAAACTCGCCACGATCGTAACAAATGATGGTGGTGAAGTGCTGGACCTCAAGAAATGGGGAAAAAGAAGGCTGGCCTATGAGATTAAAGGCCAGACTGAAGGTTCCTACTGGGTCCTCACATTCAAGGCCCCACCCCAGGTACCGCTTGAGCTGAGAAGGATCGTCAAAATCACTGAAGGTTTCCTCAGAGACATCCTTGTTGACCTTACTGACTCAATCAAGGCCCAGAAAAATCGCGAAGTGCACATGAAGGCCGCCGAAGCACGCAGGGCAGCCAAGGCACTCGCAAGGGACAGAGAAAGAGAGCAGAAACAGGAAACCGAACAGCAAGTTGAAGAACCCCCCAAGGAGGCCTGATGTACAATAAGGTTCTGCTTATAGGCAACCTTACTGCCGACCCAGAAATCCGTTACACTCCCTCAGGTGCCCCGGTAACAACAATCAGGCTCGCCTGTACAGAAAAGTACAGGTCAAAAAGCTCTACGGAGCTCAAGGAAGAAACGCTCTTCATAAACTGCATTGTGTGGGGAAATCAAGCCACATCAGCACACCAGTACCTCAAAAAAGGCAGCAAATGCTTTGTCGAAGGGAAACTGGTCATCAGGGAATATGAAAAAGACGGAATCAGGCGTTGGGTCACAGAAGTAAGGGTGCAGAACCTTAAATTCCTCGGATCACCAACAAAAGGCACATCATTTGAAAACAAGGGACAACCATCCCAGCAACAACATGCGGCCGAGGCCGAGGAAGACGAATTCATGCCGCCAGATTTCAATGACGAAGACATTCCGTTTTCATGAAGAGAGGAGAACTGAAAAATGGATAAAATGATGGATGACGATCGCAAAGGCAGAAGAATGGGAAAGGGACGCAAGTTCAGCAAACCCAGAAGAAAAGTCTGCATCTACTGCGCTGACCATAATGACTATGTTGACTATAAGGATGTGGCCAGACTTCAAAAATATGTTACCGACACTGGTAAAATCCTTCCAAGGCGTGCCACAGGCATGTGCGCAAAACACCAGAGGAGACTCTGCACGGCAATAAAGAGGGCAAGAGAAATAGCCCTTCTACCATTTTCTGCGAGGTAGCTTCGGATGAAAACAAAAGTCATACTTCTTGCAGATGTACCAGGTGTTGGTAAAAAAGGTACAGTAGCAGAGGTTGCATCAGGTTACGCAAGAAACTACCTTGTTAAAAACAGTCTTGCACAGATAGCAACCACATCTTCAATTTCCAACCTTGCATACAATGTTGAGCAAGCAGACAAAAAATCTGCAAAAGCCAAAGCAAGGGCAGAAGAGATAAAGCAGAAGATTGAGGAAAAGACAATAACAATTTCGGCAAAAGCGGGCCCAAGTGGAACATTATTCGGTTCAATAACCGCAGACATGATCTCAAAAGCCATGAAGCGCGACCTCAATATCGTAATGGACAAAAAATCCGTAGATCTTGATGAACCAATCAAAAGCACTGGAATCCATACAATTCCGGTGAAGCTCCATCACGAAGTTGTCGCCGAGCTGAAGCTCGAAATAGTACCTCAGTCCAAGTAAGGAATCTTCCAGGCGCCGATGATGCCAGATTCAGTTATATACCCGGTCACAAGATCAAAGGGTGCAACATCAAAGGCCGGGTTAAAAACTGAAATGCCGTCCGGCGCCATTTTTATTCCATTAAAGACAACCAGCTCTTCAGCTGGTCTTTCTTCTATCGGTATTTCTTTCCCACTCTCAATCGTCAGATCAAACGTGGAACGCGGCGCAGCCACATAGAACGGTATGTCATATTGGTGGGCGGAAATCGCAAGTTGTAAAGTTCCAATTTTATTTGCCACATCACCATTTCTTGCAATCCTGTCTGCTCCAACAATTATCAAATCAACCATTCTCTTGCTCATAAGAAGAGATGCTGCCATATCTGGTATCAGTGTGTCAGGAACACCAGCACTGACAAGCTCAAAACTTGTGAGTCTTGAACCCTGGAGATATGGCCTGGTTTCAGTATTAAAAACAGATACTTCTTTGCCATCGATCAGCTTCGCCCATACGATACAACCCAGTGCCGTACCAAATCCTCCTGCGGCAAGCGACCCGGAATTGCAATGGGTGAGAATTCTCATTCCAGGTTTGATGAGCGTTGAGGCATTCTTGGCAATCAGAAAGCTCTTCTCGTGGTCCTCAACTTCAATTTTCTTGGCTTCCTCAATTGCTTTTGTAAGGTCGCTTCTTGCAATTCCCAATACTCTATCAACTGCCCACGGGAGATTTACTGCAGTTGGTCTTGCTTTTTTTAGTTCAATGGCGGCTTTTTCAATGTTCCCTGGGTCTTTCATGACTGCCAGTGCCATTCCATAGGCACCTGCTATCCCTATCATGGGAGCACCCCTGACCATCATATTTTTTATCGCAAGTGCAACTTCTTCCCAATTATCAACGTTAACGTAGACAATTTTGCCAGGCAAAGCGCGCTGGTCCAATATTTTCAAGATACTGTCTTCAAAGACCAACGGCCTTGGAATTTTTGACTGAGCAAGAAGCCATGAAAGTTCTTCCCTTGAAAATGCTGATTCTTCTTCCATAATCTTGACCTCCTTCTTATCAGATGGTCGATACACCAAGACAAGACAATCTTAGGACTTCCGAGATGATCTCCATTCTCGCGTTAAAGATGTCAAGCACTTCTTGGTGTGAAATTAGGGCAGTGCTGACTCCGGCAGCCAGGTTTGTTATCACTGCCAGCGAAGCAAAATTTATCCCAAATTCTCTGGCCAAGGCAATTTCTGGACAACCTGTCATTCCTACAATATCTGCCCCAATAATTGAATATGCTTTTATTTCAGCGGGCGTTTCAAACCTTGGCCCCTGAGTACAAATATAAACCTGGTTTTCATAAAAACGCTGGCCAAGTTTCTGAAGCGAGTTCTTCAGTACCTCTGACAATTTTTTAGAGTAAGGCTCTGACATATCGGTGTGGACAACGGAGCCAGGCTTGTCATGAAAGGTGCCATTACGCCCCCATGTAAAATCAATAAACTGTCCAATTATGGCAAAATCACCTGGTTTAAACTTTGGATTTATTCCCCCTACTGCATAAGTTGAGAAAATATTTCTCACACCAGAATCGTATAGGGCCTTGATGTTTGCTCTGTAATTTATTGCCGCAGGCTGTATTGAATGTGTCCTGCCGTGTCTTGCAAGAAAAACAATTTCGAGAGAGCCAACATGACCTTTTTTCAGCTTTGCTTCACCATATTCATTCTCTGCAATCAGCTCAACTGCATTCTCAATCCATGGGATGTCATAGATACCAGAGCCACCTATGATGCCAATCATATCAGGCAAAACCCTTTGCAAATTCGTTGACTTTTTCTATTGTTTCCTGGACATCAAAGGTTGTTATTTTTCTGTTCCAAACTACAAATTCACCATCAACCATTACATGCATGACATCACTTGGGTCTCCAGCGTAAACAACGTGTGAAAGACAGGAATATACAGGATTCAGTCTTGGTGATGAATAATCGAGTATCACAATATCAGCGATCTGTCCTGGTGCAATTATCCCAAGGTTTTTCCAGCCCATCGCATGCGCACCATTTTTGGTTGCCATTTCAAGGGCCCTGTAAGCAGGAACAGATTGTGGATTACCAGTGACCTTCGCACAGAAACTTGTCCATCTCATTTCTTCAAACATGTTAAGGTCATTATTGCTGGCAGGGCCATCAGTCCCAATTGTCATCCTTAAACCAGCTTTTTCCATGGCTTCAACCCTTGGCATACCAGAGGCAAGCTTGAAGTTTGAACTTACGTTTAAGGCAGGAACAACGCCTTTTTTTGCCATTATCTCCATGTCTTCATCTTCAAGATGAACGCAATGGGCGGCAATGAACGGGACCTCAAACGCTCCAAGTTTGTTTAAAACAGCAACTGGTGTTCCACCATTTTTGGAAATGCAGTCCGAAACCTCTTTTTTCGTTTCAGAAACATGCATGTGGATTGGGATATGCCTGTCAGAAGCAACCCTAACAACTTTTTCCATGTATGCAGGAGGGCAGGTGTAGATTGCGTGGGGGCCAAGCATCGTATGTATCCTGCCTTTCCCCTGGCCTTGCCATCTTTGACAAAATGCCCTGCCTACTTCTATTTCTTTTTCTCCGGAGGAGCTGACCAGTCCCTTTGAAAGACAAGCCCTTATTCCAGTCTCCGAGACGGCTTTGGCCACTTCATCCATAAAGAAGTACATATCGGCAAAACAGGTTACGCCACCCAAAAGAAGCTCTGCTATGGCAAGTTTTGTTGCCCAATAAACGATCTCATCGGTCAGCTTGTCTTCTCTGGGAAATATTTCTTTTTCAAGCCAGGTCTGGAGCTGGAGATCGTCTGCCACTCCCCTAAACATTGACATGGCCGCATGGGTATGAGTGTTTGTAAGCCCAGGAATAACCACCTGTTTTGGTCCATCTACAACTTTGTCAAAATAGCCATCCGGCTGTCCTATGCCGACATCTATTATCTGGTTTTCCTCTACGATCACATATCCATCAAACTCTTCAGGCATTGTTGGGACGAGCGGTATGATTTTCCCCACTATGGCGGTTTTCATTGGCTAAGTACCTCCTGGATCGCTTTCGGGATCGAATTGGCAACATCCGTTGACATGGTTCCATACTCGGTGTGCTCTTTTGAGGTCATCTCACCAGCAAACCCAAAAAGATGGCAACCCAAAACACTGGCATCGAAAGGAGAAAGACCCTGCGAAACAAGGGAAGCTATAAAACCTGAAAGAACATCGCCAGAGCCACCCTTTGACAAGGCCGAGTTGCCAGTTGTATTTATGTAATACTGGCCAGATGGGGACGCAATTATTGTCCTGGCAGATTTGAGCACTGTAATAGAACCATATCTATTTGAAAATCTTCTGGCAGTAGCAATCGGGTCAGTTGTAACATCACTTGCAGCAGTGCCAAATCTTCCGGCCTCGCCCCAATGTGGCGTCAAGATTGTTGGCCAGCCATGCTCCGCCCTTAAAAGAAGTGATCCTGGAGATTTTGACAGCACATTCAATGCATCCGCATCAACTATTACAGGGATTTCTATCTTCCCAAGCACTTCCCCAATGAAATGGGAAAGGCCTGGGGCCCTTGAAAGGCCTGGACCAATAACTATGCAACTCGCATCGAAAGCTGCTTTTAGGACATGCTCTGCGGCATGTTCGGAAAATGCGCCATACTCATCGGAAGGCGCCCCTTTTACGATCATTTCCGGATATCTTCCAGCAACGCTTTGGTATATAGATTCAGGCACAATAACAGTTGTCAGGCCAGAGCCACCACGTAATGAGCCAAGCCCTGAAAGAATCGGTGCCCCTGGGAATTCTGCAGACCCCCCAACAATCAGGATTTTGCCAAAAGACCCCTTATGGCCTGACTGTGTTCTTTCAGGCAAGAGCCACGATGCCTCTTGCGCTGTCAAAACATTGGCCTCTATGTACGGATCATCGAGTAGAACTTTTGGAAATCCAACATTTGTAAGCAAAAGCTTTCCCACCATTGAAGCACCCGGATAAAGCAGGTGGCCAATCTTTGGCAAGCCAAAAGTGCATGTAACATCGGCCTGTACAGCAAGACCCGGTACTTTACCGGTTGAACCATCGACACCGCTTGGTATATCGCAGGAGAGGACTGGAAGATTGACAGAATTTACAAGTTCGATTGCCTGGGCAATCGCTCCTTTTGGAGCTTCCAAAAGCCCGGTTCCCAACAGGCAATCTATTATTAAATCAGCTTTTTTAACAGCTTGTGACAATTTTCCAAGGTTTTGATCAGTTTCGCCAACATGGAGTTCTATAAAACCAGAAAATCCCTTCGCCAGAATCCCGAAATTGATTGCCTGGTCACCTGTCAATTCTTCGGATTTGCAGAGTAGAAAAACCTTTGTTTGGATACCCTCCATGGCCAGGTGTCTTGCGCAAACAAAACCATCACCACCATTGCCACCTTTTCCGCAAACAATCACAGGACTTTTTGTTGAAAATTCGCTCATGGCAATATCGCAAAGAGAAGCCCCGGCATTTTCCATAAGAAGCATGGATGGAACGCCAAACCTTGCGGATGTTTGTTCGTCAATCTCTCTCATCTGGGCTGAAGTTACGGTTTTCATTGATTCCTCCAAGTCCATTCTATGTAAATGGAGTCTAAAGGCAACCTTGAAAAGAGAGATTTGGAACCTAGAATCTAGGAAAAGATTTGTAAAAACGAATTTATCATGTTGGTGTCAAAGGGCTTAAGGAGGTTTAATGATCTGGTTTACATGGCAGATGTGGTTGATTGTGGCGCTTATTTTTGGAATCATCGAGATAGCAACGGTGAATTTTTATACGATATGGCTGGCTATCGCTGCTGTAATAACTGCAATTCTGTCAGTTTTTGGTCTTGGCATTCCAGGGCAAATACTCGCATTTTCTTTAATATCACTCCTTTTAGTACTTCTTTCTGAGGCAATAGTAAGGAAGGTCATTTTTGGGGGACACCAGGAGATAAAAACAAATGTCGATGCACTTAAAGGCCAGGAAGGAATAGTAACTTTCAAGATTGACAATCGAAGGGGTGAGGGTATTGTAAAAATAAGGGGAACGGATTGGTCGGCAAGGTCAGACGATGACGAGTCAATACCTGAAGGAACCATTGTAATAATACAAAGGATTGAGGGTGTAAAAGTCATCGTAAGATCAAAGGAAACAAAATGAAAAAATTTTTCTGGATAATCACATTACTTTCGGCAATCTTTCTAGGTTTTTGGTTTGGTTCTAATATGGCCTTCGACAAAGCCATATATGACGATGAAGATTAGAAAAAATCATTTTTTAAATATAAATTGGAGGGAATTGTACAAATGACCACAGAGAGCGTAATTGGTTACATTATTTTAGCCTTCGTAATTATTTTTGTACTGTCAACAATCATCAGATCGGTAAGAATGGTCCACCAATCAAAAGTGATGATAGTTGAAAGACTCGGGCGTTATTCAAGGACCCTCAGGCCTGGGCTCCACGTTCTTATCCCATTCATTGACTCGGTAAGAGCAGAGGTTGACCTCAGGGAACAGGTGCTGGATTACCCACCGCAATCAGTCATCACAAAAGACAACGTCTCAGCAGAGATCGATACTGTAATTTACTACTACATTACAGACCCGGTAAAGGCCATATATGAAATAATCGACCTCAACCAGGCCATACTGAAACTCTCAATGACAACGATAAGAAACATCATCGGTGACCTTGACCTCGACAGGTTGCTTACCTCTAGAACTCAGGTTAATACAGAACTTAGGGCAATCATCGATGAAGCAACCGATCCATGGGGTGTAAAGGTCAACAGGATAGAGCTGAAATCCATTGAGCCACCATCGGAAATCGTTGACGCCATGACCAAACAGATGAAGGCCGAGAGGGATAAAAGGGCTGTAATCCTAGAATCTGAAGGCATCAAGCAATCCAGGATACTTGAAGCAGAGGGCCTCAAGCAGTCCAAAATACTCGAAGCAGAAGGGCAGAAGCAGGCAGACATCCTCAAGGCAGAGGGTGAGGCAAAAGCTTGGGAAACCCTGTGGACAGCAAAATCGGGCTCGATAAAGATGTATCTTGACGCAATCAAGCAATCGGGTATTGATGAAAAAGTCCTCGCGGTAAAATACCTCGAATCACTTGGCGAAATAGCCAATGGACAAGCAAACAAGGTCTTCATTCCCTATGAGGCCACTGGAATGCTCTCTTCGCTGGGCGCAATAAAAGAACTGTTCACTAAAGAAAAATAACCATCTTTTTGTGGCATAAGACTTGCAGGACGGGGGCCACCATGTTAACATAAGCCCCTGTCCTGATGAATAGAACTTTGATAATAGTCTGTGGCTTATCAGGCGCAGGCAAATCACGCTCTTTAGCAGCCTTTGAGGATATTGGTTATTTCACTGTCGAGAACCTTCCACTCGAGCTTCTTTCAAAATTTGTCAGCCTTGGCATTGATGCCAAGGACAATATGGAACACATGGCAGTAACGCTCCGGCTCCCGGAAGAAGAAAACTACATCGATACACTCAAAGAGCAAATAGACACCATTTCTGCAAGTGGCGTAGATGTTGGTGTGCTCTATCTTGAAGCAAATACTGACACACTCATCCGCAGATATCAGGAAACCAGGCGCAAGCATCCACTCTTAAACTCGGACACCAATGGAAGCATTTTTGATGCGATTCAAAGGGAAAGACTCTTGCTTAGATCGCTCAAAAAGATCGCTACACAAATAATTGACACCTCAGCACTCACCCCACAGGACTTGAAGGTCAGAATATCAAAGATATACACAATAAAAAGTGGCAAAGCCAATCTCACGATAACTTTTCTGTCCTTTGGATTCAGGTATGGTGTGCCATCTGAGGCTGATCTTGTCATGGATGTCCGTTTTATCAACAATCCCTATTACGATGAATCTTTAAGGGAACTCGATGGAACAAATGTGAAAATAGCAAACTTTGTTCTCTCGGACGAATCGGCACAAAATTTTCTTTTGGAATTTACAAACCTTCTCAAATTCCTCCTCCCGCAATATCTTGCAAAAGAGGGCAAAAGCCATCTCACCGTTGCATTCGGCTGCACAGGCGGAAAGCATCGCTCTGTGGTAATAGCCTCTGAAATGGCCAACAGGTTAAAGCAGGAAGGCTATGATGTAACCGTGGTTCATAGGGACAAAGACAAGCAATGACAACCAAAGAGCTCGTTAGGATTGTCTATCGCCCTGGTGCAGGCGTGAAGAGGTGGTTCCTCCTGACACTTCTTGCTGGAATGATCATTTCCTTTGGGATACTGACTCTCGATTGGGCCTCGGGTTCCCAAAGGATAATGGGCTGGATCGGCGAGCTGTTTGCCAGAATTACCGATAATACCAATCTCCCATCCTGGTTCCTGCCTGTTATTGGGTGGTTGATGATAGGTGTCGGCACTGCTATTGCCGTATCTTCCCTGATCCAGTCGATAATCTCGATGCTCAGGATAGTTGGCCAGCCTTCCACAAAAATTACCAAAAGCAGTGGCCCCAAGGTCGTTGTTCTCGGTGGTGGCACAGGCATCCATCCAGTTCTTCTGGCACTCAAATCAATCGGCACCTCGGTCACAGCCGTTGTCACAGTCGCCGATTCTGGTGGTTCAACCGGAAAATTGAGGCAGGAATTTTCAATGCTAGCGCCCGGAGATATAAGGCAGTGTCTCCTTGCATTGTCCGATCAGCCATTGTTCGACAAAATCATAAGATACAGATTTACAGGACAGGACTCTTCCCTCGCCGGACATTCAATGGGCAACCTTGTCATTGCAGCACTCACTGACACCGAAGGCGATTTTACAGAAGCAGTGTTCAGGCTCTCGAAGCTCATGGCAACAAAAGGCACGGTTATTCCTTTCACGATTGATGACGTTTCACTTTGCGCAAAGTATGAAGATGGCACTGTTGTTTCCGGTGAAGCCAACATTCCAAAAATCAACAAACCAATAAAAAATGTCTTCTTTAACCCACCCTATGCCAAGCCATACGTCAGGGTCATAGAGGCCATCGCTGAAGCAGATTTTGTTATTGTTGGCCCAGGAAGTCTCTATACATCAATAATGCCAACACTCCTTCTTGCACCAATTGTTGACACAATGATAAACTCAAAAGCAAAGAAGATTTTTATGGCAAATGTGATGACTGAATCAGGCGAAACGAATGATTACACAATTCTTGATCATCTTGAAGCCATCAAAAAACATACAAATGCCGACATTTTTGATATGGTAATTTCCAGCAACACTCCACTCCCAGAAGAAGTATTGGAAAAATATAGCCAATCAAACGCATCTCCCTTATATGCAAGCCCAGAAGACATGGCCCTGATAGAGAACCTTCTGACCGAAGATCTTGCAACCATCGATGATGGCCTTGCAAGACATTCAGTGCAGAAACTTTCAAGGGTTTTGTCAAAAATCATCTTTAAAGGAAGAAAGAAGTAGCAATGCCCAGTCAATCAGTTCGTGTATCAGGCACTATCAAACTCAAGACAAACCTCAGGGGAGTCCTCAAACTCCATGAAGCATTAAAAATTCTTTCGATGCCAGCCGCCGACCTCAGGGAAACAATCCAGGGTTATCTGGCATCAAACCCTATTTTGGAAGAAGAACCATACAAGCCAGATCCGGAGGCAGAAATCCGCGATCGCATCGAGTACAAGACAAGGGCAACAGATGCCGAAGGACTTTTTTCAGAAGAACAGATAAAATCTCATGAAAAGACCCTGTATGACATTTTAATGGAAGAACCCCAACTGTCATTTGATGATGAGGAAAAAGCAACCATAAAAGAATTCCTCATTGGAAACATTGACGATGACGGATACCTGCTCTGCTCGATAGAAGAAGTTGCAGACCAGCTTGAAGTTCCGGAAGGGACTGTAGAGGAAGTTCTAAATTGCATTCAGGAAGCTGCTCCACCTGGTGTCGGTGCCAGAAACCCCCAAGAAGCATTGGTGTTGCAAATCAAGCATGACCTGGATGATGAAGAAGACAGAAAAATTGCAATATCCCTGGTTATGGAACACTACCAAAACCTCAAGAGGAGAAAAATAGGCGAGGTAGCCCAGAACCTCAACGTATCTACTGAAAAAATTGGCGAATTGTGGGACAGGATTGCGAAATACTCCCTGTCACCAGGAGCCAATTACGCCCCAAAGGCAGACTACATAACACCTGAAATACAAGTCAGGGCACTCGGCGACCAACTCCAGGTGCTTCCACTAAGGGACGGTATTCCAAATATAGTAATAAACCAGGAATACGCCCAAATACTGAAAGATAATCATGAAGATGATGAAACCTCAAACTATCTTAAAGACAAAATGCAAGAGGCCAAATGGCTTATAAGAGCCATTGACCAGCGCAAAAAAAACATGATGAGAATAGTGACCGAGGTATCCAAGGTCCAGGGGGAATTTTTCAAGGGCCCGACAACCGAAATCAGGCCGCTCACACTAAAAGATATCGCTGACAAGCTAAAACTTTCCCCATCAACAATATCAAGGGCTATCAATTCAAAGTATGTATTAACAGCAAAGGGCACCTACCCGTTAAAGCATTTTTTCACAGGTGGCTTCAGCAATGGCAAGACCATGGTTTCAAATCTGACAGTGAGGGAAATGGTAAAAGAGATTTGCGCAAAGGGGTGCCTTACTGACAAGGAAATCGCAGATGAAATCGGCAAACAGCTCTCAATCAAGCTCTCAAGAAGGGCCGTCGCACAATACAGGAGCGATATGGGAATTCCGTCCTCACTCGAGAGAAAGAAGCGGCTTCCTAAAGAATAAGCATCGCATCGCCAAAACTGTAGAATCTGAAACGCTTTTCAATGGCGTATTCATAGGCTCCGAATATCTTTTCTCTTGAGGCAAGCGCCGAAACCAGAAGAAGCAGCGTTGACCCCGGGAGATGGAAGTTTGTTATCAGATGGTCAATAATTTTGAAGTTGTATCCAGGCTTTATAAAAAGGTTCGTTTCTCCTGAACCAGGCACAACAAGACCATCTTTATCAGATGCAGATTCCAGCGTCCTCACAACAGTCGTTCCACAGGCAAAAATACTGCCCCCTGTTTTTTTGGCTGAATTGATGGTCGAGGCTGCTTCCTCTGAAACACTGTACCATTCAAATTCCATCTTGTGTTCATCAATATTGTTCGTTTTCACCGGTCTGAATGTACCAATTCCAACATGCAAGGTGACTTTTACAATTGAAACACCCCTAGATGAAAGCTCCTGCAAAAGTTGTTCTGTAAAATGAAGACCGGCAGTAGGCGCAGCAACAGCCCCCGGGACCTTTGCATACACCGTCTGGTATCTGCCAGGATCAATTTTTTCATTGTGGACATACGGAGGAAACGGTATTTTCCCAAGTTCCAGGATTTTCTCGTCCTCCATTTCGAACTTCACAATCCTGCCGCCGTCGGATGTTCTTTCCATAATAATGGCCCTGTGTCCATCAATGATTACCTCGGCCCCCTCTTTAAGCCTCGAGCCAGGCTTTACAAGACATTTCCATGTCGAAGGGGCCTCCCATTTAAGCAAAAATACTTCCACGTTCCCGCCTGTAGGTTTTTTGCCAAAAATCCTGGCAGGAATGACTTTTGTATCATTCAGAACAAGAACGTCTCCCCTCTTAAAATATGCCAGGACGTCCCTGAAAATACCTTCCTTCAAACTTCCTGTCGACCTGTCAAGGACAAGCAGTCTCGACATATCACGGACATCTGAGGGTTTTTGGGCGATTAGCTCCTTGGGGAGTTCGTAAATAAAATCCTTGAGTTCCATTATCGAGAAGAGCATAGCAAAAATTGCAACATGTTCTAGAATGGTTTGTGTGAGGACAATAAAAATCCCCATCTGCTCGTCAACCCAGGATGTGGCAAAAGAGCTGGCCGAAAAAGGCACCGAGGACATGACTGTCATTGTTGCCGAAGACCAGACTGCTGGCAGGGGGAGACAGGGAAAAACATGGGCTTCGTCCATCGGCGGGCTCTGGACAACAATAATTCTGCGCCGCGAGGTTCCTCTGGACCTTGTTCCTTATATCGCACTGGCATCAGGATTGGTAATAAAGAAAGCTCTTCTGGAGAGAGTGGGCATAAACGCGACAATCAAATATCCAAACGACCTGCTTTTTGACTGTAATGGCGAGTGGAAAAAGCTCTGTGGAATACTTTGCCAGTCATCAATTGTTTCCGGGCAGCTCCGATATGTTCTGGTTGGCGTGGGATTGAATGTAAACAACAAAACCCCTTCTTATGCAATTTCCCTGAAACAGATAACTGGAAAAGAGCATGATCTTGATTTGATGGCAAAAATCGTCTCCGAGGCCGTGTCTTTCGGAACATTAAAATTGGTTGAACACGGAAAAATGAAGGTCATTAAAGACCTTTTTAACGATGGAGCAATCGAAATGCCACTTGACAATATTTTTGAAAATGAATAGTAAATTATCACCATGCCTATATATGAATACACTTGCCCAAAATGCGGACACGACTTCGAAGTGTTCACAGTAAAGATAGAAGAAGGAACACCATCCTGCCCAAAATGTGGCTACGAAAAAACAAAAAAGAGAATATCAATGCTTGGCTACCTGAAGCATCCGGATCACGGTGGACAAGGAAAGCTCACATCCGGGAGCACCGGCTGTAGCGATGGCTCCTGTTCAAAATAAAACAAAAGCGCAAAAAAAAGAAAACCCTTATCTTAAGGCATTTCTTTCATGGTTCGGAAAAGAGCTGGGCAAAAGCCCGAATTCAGTAAAAGCTTACCACTGGGAACTTTCCCGCTTTTTCAATTACCTTGGCCAAAACGACATCACCATTCCAGAGTGCAAAAGATTGCACATAAGAGATTTTCTCACAGAACTCAACCAGGACAATTCATCACACACAAGGGCCAGAACGCTTTTTTGCATCAAAACGTTCTTCAGGTTCCTCTACAGGGAAGGATACATACCGTCAAACCCTGCCGAAACAATTGATCCACCCAAGCAGACCCAGAAAGTGCCAAAATTTTTGCTTGCAAACCAGTTTCGAAAGTTGATAAAAGAGCTCTGCCTTGAGGCTGAGAAAGAAAATGATACGCAAAAGAAAATCCAAAAAATTATCTATGAATCAGAGCCTGGCCCGGATTCATTTTTTATTCTTCTGAGAATGCTTGGATTGAGCATGGAAGAAATATCCTCACTTTCTGTTTCAAAAATAAACATCAGGAACAAAGCCATCTCTCTCCATGAAAACAAAAAAATCCTGCTGGACCAAAAATCATCTGCTTGTGTGGCCCGATTCATAAACAATCAGGAACTGCAAAAATCTTTTTTTGAAGGTAACAGCAGAAAAAAAGCTTTCAAAAACCATATTTCATGGCTTGAATCAAATGGCGCCACTCAAGAAGAAGCAACCCATGGACTGGAAAGTTTTCGGGTAAACCCGGCCAAAAGGGACCTGGCGATCATAAGCCTTTTGCTGGGAACTGGAATCAGGCGAAGCGAGCTGGTTGGCCTGAACAGGCAAAACTACAATGAAGAATCGAAAACCATCATGGTCACAAGAAAAGGTGGCGACCAGCAGATTGTCGAGGTCGGCGATGAAGTCTGTGTTGCGCTTTCTCGCTACCTTGGTACACGCAGGGACAACCTTGACCCAATGTTTCTTTCTGCAAAAGGAAAAAGGCTCAGCAATGAAGGTCTCTGGCTGATTACCAAGAAAATCCTTGGAAAATTTGGGCTTGAAGGTTCCACACATACACTCAGGCACACGTTTGTAACCGAACTCGTCAGGCAGGGAGTTCCTGTAGCAATTGTCCAATCTGTGGTCGGACACAAAAGCGCACAAACCACGATGAGATACACTCATATCATATCTTCAGACAGAAGAAATGCCATTTCCAAGATCAAGCTCGGCATAAAATAGGGCCACTCCGTTTACAACAGCTCTTTATGATGTATAATTCGAGGATGGAGGTAAAATGATCGAATGTCCCGTTTGCGGCAGAGCAAACCTTGGTGGTGTTTTGTGTTGCGAATCGTGCGGAGCAAAGCTCGAGCAGAAAGATGAACATTTTGAAAATGTCCTCCAGAACCCGAACCTGATAAGGTTCCCGCACCCTCCAAGCACTGTAACTTCATCGCATCCTGCCATCAAAACACAGGTGGAGATGGTTGGAAGGTTAGCACTTAATGACGAGCACCAGTTCATCCTTGATGGCAAAAACGAATATCTGATAGGCAGAGCTGACAAATTGGCAGGGATAGTTCCTGAGATCGACCTTACTAATTTCGACAAGGAGATGGTAACATCAAGAAGGCACGCCTGTGTGACAAAAAAAGGCGACTCATACATAATTGAAGATCTTGGCTCAACAAATTTTACCTATCTGAATGGAAGAATGCTCTCCCCAAAAACCCCCACAAAGCTTGATGACGGGGACGTTATCAGGATAGGAAAAGTTTATCTGGTGTTTTCAAGAATAAAGAAAAACTAGGATTTTTATTGGAGGAAACCTTTGGAAAACAGGGTTATAGTCAAGAAATACAAATTGCTTGAACCTCTGGCATCTGGTGGAATGGCAACTGTTCACTTGGCAAAAAATCTTGCCACAGACGAGATTGTCGTGGCAAAAATACCCAATTTCTCGGGGCTTCCAAATAAGGAAAAGTTCGAAAGAAGGTTTCTGAGAGAAGCCCAGATACTCTCAAAAATAAACAGCAGGTATGTTGTCAAAATACATGATTTTGGCAAAGAGGAGTCAACTGGAGAGTACTTCCTTATTCTAGAATACCTCCATGGCAAAACACTCGAGGAGATAGCTCAAGGGAAAGAAAGGATTCCAGTTCCAACAGTTGTTGACCTCACAATGCAAATTGCAGAGGTACTGGGTGACCTGCACGATCAAGGAGTTGTCCACAGGGACATAAAAAGCTCCAACATCAAAATATCTTCCGAAGGCAACATCAAGCTCTTCGATTTTGGAATAAGCAAGGGCGAGGACCTCCCAAGCATGACCAGGTCTTCTGACTTCCTGGGAACACTCCAGTACATGTCGCCAGAGCAGACTGATGGAAGGGAAGTCGACATAAGGTCTGACATATACTCGACCGGCATCGTCATTTATGAAATGCTGTTTGGCAAGTTGCCTTTTGATGCGCCATCGCCTGTTGAAGTAATCGAAATGCAGAGACACAAACAACCAAAGATACCCCCCGAAGCCAAAGAAAGGGGCATTCCAGCTTCTCTGCTGTCCTTGATGTTCAGATGTCTTGAAAAAAATCCTGCCGACAGGTTTCAAACCCCCCAAGAGCTGGCCGCAGCATTGAGGGCAGTTTCCGAAGATTTGGGGATGACCCAATCTGAAAGGGACGCCTATAGAAAAACCAAACTCACTCAGATAGCCCTTTCTTCTCCGCAATCAACTTTTAGAACACGGGCAAGAAGAAAACAAACCATGACAATAGCCCTCACAGTCGCAGGGATTATTGCCATATCTTCAGGTATCTGGCTATCAAGGGGTTGCACAAAACCACTGGAACCAGACTTTCTGGTTGCCCAGGGCGAACTTGTGCAATACCAGATTCCGCTTGCAACACCACCTGGAACAAAAGATATAGAAGCCACAATAAGTAAGTCTCCGGATGGATTGTCAGTAAAGCTTGAAAAGCAAATGGAAAACGAGGGTGAAAATTGGGTCCTCTCAATATATTCCAACCTCACAATGCCCATAGGTGTTTATGAAATAAAGCTTGGCGTACAATACACAAGAGATAACGATCTCAAAGAAAATGAGGAGACAAGCTTCAATGTTGGGGTAATAAAAGGCAATCTTGGCAACAAAGCAATCAGGTTGATCAGTTCGGATGAAATCCCCAACGATCCGAACTCAAAGGTCGAGAATGCCGTCAAAATCAATGGAAAAATCTTTGTGCCTGTTGAAACAATTGCATCAGGGACAAAAGCTCAGACCGAATGGGACAGGGAATCCGGAAAGCTGACATACTGGACCCCAGACAAGACAATCGAGCTCAAAAAAGGTGAAAAAACTCTGAAAGAAAATGGCTCGGAGAAGCCATTGAATGAAGCGCCTGTTGTGCTCAATGACTCAATGATGGTCTCCGGTAATGTTGCCGAAACGTACATGGACACAGCTGTGACATCAAAAAATGATTCTGAAATTGAATTGACATTCAAACAGTCCACGCCTGGCTCAAAAATTTCAATAAGCACCAAAGACGAAAAGGGCAATGACATCAAAGGCGCAATTGTATTGATAAACCAGAACTACAAGGGCAAAACACCAATAAAAATAGAACTTCCGAATGGCGTCTACCAGATAAAGATACAAATGGGCGGTTTTAACGATATAAACGACGAGATAAAACTTGTGACAACCAAAACCCTTGATTTGAGCTATCCACTGGTCGCAATACAGCAAAAACCGCCAGAGCAGGAAAAGAAACCGCCAGTAGAAACGAAACCCAAGCAAAACGGGTTTCTTGATCTTAGCGTCAATGTCCCATGGGGCTCTTTCATTGTTGACGGAAAAACCCAGCAAAATATTACAAGCCTTTCACTGGAGCTTGCACCGGGCAAACACAAGGTTGTATACAGGCTAAAAGATTTCCCCGACCAGACAAAAGATGTCCAGATCGAACCAGGGCGAAGAAACTCAGTCAAATTCCAGATTTCCTCAGGCATCCTCAAGGTGACATGCAATGTGGTAGGCATTGTATACATAGACAACATTGAGTTCTCGGACAGGATTTTCACAAGTCCCAAGGAACCATACATAAGGGAAGTGGCCGCAAAAACGTATATAATCCGCGTCGACAAAAGTGGATACAAGATGCAGACGAAATCTGTAAAAGTTGAGCCTGGCAAAACCACAACAGTGGAGTTTAACCTGGAACCAAAATGAGAAGAAACTTTCTTCTATTAGCAGTTATTTCATGTCTCTTTGCAACGGGTATATCACTTGCCAAACCATCTTTCGACTGGTGGCCAATGATAGGGCATGACAATCTTAAAAGTGGTATAAGCAAGGATAATTATCTCCCTTTCACGCTACCTTTTAGTGAAAGCAAAAAGGGGTCCTGGGACGTATCACTTTCAAATCTCGGTGGGCTGGGAACACCGGTCGTAAAAGATGGAGTTTTATATATTGTCCAACAGGGTTTTTACGACAAAAGGAGTGGCAATAGGCAAGAGGGAACTCTCAGACAGTATGACATATTTACCGGGAACCTTCTCCTAGAACAAACTTTCAATGCCGTGGATGTACCAGAGCCAGGAGTGGTTGGGAGTCCTGCCATCTGGGGAGGAAATGAAGAAAAAACAGTCGTGGTTGGAGATTATCTTGGAAACATAGTCTATTTCAGGGGTATTTTCCCAAAAAAACTTGTTGATGCAGGCGGGGAGAGAACACCAATCACTTCGTCGCCAACCATATACGACAATACCTGTTACATTGGTTCCGATTCAGGAAATGTCTATGCCTTCGATCTTGCCGAATTAAGAATAACAGATTCATTCAAGGCAAAAGGAAAGATAACAACTTCGCCATCTGCGTTGAAAGATCTCATTGTTTTTGGCGATGATTCGGGGAGTTTTTTTGCATACAACAGAAAAACCGGCAAGCAGATCATAAATGCCCAGCCATCAACAAGAGATGACATATCAATAACTTCATCATCATGTATTACTGAATCACAAGGAAAAACATATGCGATTTTTGGTTCCTCAAAAGGTTTTGTGCACCGAATAACAATAGGCGGAAGTAATATCGGGCAAATTGTAAGTTTCAGGACAAGCCCCGACAGGAGAACACAGAGGCCAACTTTCTGGGCAACGCCAACCGTTGTGGATGACCAGATTTATGCAGGCGCAGACGATGGCAACTTGTACAGAATAGACCTGGGAACAATGAAATCGGCCGGAATGATAGATTTGAAAAATCCAATTTTTGCGCAAGCAACCTCGGCAGGCAAATACCTCTATGTTTGCACTGCATCGCTTGACAGCGAAGAAAATCCTGCCAGAGAGGGAAGCCTGTATACAATTGATCTTGATACATTCACAATCAATCAAACCAATGACAGTGGTATTGAGATCAAGGGTGGCTCCCTCACACAACCGGTGATAGCTGGCGGATATATGTTTGTGGCCTCCAGGTCGGGCAAAATTTACCGTTTTGAGGGCGCCAGGCCACAGCTAATGGTTTCACCAACCCAAATCAATTTTGGTACCATAAAATTCGGCACAGCAGGACAAAAGGATATTGTCATTAGTAATAATGGTCCTGGCGACCCGCCACTTGTCGGTGAAATCCTGGTGGATGAACAGTCGAAACTATGGCTTTCAGTCGACAAGTCGGAGTTCAAAACTTCTGGAGAAACAAAATTAACAGTAAAAGCAAGTTCTTCTAATATCAAAGACATCAGGGAGACAGAGTATTCAGGCACTATAAGTATTGAAACCAACGCCGGAATACAAACCATTGAAGTAAAAGCAACTTTTGCGCCTGATTTGCCAAGAATACAAGTCTCAAGCTCCCAAATTGATTTCATGGACACATACAGAGGACGAAAAAATTTGAGAGAGTTTACTGTAAGCCTGGCAAAAGGATCAATGGCAACTCTTGATTTCAAACCCTCCGAAAACTGGCTCGAATGCTCTCCACAATCAGCAACCCTCTCTGAAGGGAAAAAAAGCATAAAAATATCAGTGACTGCTTCAACTGAGAACCTTCCCATAGGGAAATATGCGGCAACAATCCAGATCGGGGACCAGAAAACAATTGCCAATCCAGTCACACTGCCAGTAACAATCAATGTTGTTCCCCAACCTGCAAGACCGAGCATAGTTAACTCCTCAGTAGAAGTTGTTTTCCAGGACTGTTTTGTGGACAAACCAAAAGAAGCGGTCTTCCAGATACTAAACTCCGGCGACAATGATTTGAAGGAGGGCATAAAACCAATACTTTCAACCTCGTGGCTTTCAAACCCGCGCTTTGTCAAAAACAAAGGTAATTCATGGCTATACATATGCACGATCTCACCTTCAACATTCTGGCCAAATCAACAATATACAGCATCTATCAACACCATGATAAGCTCGACGCCAATTACGCTAAAAATTACTGTAAAAACAATGCACATACCCGAATGCAAGATAGAATTTTCAATAGGATCAAAGCAGTACATTGTGAATGGAAGATCTCTACCAATGGATGCTCCGCCTTATGTTTCCAAAAATGGCAGCACTATGGTTCCAATCAGATATATAGGGGACCCACTTGGTTATTTCTACAAAGCACAGACGGAATGGGTAAAAGAGCTGAAAACGGTATTGTTTACGCTGGCTGGAACAACACTAAGGCTCATAGTGGACTACCAGAATGCCATAGTGGAAAGGGCCGATGGCTCCATAGACACGGTAAAACTGGCTTCTCCCCCAGAGATAAAAAATGGCAGGACATTCATCCCGCCAAGAATTATTGGTGAAACGTTTGGTGCAAAAATATCTTGGGACGACAGAACCAGAAAAGCCACCCTCGTATTTAACCAACCACCACCCTGATCAAACCAGGAAAATAACGTCTCCCAGTCTCATTAGAACTCACCCAAAAATAACTTGAATGCAACCTAACATTTCATATATTCGAAATCATGAAATATTTGGATGAAGAAAATGAAAGAGAACTTCAGGAAATTTCAGACATATTCTCGGCTCTGTCTTCCCCAAAGAGGCTCAAAATAATCTCCTTAATCGAAGATGGACCCTTATCAGTCACTGAAATAGCCCAGAAAATGAAGTGCAGGCCACCATGTGTTTCACAACACCTCTCGGTTCTCAAATCATGCAAAATAGTTGATTGTGAGAGAACTGGTCATGAAATGGTCTACAAATTGGCACTTTCGTGCGTCAAATCATTCATATCTTGTCTGCTAGGAAAATGTGATAGCAACGATTCTGGGTGTTCAATTGTAAAATCAGTCCATGCAAAATAACAAAACAGGAGGAAATGATGAAAATACAAGTGCTAGGAATGGGATGCGCAAAATGCCACTCCCTCGAAGCAAATGTCAGAGAAGCTGTTGCAAAGATGGGCATCGATGCTGAAATTGAGCCAATCAAGGACATACAGAAAATCGTCGAGATGGGTGTTATGGCAACACCAGCAATCGCAATTGATGGAAAAGTTGTCTCTTCAGGAAGGATGCTCTCTCCATCGCAGATAACGGAGCTCATAAAACAAAACCAATAATGAAGAATACAACAAAAATTCTCCTTTCCATACTTGTGCTCGTGATTGCCATTGTGAATACAAACGCGATGTTTCAACCAGGAATACCTGACAATGGTCTGGTAGCAAACGATGATTGGGCCTCATCTCCACAGTCGCAAGTCTGGGAAAAACAGTTGCAAACAGATATCGTCTCCGGACCCGTTTTTATCGGCTCAAGAGTAGCTGTGGCGCTTGGAAACTCGCAAGTAAATGCTTTCAGCATCTATTCAGGAAAGCTGGCCTGGTCATACAAGCTTGACCAGAAACCAAACCAGATAGCCTCAGGTAGTGATTCGGTTTTTGTCAAAACAGCCAGGCAGGTCACTTCCATTGGAGATGGCGGGCAAAAAAACTGGATATTCCAGACAGAGGCGAACATAACTACGGATTTGGCAATCCTTGGCAATATGCTATTTTTTGGGTGTGCTGACGGGAATTTCTACTGTGTTAACACCAAAAATGGCAAAAAAATCTGGCTATCTGCTTTCAAGTCAATACCAAATATAGGCCCGAAAATGCTTGGTGAAGATTACCTGTTTTTTGCATCCACAGACAAAAAGCTCTATTGCCTCAACACATCGTCAGGAAAACAGAAGTGGGAACTTGCCCTGGATGACTCGCCAGAATGGATTTTTGCCGACCAGAACAGGGTACTTGCGCAAGAAGGCAAATATCTTTTTGCAATCGAGGCCCAAAGCGGAAACCCAAGATGGAAATATGAAACAGGCACTGGCTCTTTACAGGCGGTTTCGTCAAAAGGCAAGTTTTTTGTCACGACTCCGGCTTTGGCGATAGATTGCTTTGATGCCAACTTCTTTGGCAAGGCATGCTGTATATCGACAGGCAAAAGATTGTGGCTGTCACAACTGGATTCTTTCCCGACAACAAGATTGTTCTGTTCCGAAGAAACAATTTTTGTCCCAAAAGGCAACTTGATTGAAAAAATATCTGTGGCTGATGGCTCAAAACAGGGCAATATCACGCTTGACAAGAAGATTGAATCGATTGACCTGCAAGGAGACAACATTGCAATAATCTCTGGGAACACGATTTCCCTCTTCAATAAAGTGCCGGAAAAAATCACATTCGTGGTTGGACAAAAAGAACTGGGCAGAGATTCTTTTGCTGTTGAGATGGACGTTGCACCAGTCATAATTGATGGTAAATCATTCCTGCCAGCAAGGTATGTTTGCGAACCTTTTGGCGGCTCGGTCTCATGGGACCAGGGATCAAAAAAGACAACTTGCCAGCTGAATGGCAAAACATTGAGTCTATGGGTCGGGAAAAATACCGCCAGAACAAGCGGCGGTGACAAGCAGATCGACAGCAACCCCAAAATAATCCCATTCATACAAAATGGAAGAGTAATGCTACCAATGAGATTTTTAGCAGAATCACTTGGATTAAAAGTAGGCTATGAAAACAAAAAGATAAGTATTGAAAATGAAAGAGGCCAAAAATGAGAAGAAACATTTTATCAAGCTTTGTTTTATTGGCGGTTTTTGCAGGCTCCATTTTTCTAGCATCATGTGGAAGCAATGGGAATCTTCCTTGTGTTAGTGAGGGGGAAACTGGTAATGGCACCATTTCGATCAAAAATGATTCTGGAATGCCAATGGTGGTCAAGGTTGGAAGGGCAACCTGCAAACCCTGCATAGTAATGACAGACACAGTCAATGAGATCGGCAAGGAGCTTGAAGGAAAAATCCAGATCACAATTGTCGACATTGACGAAGACCCTGAAGCAGTGGAGAAGTTTCAGATACAGGGTATTCCAACAACATTCGTATTTGATTCGTCAGGCAACCAGACTTTCAGGAAAACCGGCATCGCAACAAAGGATGAGCTTGTAAGTGAGCTCAAGAAAGCAGGAATGCAGTGAAAAACAATATCACAAACACAATCATTCTTGTCATAGTGGCCCTTGCCGCACTGGGTCTTCTATCGTACAAACTCTTTTTCGAGAAGGGATCCGATTTTCCAAAACCTCAAAAAGGTGAGGTCACAATCGTCGAGCTTGGGGCAGACCTTTGTGAACCATGCACAAAACTCCGCCCCATAATGGAAGACCTGAAAAAAGAACTTGAGGGAAAAGCTGTTCTAAACAGCCTTCTTATAGATAATTCAATGAAATCTTTCTACAACGTGAAAGTAATCCCGGTCATCATCATCTTCGACAAAGAAGCAAATGAGGTAGCTAGAAGAATATTTTCACTTGAAGAAGTAGATGATGCCAGAAACTGGATAAAAGAGAAAACTGAACCCCTGGGGGTGCAGTGGTGATCGAGTCCCTCCTCCAGTCAATACAAAGCAACCCCTGGATTGCACCATTTACGGTGTTTTTCACCGGGTTTCTCACGGCTTCCAATCCTTGCGTTCTTGGCATGATACCCCTCATGATCGGGGCATCAGGGGCATACCAGGGCGAAGACAAGTCCTACTGGAAAGCTGCAAAGTTCTCTCTGCTATTTGTCCTCGGCCAGTCAATCTCTTTCATGGTGCTGGGGATAATCGCAGCACTCATTGGTCAGCAGGCAACGCTGACCGGCCCCTGGTGGACATACTTCATGGCTTTCCTCTGCATTCTGATGGGACTAATGTTCGCTGATATAGTCAAATTCAACATCCCAGTGCCAAAGATACTGACAAAACCAAGAACAGGGCTCTTCGGGGCTTTTATCCTGGGCGTTCTTTTTGGCTTTGTCTCAACACCCTGTGCTGTACCGATTCTTTCAGTATTGCTCGCTTTGATAGCAACAGGCGGAAACACATATTTTGGCGGCCTTCTCCTGCTCTGCTATGCCCTCGGGCATTCAGCTCTTCTTCTTGTGGCAGGCATCTCGATAGGTGCCGCGCAGGCCTTCATAAACAATCGGAACTTGAGAACAACTTCTCTTGTTCTCAGAAAAGTATTTGGACTTCTAATCATCGGCTTTGGGTTCTACCTGCTCTATATAGCCTAAATTTCTGGAGGAAAAATGGACATCTTCGCACCAGTAAACTGGTTTGCAAAATGGCTCACATACGACATTTTCAGAATACAGCACGAATCACTGCTTGGAGAAGCTGTCAGTTTCTTTGTTTTTGACACCATAAAAGTCTTCATGCTTCTCATCGCAATCATATTTGTGGTTTCCTACCTGAGAACATACCTGCCACCAGAGAAAGTCCGGTTCTTTATCTCAAAGAGAAACAAAATAACTGGACACATTATGGCTGCAGCCTTCGGTATCATAACGCCATTTTGCACCTGCAGTGCAATCCCGCTTTTTCTGGGCTTCCTGGAAGCCGGTGTCCCGCTTGGCGTGACATTCTCATTCCTCATAGCCTCGCCAATGATAAACGAGGTGGCACTGGTAATGCTCCTTGGCATGTTTGGGTGGAAGGTGGCTCTGATTTACATTGCATCAGGAATGATAATTGCCATTGTGTCAGGACTCGTCATCGGCCAGCTCAAGGTGGAAAACCTGGTCCAGCAATTTGGGACCGGGAAAAAAGCCTGTGCCTGCGCAGAAGATGGGATGCCTCTAAAAGCAAAGGACAGGGCATCATACGCCTGGAGCTATGTTGTGGATGTCCTAAAAAAGGTTTGGCCATTCATCGTTGGCGGAATAGCTGTCGGGGCCTGGATACATGGTTATGTTCCTGTTGACTTCATGGCAAAAATTGCCGGTGGAAACAACTGGTGGGCAGTTCCAGTAGCCACGCTGATCGGGATTCCCCTTTACAGCAATGCCGCAGGCATCATCCCGCTTGTTTCTGTTCTTACAGAAAAGGGCGTCAGCCTCGGGACAACCCTTGCCTTCATGATGGCTGTTACCGGCCTTTCGCTCCCCGAGTTCCTGATCCTGAGGACCGTCATGAAAACCAAACTAATCCTTATTTTCGCTGGCATTGTTGGTATCGGGATAATCCTCACAGGCTATCTGTTCAACGCAATATTGTAGAAAAAGGGACTCAAACATGAGTGATACAACTGAACCAAAATTGTCTCTTCTGGACAAGCTTTTACCCCTCTGGATAGTGGCCGCAATGCTTCTGGGGGTGGCCATCGGTAAACTGTTTCCATCCCTTGGACCGGTGTTGAACTCGATAAAAATCGCCGATGTTTCACTGCCAATAGCCATTGGCCTCCTCTGGATGATGTATCCAGTATTGACAAAAGTAAAATACGAAAAGATCTCCAGTTTGGTATCCAACAAAAAAATATTCTCATACTCGATTGTATTAACCTGGGTCATAGGCCCCGCCCTAATGTTTGGGCTAGCATGGCTAATGCTTCCAGATATGCCAGAGTACAGAACAGGGATAATCCTCGTAGGATTGGCACCTTGCATTGCAATGGTGCTCGTCTGGAACATGCTGGCCAAAGGAAGCGGTGAAATAGCAGCAATTCTTGTGGCCATAAATTCAGTTATCCAGATATTCATGTATTCAGTTCTCGGATTCTTCTATCTCGAAGTTTTGCCTGGATGGCTTGGCCTCAACCAGACGCAAATACAGATTTCAATGTGGCAAATAGCAAAAAGCGTTCTCATTTATCTTGGCATACCGCTTCTTGCAGGCTACCTTACCAGAAAAATCCTGATCCAGAAAAAAGGTGAGGCATGGTTTGAAAAACACTTTTTGCCAAAGTTGTCACCAACAGCACTTGTGGCATTGCTTTACACAATCGTTCTCATGTTCTCAATGCAGGGTGAAAAAATCATTTCTTTGCCATTTGACGTATTGAGGATTGCACTACCTCTTCTGTGCTACTTCCTTATTATGTGGTTCGGCACATTCTTTGGAGCAAAAACACTAAAATTCAATTACAGTGAATCGGCATCGGTGGCATTCACTGCCGCTGGGAACAATTTTGAACTGGCAATCGCGGTTTCGGCAGGAATTTTTGGCATTGCCTCCGGGCAGGCGCTGGCAGCTGTTGTTGGGCCACTCATTGAAGTTCCGATCCTTGTTTCGCTTGTGTATGTCTCGCTTTGGGCGCAAAGATTTTTCAAGGAAAGATCTGCTAACTCGGCATTGGGTTAAATTTCGCAAAAAAGCACGAGAGAAGCATTATAAAATCCTCTCGTGCTTCAAGCACATAATTTACTCAGCAAGCATAACCAGATTCGGGTCTGTTATTTGTTCAATCTTGCCGCCTACAAAATCCTTGAGGTTTGTGAATTTCATGGGCAATCCCCTTGAATCAAGTACCGACGGGCCATTCATGATGTGAAAATGCAGGTGTGGAGCATCCGAGTTGCCAGAATTGCCGCAAAGTCCCAATACCTGTCCCTGTTTCACAATGTCGCCCTTTTTGACCTTCACCGAGCCATTTATCAAGTGGGCGTAGAACGTGAACTCGCTTCCGGAGTGTTCCAGAATGACATAGTTCCCACCAGCCATTGCCACTGCGCCAAATTTCTCCATGACTTTCTCCAGCTCCTCCTTGGACAGTCTTGAGCCGAGATACGGCGGGTTGTTTGGCACACCGTCAACACAATCAACAACCACACCATCTGCGGAAGCAATAACCGCCTTGCCCCAGCAACCATAGTCTTCGTTCTTGCCAGATGGAGGGTACATCATCAGGTTAGGTTTCTGGATCATCAAATCAAAAGCAAATTCCTGGCTGCTGTTGACCCTGTGGCCATAGTTGGCATTGTATGTATTGATGGCCATCCATATACCTTTGGCAGGGAAAATATACTTGTTTTTCAAAACATATTCTGCAACTTGCAAGCCCAGGTCTCTGGAGAAGGTCTTGTTACCCTTCTGGAATTCAATATGGATGTTGCATTTTGTTGCCGGATTGTCCGAGTAAAACCTGAAGGGAATGTTTATAATTGCGGCCTCCTGGCCGGGCTCTATTACAACAGATTTGGACGTCTTTTTCAGATCAACAAAGCCCGATGTTCCAAGAAAAATGCCCTCCTGGAAATCATATGTCATCTTCTCAAATTTCTCTACATATTTCCCAAAAAGTGAGTTCAGTTCTTCACCTTTATAAATCAAACTGAAGATTTCTCGCTCATTTGCAAAAATCGTAAAAGTCATTGATTTTACTTCAATGACTTCTTTGCCATCGTTTGCAATTTTCACTGCTTTCAAAAGGAAATCAGATTCAATACCAAGCTTTACGTCTCTTGTTGCATTGTAAATAACATCTGCAGGAAGTGTTGTAATAAAAAGATTTTCACCAGAACCAGCATTTTCGTTTGTCATGCCACACCCCAATGAACAAATGGCCAGCAAAATAGTCAACGCAAAAGGCATCAGTTTCATTTCGACCTCCTGTCTGCAAATTATAGCGACAGGGTGGGCCCACGTCAAAATTGGCACATGCCTGGCAAAACCCCGAAATGGTCTCACCAGGCACTGGTATGGAAACTACTTGATATGGATAACTCTGGACTGTCTTGCTGATCTACCAAAGGAATCAACGCAGGTTATCAGGACCTCAAAATCACCCTGACTTGAATAGGAATTCTCAAAACTGACCAGATTGTCTTTGCTCTGTATTGTTTTGATGGTTTTGGTTCCATTGCCCCAATTCACTGTGATTTCATATGGTGGGGCCCCACCCTCGACGGAGAGGTCAAGTTTTATTTCTTCATTTACTCTTGCTTCGTTTGTCTTTGTATTAATACCCTTCCAAGTTGCGTCAAGAACAATCTCTTTCGTCGGTGGCTGTTTGCAAACACTTATCGTGGCATAATCTGTGACTGCTTCTGCGGAATCGGACACAGCGCTGGCCTTGTTGGTTATCGTCAGACAATTTCCGGCGAAAGACAAGGATTTTGCAAGACTGAATTTCAGCAAATAGGTCTTTGACTGACCCGGTGACAAACTCCCAACCTGGTACCTGATTTTGGAAGGGCCAGCAGCGCCGGACGGGAGTGAAGAAACATATTTGAGCTCCCTTGGGAAAACATCATCGAGAACAACGTTTGTGGCATCAAGATTGCCGATATTTCTGATGGTTATCTGGAACGCAAATATGTCATCAATGTTGTACTGGAAAGCTTTTGCTTTCTTTGTGACTTCCAGAATAGCTTTTTTTACAGGTTTTTTTGTGTTGACTGCAACATTGTTTGACAACGCCGGCACTCCCTGGTCCAGTGCGTGCCTTGAAAAAGCCTGGTTGTTTATCTGTGAATCTACCGGTGTTTCTTCAACTATTGCAGAAAAACCGAACGAACGCGGTGCCGTGGGTGGGAGATATTTTATAAGCGAGGCCGTGTAAAGATCAGGTGTTTGATTGTACCACCCAATGAACGGCTCATCGAAATTGTCCTCCATTGCCATTGATACGGCATTGGCAAAATTTGTATACTGTGCGTCAAACCCTCCACCGGTATAGGCATTTGCACCGGTGATCGGGTCGAATGGCTGCTTGTTTCCCCCAATCCACCTTGTTCCGTCCCATCTGGCAAAATATATACCCCTGTTTCCGGCAATGTTGCCCCACCAGGAAACACACTGGTTGCCAGTTTTATCAACATCTATGCACGTTATTTTAGCCGCAAGGCGCGTTGGGCTGGATGGCCCTCCACCAATAACAGCATTCATAGCAACGATGCCATTGGCACCAGTTGCCGGATCATAAGGCACTCCATTGGCACCAACCCACTGGGTTCCGTCCCACTTTACAGACACTATTGCAGTCCCGCCATAAGAGTAGTCGTGCCAGACAATGTTCGGGTTGTCAAATTCGTCCAGGCAAAGTGAAGGATAGCTCGAATAGCCACCGTTTCTGCTAACATTTGCATTTGCGCCGGTAACCGGATTATATGGAAGACCATTCGCTCCAACCCAGGTGGTGCCATTCCATTTGATGTACACGACATCATAGCCACCATAGGAACCTTCTGACCATGAAACGCACGGATTTCCAGAGCTATCAAGCCTGAGTACTGGAAATTCCGAGCTGCTGCTTGTTTTGCTTATATCAGCATTTGCGCCATTATATGGAACACCCTGCACGTTTACCCAGGCAGTCCCGTCCCACTTCAGGAAATTGACATCAAAGCTGTATGGAGGCCCGTAATAGTCATACCAGACGAGATTTGGGTTGTTCTGGCCATCTATTGCAAGGGAAACGCCGTAAGAAGTACTTGGCGTGTTGCTCACATTGGCATTGGAGCCATCATACTGCTCGCCCTGAGCATTGACCCACATGTAGCCATTCCACCTTACAAAGAATATTTCCCAGCTCGTAATAGTGTCTGGATGGATCTTCTCGCCCCAAGCAATGCATGGATACCCGTATTTATCAATTGCCAGCGAGGCACCGTCTGAATCAGTAATAACCTTGCTCACATTCGCATTTGCACCAGTCAGCGGATCATATGGCTGGCCATTCACACCAACCCACCTGGTGCCGTCCCATTTAACAAAAAATATGTCATACCTGGAACCGCTATAGCCAATGTAATCAGAAAATGCCATGCAAGGACGCCCATTTGGATCAAGCGCAAGCGAAACCTGGGCAGCAGTACCACTCACAAGGGCATTGTTCACAATGGGATCGAATGGAATATTGCCGGCTGTGGTCCATCCTTGCGGTATTGGCCCCCAACGAAGCATTGTTCCTGCCTGCGAACCATCTGGTGGTTCTCCAGGGGTCCAGCTCGAACCATTATCAGTGGAGTATGAAAGATCATTGAGTGGGGTTGCACTACCTGCAAGATAATGCGTTCCAGCTGGGACTGTATCATAAACATAAGGGGCAACAAGGGGATCATTTCCCTGATTGAATTCCCAATTTATTCTATATGAAACAGTATCCCCCGCCCTTACTGTCTTGTCGCCATCGTTGTAGACTCCGTCCCTGTTTGTGTCTATGCCTTTTTGGATACTGAAACTCCCGTCAAAATTAACTGGTCCGACATCAAATGTTGAAGCATTGATGGAACCTGACTTTTGCAGACACAGCAAGCAGGAAACCACAAGAACAGCAGAGATCATCACCCTGAGCGGCTTCATTTATAAAATTCTCCTTTTGCAATAAAAAACAGAATGTTATCTTTCCAGAGACTTATTATTAGATAAATTACAATAATAGTCAATCACTTGGATATGCAAACATTAGAAGATGTATTTTATGCAAGCTTAATAATAGAACATGAGGATTAGAAATCCCGGGTTGCCACTTTGTCAATTTTCTTGTCCGTGGTCATCCTCAGATTGTTATTATAATTCTCTCCATCCCAATATATATCCTCAACTTTTCCTTCAATAGGCTTAATTTCAAACTCCTTGTATAACCCTTCAGAACCATTTGAAGTGGGTCCAATAACAAACAACCTTGTTTTGCCGCTTTCATAGAAACCGGCCAAAAAATTCTCTCCTCCGACGTTGTAGACAAAATCATATTGTTTGTTGGAAATATGCGAAAAAGAATATTTTGGTTTCTTGTCTTTCAAACGAACGAGTCTAAAAGTCCCCTTTTCATAAGGATAAAAAAGATGGTACACTAATGGTTTTTTAATTCCTGGAGTCTTAAATTCCCATTCTATAATTGTTCTGTTATTTTCATCCTGCAGGAAACATCTTTGACATTTTGCCAAATTACATTTTCACCGAGTATGTGCCCCTGTTGGTCAGAAAATAGAGTGCACCGTCGCGATCTTCATAACAAGCCAAGTAAACCTCAGTTCCATTTTCAAA
>JAGOOO010000010.1 GCA_017992475.1 Caldisericia bacterium | reverse complement strand
AGCTTGCCGACCTTTGGGTTTTGCGGGTCAGTGGTCACCTTGCTGGCAAAATATGTTGTGGCGCCATCTTGCCTGAAGAATTCGCCCTCAACCACCTTGTCAGGGTTGATCTCGAGATATTGGGTGTCAAAAAGTATTTGGGCACCGATCCCGTAGGCGAAGGGACATTCAGTTATCTTCACCTGCACGAGGATCTCAGAGCCTACTGTTACACACTCAAGCTGGGGTGATATCCACAGGGTCGCCATGTCCTGAGACGATGCTGTCCCATAGAATCCACCCAAAACAAGAAAAAACAGCAATGCAAACGTTGCCAGTTTTTTCATAATTCCTCCTTCCCAAACACTTGGTTTTGAAAACCTATTACGGAAAGAAAAAATACATATTGGTTTATAAATACCACTCTTTTGCCGGTCAAACTTAAATACGTTTCATCAGATATGCGGTTTAATACCATTTTGTCAGTAACGCCCCCTGATAGTAGTGGGATATAATCTGGGTATACGTTTTCCCGGATTGCGCCATGGCCTTGGCACCGTACTGGGAGAGTCCGACGCCGTGGCCCCATCCTCTTCCGCAAAAAACAACAAATCCTGAAGCAAAAACCACATCAAACCAGGTACTGTTGAGTGAAAATGCCGACCTTACGGTTCCACCTGAAACCTTGGCTTCACCTTTTGTACCGATGGCAGACCCTGCATAGGTCCTTCCGGAGACACCCAGTTTTGTTGGTTTCCAGTCGATTATTTCCCCTATGTCTGTTTTGACCAGCGGTTTGAATATCTCCTGGAACTCCTCCATGGGCACCGTCTTAAACCATGTGTGGCGCGGCGATTCCTCCTCGCCTGGCGAAGGGACACCTTTCAGATACGGGGTCGGGCTCGAAAAGACGTATTCGGAATTTTCCGTGTAACCGCCAGAGTTGGCAAAAAATACTGCATCTATTGGTTTTCCCTGGTAGATGGCCACCATCCCCCTTGTTTCATCAATTGCTTTGTTTGATTGCGGTTGCTCACGATCCAGACCGCCGTACACCTGACAACCGGTGTCTGCACAGATGTCGTAGGCGTAGTTTGTTGGCCTGTCGATGTAGCGTATTGCGTATGTTCTGGCCGCAACGGTCTGCGATTTGACCGCTTCAATGTGCCATAGTGCCGGCATCTCTGCAGGAACAACACCCCTCAGGTAGTCTTCAAACGGAAGAGTGTTGACCATTACAAATTTTTCGTTCGAATAAAACAGCTCAAGTATTCCCCGGTACCTTCTGCTGTTGTATTTTGCGTATTGCCCCTCTTTTATTTCAATCGCAAATATTTTTGTGGCCTTTCCGGTCACGATAGGGTGCATGACGATGTTGTCGCCGATCTTTACTGTCAAACCAGCATGCGCAACGACCGCTGCTTTTGGGAGATCGGAGAGGAAAGATTTTATGGCGTTTTTTGCCTCGTCCTCTGTCGGGTATTCGCCAATCTCGAGTGAAAAAACACCCTTTTGCGAAACGATATTGTAGCTAGTACCAGCCGGGAACCTCGAAAGCAGTGTTTTGGCAAAGTTCTCAGCGTCCGTGCTGGTGTAGAAAGTGTCTATGAATACTGAATAAACTGCTTTTTCACCGTCCTGGACGAGGCATTTTGTTTCCTTCTGGAGAGTGCATGCTACCTTCCCGCTGGATGCTTCGACAACAGAGAACTGGTCTGTTCCGCCAATGGTGAATTCTTCGGCAATTGACCCCAGCCCAACCCTTATGGCTGGTTCTTTGCTTGCCGATATGGTGAAGGGGAGCGTTAGGCTAATAGCCAAGCACAAGGCGAGTGATTGAGCCGTAAATTGTTTGAATTCCCAAGAAGTTGTTATAGACCAGACCTCCGAAGAATGATTGTGAAACATAAGTTCCCACAGGCGACTTGCCAGCAACGCCCATGGGGAAAAGTGCTGCAAAAATGGCCAGGATGCCAAACCCGATAAAAAAGGCGAGAAGGGCATAGGTTGCTCCGCCAAGGAGGTTGTCGAAATCGTGGACAAAACCCTCCTGCGGAAGTGAGAGTTTGGTTCTTTCAACCAGCATCCTTGTAAAAAATCCGATTATCATGAGCAATAGCATGAATACTATCACTACGATTATCGTGTTTGCGACCCAGTAAGAGATGAGGTCGCCAGTTGTTGAAACCACATATCCCTGGTCAACAACCCTTCCCAGCATTCCCTTTGCCCATGGCGGAAGACCGCATTTAACCAGTGCATCTGCAACAGTTGAACAGCCCTGAAGTGGTGTTCCCGGTATGGCAGGGGAGAGCAGTGATGCCAGCCACGAGACGACACCAAACAATGACTGGAGGAGATTCTTTACTGGAGCGGCCAGCAAAAATGCCGCAATCCACGCAATCAGTGTTGCAAGACTACCGAGGATTGCACCGGAAAATCTTATAATGAACCCCTTGACGGCCATGTACAGGACAAAAGCTAGGAAGATGTAATCAATCCAGTTCAATCACCCCTCCAGACAATTGTTGCTCTTGAATCTCCAACGTCTCCGCCAAAAGCGGTTACCAACGCTCCAAGAGGAATCATTACCACATTGTCTTTTGCTTCAGGCGGATTGCAGAATGACGCTTTGCCATCCACTATAATAAATGGTTGTCCAATCATCATCAGGACAGCCTTCTTATCGAGTGTAAAAGTCAGGTTCTGCCCTTTTTTGTCAAATGTGATCCCATCAGCAAGGAGGCCAAGTTTTGAAGCATCAACCATTATCTCATTGTCGACAATTGTAAACGAAACATCAGGCATCTTTTTGCCGTTTAAGGTGATGCCGGTGTTGTCCCAGGAAATTTCTGCTTTTCTGAGAGACTGGAGGTTAATTGTAAGGACTGTTTTCAAGCCTGCTATGTTCAGGACAGTTATTGAAACAGAGTTGTCGCCCCTCTTGAGCGTGGTTTGGAAACTAAAGCTGCCATCTTCCTTTATTTCCAATGGTTTCTCAGAGTTTAAAACAACCATCTCAAAGGCCTTTTCGCCAAGACCTTGGAAATCAAAGAGCGGGTCCTTGATTGAGCCAGAAAGGGTCACAGGTCCATCAAGATTGTAGAATTTCCCATTTGTTGCATTCAGCTGGATCAATGGGGCTTTTGTTGTGGCCATGAATTCGATTGGCCCAAAGTGTTCCCAGTTTGCCTGTTCCTTTGGGTCTCTTCCGGTTACGAGGGTGTAGAGGTGTATCCTGTAAATTCCGTCCTGGATTTTCATTCCTTCTATACTGCCGTCCCAGCCGAGGTCCCACATTCCACCACCCTGGGTCCCGTAGGAATAATCAAGGATGGTCAAAATTTTGTTGTTTGTATCAGTTAGATCCAGCTCGAAACCGTCCACCATTTTGTTCAGGGACACCGTTGCACTCAGATAATCACCCCTTCTGTCGCCATTGGGCGAGAAGGTCGGCAAAGGCATCTTTATGTCAGAAACCGTTGGGGGATCGGGTTTGTCTCCCGTGAAGTAGAGGTAGGCCACCCTGGCTTTTGAGTCGCCATAGTCGAAAACGAGATAACCTGCGTGCGCCCCAGCCGTTGATGTGTCTGGCGCGATGTTGGTTGTGAAAAGCTTGGATTCGGACGCTTTGAGTGTGATTTCGCCAATTTTTGCTGATTGCCCGCCCTCTGGCTCGTTGGTCACTGTTACTTTGAGCGGGGCTTTTGTGATGTTTCTGATTGTTACCGATGCAGTGGAGTCAGATTTTATGTATCCAAGGTCAACTGATGTCGGGCGGAAGAGCGCCTTCGCGCCTATGGATGAAACAATGTCGATCCTTCCGGTGCCCTGTGAGAAGACCGGGTGCAAATTCCCTTCTTTGTCTTTTTGTGGAACAGCATAGTTTATTATTGCCGACCTCACATCAAACGGTGTCCATTCGGGATGGGCCTGGATGAGTATGGCGCATGCGCCGGAAACCATTGGAGTGGCCATGCTTGTCCCGGACATTCTTACATAGCTGTTGCTGCCGACAGCCGAAAGGACGTTGACACCAGGTGCAGAAACATCAGGTTTTAGCCTGAAATCGTTTGTCGGGCCCTGTGAGGAAAAGCCAGCCATCAGGCCAAGCTTGCTCTTGACATCCAGGGTTGCGTTATTGCCGGTGGAGGCAAACCCATTCAGCTTATCGCCTATATCGCTTGATATACCAACAACGGGGATATTAATGCCTGAAGAACCAAGTGTTCCCTGAACATCTCCCTCCTCATTGTTGAAAATGACGCAGGCCAAAGCCCCTTTTGATTGTGCATTGGTCGCCTTGTCAAAAAATGTGTTGTCGCCCCTTTTGATGAGGGCAATTTTGCCAGTAAGATCAATATCTTTTACATCATCAGTCTTTCCAAGGCCGCAAAAAACCAGTGGGCCTGTGATTGGGTCATCTATGGGTTTTGAATAGGTGAGGTATTCTGGTAAACAATCAACATTGCCAGCCACCAGGTGCGGGTATTGCGAATCATCAACAGCCCCGACGCATATTGCATTTTTTGCTCCGCCTGGTGAGATTATCTTGTATGGGAGCTCGTCTCTTGACAGGTCACCATCATTCCCGGCCGCGGCCACAACGACAACTCCATTTTCGACCACCCTGTCTATCAGCTTGCAAACGGGCTCATCGGCCCAAACATAGTTGCTTCCAAGGCTCAGGGATATGACCTTGCATCCGTCCTTGTAGGCCCTCTCTATTGCGGCTATTACCCTGTCGTTCCTTGCCCCGCCACTTTTGCCAAAGACTTTGTAGGCGCCAAGTTTTGCATCGGGTGCTATTCCGCTTGGGGCTGGGTCTGAACTGGGAACTCCGGGGAGCCCTGAACCAGCGACAATTCCTGCACAGTGTGTTCCATGCCAGCCAACATGTCCTGGTTCTGGCATTGGATCATCATCCATGTTTGCAAAATCGTAGCCAACACAAACTTTTGAGTCAGGGTTGAATCCCCCTGAAAGCGATGGGTGGTCGTAGCTTATGCCGGAATCGACAATGCCAACGAGCACATCCTTGCCGGTTAAAGGTTGTCCCTGACCATCTTTTATGTCCCAGGCTTCCTTCGCCCTGGTACTTTCTACAGACTCAAAAAGTACTGGATAATAAAACTTTGTGAAATAGATGTGTTCCACATCGGGGAGCGATGCCAGGCCATTTATCTCGTCCTGTGCAACATTTACCGAAAAACCAGAGGAGAGAACCGAGTACTCAAAATTGACTGATGCTGTCGGAAAGTTATTTTTTAATGCCTCAAGGAAACCCTTGTGCTGGCTGGCAGTCAATATTGAGCTTGTTTCACCCCGCCCCGTATAGTCGGTGAGCTCGACGATGCAGGTGACTAAATTCTGTCTGGCCTGTGTTGGGAAAGGGGCTGAAAAATTCAGCGAAAAAAGAACCACAGCTATTAAAATGGTACATACGACGGGCACTATTCTCCTCATGATAAGCAATCATATAACACTTTATCTGACAATTCAAGCCCGATGCTCATTGCGTCGATGTTGAAAAATATTTTTGCCAAAAAACTTAGCACTGATGATGTTTTGTTTTATATGGCCCATATGTGGCTATATGTGCAATCTTATACAGCAGTTTTGACTTTGTGTTTCTAAATGAACTATATGATTACATTTGGTGTCTTTTATAGCAAATAGTTTACATTAGTTAACTTCCTGGTTGGAAAAAGAAAATAAATTATTGATTGCTGTGAATAAAAAACACAGCGTAAAAATTTCCCAATTATGACTTGTTTATGAAAATAATTTACATTAACCCTTTTCCTCAATATCATGGGTACAATGAGAAAAATATCATTTGTTGTTTTTTGTCTGGCCGCCGTGATTTTGCTGGCAGGTTGTACAGCAAAAGTCGAGTCACCGCTCGCTTCAAAGCGTCCCCTTGAATTCTCCAATGTAAACGGGACTGCTTTTTCTTCAAAGATGATTGTTTCTTCGGGCCAGCTCCCATTGGCTTTTGAAATCAATTTCAGAAAAACTTCGGGCACACTAAAATACAGGATCGAAACTCCATCTGGAAAAACCATGCAAGAAGGTGTCCTCCTTTCAAACGCCGAATTCCAGAAAAACCAGAGTGAAATCGAGAGGGCAACCTGGGGCATCTTTACATTTGCCAAAACATCTGAAGAACCAGGTATTTTTAAGGTCGAGGTGTTGGGTGAAAACGCTTCCGGCATTGTCCAGATAAACCCCAAATATGATACTGGGTTCACAAATTTTACTGGAATAGCATCAGAAGCTATCCAGGAAGCAAAGGACCCCTCGCAAAAAATTAACTTCAGCTTCCACGGGGCCTATGAAAGCGGCACTCTTACCGCAAAGGTTTTTGCCCCAGACGGCAAACAGCTCTATACGGCCAGAATTTCATCGGGACAAAAACTTGACAACCCTGTCGTTTTCAGTCAGAAGGCTGGGCAGACAGGAACTTTCAGGGCAATAATCGAATCAGAGAAGACAACCGGTCAGGCTGTTGCCATAAGCTACACTGAGGAAGAAATCCCCTGGGTAGCTTCGCTAAGGCCAATACTTTTCCTTTTGCTTGCCATTGCTGCGATTGTGAGTGTTGGCAAGAAAAATATGCGTGTGATGGTTTGGGGCGCCATGATTTTCCTTGTTTCAAACTTTGTGGGCCAGATCATTGGCGAGATTGCCAGGGGCAACATCGCAAAGTTTATAAACAGCCCATATAGTTATCTTGTTCCAACGCTCTCCGGCGTTGCCATAATAGCAATCATTGTTGTAATAGGACTCTATTTCTCCAGGTCAATAGCCGAGATGAAGACGATAACCCCAAGAGAGCTGTATGGTTTTGCAGTGGGTTACATAATGGTCGAGCCATTGCTGTCAGCGTACACTGGCTTCACAAGCCTTTTTGGAATTGGCTCCAGCAATGTTCCTGTCATGTATGGAGCACCACTGCCAGGTGTCTATCCTTCAACCTCGCTTGCCATCTATGATCTGACTGTTCCTTTTCTCCAGAGAGGGATGGGAATGGTGATAACACTTGCTCTTGTGATCTGGGTCCTCTGGTCTTTCAGAAGGCAGACGCACGAAGGAATGAAAACCTGGGCCGTTTTTACTCTGGCGATAGTTGCAAAGATTGTCCTGGATGTACTGATGTCCTACTTCAATGTTCTTCCAGTGCTTGGGGTCAGCCAGGCCAGCATGCTGGAACAGTTTCCGTTTGTTTCATCTGTTACCCAGGGTATTGTCATAACTTTAATCATTTTTGTAGGTTTTTTTGCCGTGCTGCTATACCGCCAAAAGCTGGCCAGGCTCTCCCAGGAGGCCTGCGCTGTGACCATTGACCAGCTCCGCGCGCAGAAATAGGAGGACTAAATGTACATTAACTGGTGGTTTTACTCTTTCTGGTTTATCGTGTGTTTTGCGTTTGCCATGTTCTTGCTCCCTTTGATAGTAAAAGCGTTTTCAGGCGAGAAAGTACCAACCCAGGCAAACCTTTATGCTGTTATTACAACGACATTGTTTACGTTGTTCATGTTTTCGTTGTTTGGACAGGGCTATCTCTGGATGGTTATTTTCAATGTTCTTCTCCTTGTCTTTTTCCAGTTCTGGTGGCCAATCCAGGGACAGAGCAAGTTTAAGGCTTGGGGCATTTATGCCGCTACAAATTGTGTTTTTCAAATTTTTATATTTTGGCTTTTCATACTAGTAAAACTTGGAGCTTGAAAAAATGAAACTGATTAAGGAAATTGCTGGCGTCCTCGGACTCACTGAAGATGACATAGAACTTTACGGCAAATACAAAGCTAAAATCTCCTATGCCACTGCAAAAAAGTACGGATCAGAAAAGAAAGGCAAACTGATCATTGTCACTGCAATCAACCCCACTCCATTCGGGGAAGGAAAGACAACCACCTCGATAGGTCTTGGTGATGCATTGAGGAAGATTGGTCTGAATTCAATAATTTGCCTCAGGGAGCCTTCGCTTGGCCCCTGCATGGGTGTGAAGGGTGGCGCTGTTGGTGGAGGAAAGTCGCTTATAGTGCCAAGTTCCGACATCAACCTCCACTTCACTGGTGACATTCATGCGGTTACAACGGCAAATAACCTTCTCTCCTCGATAATTGACAACTTCATTAAGTACGACCTTGAGCCAAATATTGATATAAGGCATGTCCCGTGGAAAAGGTGCGTTGACCTCAATGACAGATGTCTTAGGGAAGTCATTGTCGGTCTTGGAGGGCAGACAAATGGTGTTGTAAGGGATGAAGGATTTGTTATTTCAGTAGCTTCTGAAATCATGGCGATCCTTTGCCTTTCTGATGATCTTGCCGATCTTAAAGTCAGACTTGGAAGGATTGTCTGCGCCTATGGAAATGACGACAAGCCGATAACGCCAAAGGACCTGAAGTGTGTTGGCGCGCTTGCCGCACTGATGGCAGAAGCGATCAAGCCAAACCTTGTACAGACAATTGAAGGCACCCCTGTGTTCATACATGGTGGCCCATTTGCGAATATTGCCCACGGCACGAACTCTGTCATAGCGACAAGACTGGCCCTTGGCCTTGGCGACTACATTGTCCAGGAAACCGGCTTCGGTGCTGATCTTGGATGCGAGAAATTCCTTGATATTGTTGCTCCAAGCAAGGGTCTACCACCGGATGCCATTGTAATAGTGGCCTCGACAAGGGCACTCAAGTACAATGGCGGAGTTGGCAAAAAGACTGTCCTGGAGCCAAACGAGCAGGCCATAAGACTTGGATTTGCAAACCTTGCCAGGCACATTGAGAACATCAAAAAGTTTGGAATCACGCCGCAGATTGCCATTAACAGGTTCCCTACAGACCTTGATTCCGAGCTCCAGTTGATCTGCTCGCTGTGCGAGCAGATGGGTGCAAGCGCCGCAATAATCAGTAACTATGAGCAGGGCGGCCAGGGTGCCATTGGTCTTGCAAAGAACGTTGTTGAGGGAATAAAAAACAATCCGCCAAACTACAAGCCAATCTACGACTACTCGCTCCCGATAAAAGAGAAGATTACGGCAGTTGCAAAGGAAATCTATCGCGCAACAAAGGTGAATTTTACTTCCAGAGCCTCTTCCGACATCAAGCGCATTGAAGAGATGGGCTACGGCAATCTACCAGTTTGCATGGCAAAAACCCAGTACAGCTTCTCTGACAACGAGGACCTTCTTGGTGCGCCAACAGGTTTTGAAGTCACCGTGAGGGAAGCAAAGGTCTCTGCTGGTGCCGGATTTGTGGTTGCGATATGTGGCGATATAATGCTTATGCCTGGTCTCCCCAAAGAGCCGGCCGCCGAGCACATTGACGTAGACGACAACGGCGTTATAACTGGAATCTGAGGAGGCACAATGGAAATCCTTCTTGACGGCAAACTGCTTGCCGAAAAAATGGACGCAGAATTTGCTCTAAGAGTGGAGAAAATCCGCAAAAACGGTCTTCCGGTCAAGCTGACCGCCATTCTTGTTGGCAACGATCCCGCCTCCGAAACGTATGTCAGGATGAAGGGCAAAAGGTGCAACAAACTCGGCATGGGTTCAGAAACAATCAATCTTCCGGAGGGAACAACCCAGCAGCAACTGCTCGAGCTGATTGACAAATTGAATAAAGACAAGGAAACAACAGGCATCCTGACTCAGCTGCCATTGCCAAAACACATCAATGAGCAGGTGGTCCTTGAGGCAATTGACCCTTCAAAAGACGTTGATTGCTTCCACCCGTACAATGTTGGCAGGCTCTCCATCGGGTCACCGGTTTTCCTTCCGGCAACACCGGCTGGAATAATCGCCCTTCTTGAGAGATACGGTGCAACCCTTTCCGGAAAAAGGGCCGTTGTGATTGGCAGGTCGAATATTGTTGGAAAGCCTGTTTCAATGCTGCTTCTTTCAAAGAATTGCACGGTCACCGTCTGCCACTCGAAAACAGCCGATCTCCCCAGCGTTGTGAGGGAAGGGGACATTGTGGTCGCAGCAGTTGGCAAGGCAGAGATGGTCAGGGGCGACTGGATAAAGCCGGGTGCCTGGGTCGTTGATGTAGGCACCAACAAGCTCGAAGATGGCAGACAGGTCGGAGACGTGGCATTTGATGAAGCAAAAGAAGTTGCATATGCAATTTCTCCAGTTCCAAAGGGCGTTGGGCCAATGACAATCACGATGCTCATGGAAAATACAATCAGATCAGCGGAGTTGAGAGCAAACTTTTAATGAAGATAGGCATCTTCATCAGAAAAATCACAGAGTCAATCGTCATGACTGCGATTGACTCTGTAAGATGGCTGCAAGACAGGGGGATCAGTGTCAGCGCCCCGGAGGATGTTGCAGTCCATCTTGGCATGAACGCAGACCCTGATTTTCCTAAGGGGTGTGATTTGGTGCTTTCGCTTGGTGGTGATGGCACCCTGCTGAGGGCAATCCACAAAACGGCCCCGTATGCAATCCCCGTGCTTGGTATAAATCTTGGCCATCTGGGTTACCTGACCGAAGTTGAAGGCTCATGGCTCAGGAATTCCCTCATCAGAATTATCTCCAACCAGTACGATCTGGAGCGCAGGTTCATGATAAGGGGTACCCTCATGAGAGAGGGCAAGGAGCTCCTCACGATTGATGCTGTAAACGATATATATCTTTACAGAAACATTCTCTCCCAGGTGGTCGATGTTGAAGCGTACGTGGGCGAGGAAAAGGTTTCAACAACAAGGGCTGATGGTCTTATTGTCTTTACCCCCACGGGATCGACAGCTTATGCACTTTCTGCTGGCGGACCAATAATTGACCCCGAATGCGAAGTCATAGGGATGATCTCCATATGCCCACACAGAATAGACCAACGCCCGATAATAATCCCGAACAGCAAACCCTTGAGGCTTGTTTTTGACATGTCTTATGGGCCAGCATCCATTTTTGCCGACGGAGACATTGTTTCCCAGCTTCGTCCGCAAGACGAGCTGACTGTGACAAGGTCACCGTATAACGCCGTTTTTGCAAAATTCGGCCAAAAAGAGTTCTATAGGGTCCTTCAAATAAAATTCAACTGGGGAAAAAGATAGGCGATGCTTACAGGGCTTTCGGTTTCAAATTTTGCCGTGGCCAAAAATATTACCCTTGATCTCGACCCAGGCCTCACAGTTCTGACAGGAGAAACAGGAGCTGGAAAATCTATTCTGGTCGGCGCCCTCCTCGTTGGCCTCGGTGGCAGGTGGCAGCAGGAGTACCTGAGGGATGGCGCAGACAAGTCGATCGTGGAGCTTGTTTTTCATCTGGGTGATTCTCAAAGAGACCTTTTGCCAGACTCAAGCGTCCTTGAGGATGGCGAAATTGTTCTTTCGAGGACGATAGACTCTGAGGGCAAGAGCAGGGTGAGGATCGGCGGTTCCCTTGCCAACCTTACTGCGCTCAAGGAGACATCATCAAGGCTCGTGGATGTCCACTCGCAGTTTGAAGCACAATCACTCCTTGATCCTAAAGTCCATCTTTTGATGCTGGATAGATATGCCGGCCCAGACAATCTTGCCATTCTTGACGAGTTCAGGGCCCAGGCAAAAAAATTTGATGCCCTTCTGGAGGAACTTGTCCAGATAAGAACAAGCGAGAACGACAGACGCCAGAGGATTGACTACATCTCTTACGAGCTTGACCAGTTCGAACAGGTTTCACCGCAAGATAGTGAGGATGAAAGTCTGAATGCCGAAAGAACAAGGCTGTCAAACATCCAGAGACTTGCCGATCTTGCGCAAGCAATAAGGCTGTCGCTCGAAGGCTCCGATGAACAGCAGGGAATAAGATCCCTGAACCGCATCGCGCAGAGATCTTTTGCTGATCTTTCCAGAATTGACCCAAAGGCCTCAGAAATTGGTGGGATGATTGATATTATCGAAGCAAACGCCCAGGAGGCATTGTTTTTTATTTCGTCATACATTAATTCACTGACTTTTGACCCGGACAGGCTACAGGTTGTTGAGGACAGGCTGGCAGTTCTGGGAAAACTGACAAGGCGCTTTGGCAGTTCGCTTGCCGATGCCTTTGAGGGCGTCGAGAAGCTCAAAAAAGAACTGGAAAGACTCTCAAAATCAGAAGAGAGGCTTTCAACCATAGAAAATGAAATAGAGCTTGAAAGAAAAAACCTTTCACTTCTCGGAGAAAAACTTGTCAGGTCAAGAGAAAAGGCCGCACAGAGGCTCTCTGAAGAGGTGGTTGCGCAGCTTGGTGACCTGGCTCTTGAAAAGGCAAAGTTCAGCGTCCAATTCCAGCTGCTTCCGCCAGGTGAAGACAAGTACATCGACATTTTTGGAGAAAAATGCGGTTTTGGGGGCACAGGCCCTCAATACTGCGAGTTTGTCATTTCGACAAACCCTGGTGAAAAGGAAAAATCCATACAGAAAGTTGCATCAGGCGGAGAGCTTTCAAGGATAATGCTTGCACTGAAGGTCATCCTGAGTGAAGTTGACCAGACCCCGACGCTGATTTTCGATGAAGTCGACACTGGCGTTGGTGGCAGGGTCGGGGAGATGATTGGAAGAAAGCTTGCCAAGCTGTCACAGAGGAGGCAGGTAATCTGTATCACCCACCTCCCACAGATAGCCTGCTTTGGGGACATTCATCTTCTTATCCAGAAGACACAGGGCGAGGATGAAACCACCATCGCGTGCCTTGAGCTTGCAAGAAGGGGCAGGGTGGACGAGCTTGCAAGGATGCTCAGCGGCGACAGGGTGACGCCAATTTCGCTGAAACATGCGGAGGAGATGCTCCTCCAGGCGCAAAAAATAAAGGGCCAATGAAAGACGCCAGACAAAGGGCTGCCGAGGAAGCTTCAGAATTAAGAAAAAAGCTGGACAGGGCAAACCACCAGTATTATGTGCTGGATTCGCCTGAAATATCCGATGCAGAATATGACAGCATGTTCAGGAGGCTCGTAGAGATCGAGACCGAGTATCCTGAACTTATCACACCCGATTCACCAACACAGAGGGTTGGTGGAAAGCCATCAGAAAAATTCGAGACAGTAACTTTTAGTGTCCCCATGCTCTCGTTGGGTAATGCTTTTGACCTGGAAGATCTGACAGCCTTTGACCAGAGGGTCCACAAGGTTGCCCCGGATTGCACCTACACGACCGAAATGAAGCTCGATGGACTGGCGATAAACCTCAGGTATGAAAGGGGTGTCCTCGTCTGGGGTGCAACAAGGGGTGACGGAAACACCGGTGAAAACGTCACCTCAAACCTCAAAACCATAAAATCGATCCCGTTGAGGCTGAACGGCGATGTCCCGGACATACTCGAAGTCAGGGGCGAGGTGTTGATGAAAGAGGAGGAGCTGGAGAGGCTCAACCAGGAGAGGGAGTCCATGGAATTGGCACCCTTTGCCAATGCAAGGAACGCCTCTGCCGGTTCGATACGCCAGCTTGACCCGAAGATAACTGCCTCAAGGAAGTTGGAATTTTTTGCATACCACATCGGGGAATGCTCTGAAAAATTTGCCGAGACGCAAACTGGCATACTTGAAAGATTCAATGGCTATGGTTTTGTGGTTGTTCCCGAGCACAAGAGGGCAAAAAGCATCAGAGAATGCTGGAACAATGTTCAGGGAATACAGGAACACAGGGAAAAATATCCTTATGGTGCAGATGGCGTTGTCATAAAGGTTGACGAGGTTGCCCTCCAGCAGGAGCTTGGCGCCACATCGCACGAGCCAAGGTGGGCAATCGCATTCAAGTTCCCGCCTGAAGAGGCCGAGACGGTCATCAGGGAGATACTGCCTTCTGTTGGCAGGACCGGGGCCATAACGCCGCTTGCCGTTTTTGACCCGGTCAGGCTGGAAGGGTCCACAATTTCACGCGCATCGCTCCACAATGAGGACGAGGTAAAAAAGCTTGGCGTCATGGTCGGTGACCATGTGGTGGTGAGAAAGGCCGGCTCTGTAATACCTGAAGTCATGAGGGTCATTGAATCAAAAAGAACGGGCCAGGAAAAGCCGTTTGTAATGCCAAAGCATTGTCCGGTCTGTGGTGCAGACACCCTGCGCGAAGAGGGTTCTGCTTTTACAAGGTGCACGAATGCTTCATGTCCTGCACAGGTCAAGGAGAGGATCCTCCACTTTGCATCCAGGGACAACGCAAACATTGATGGCATCGGAGATGCCCTTGTCGGGCAACTCGTTAATTCGGGGATTGTAAAATCAATTGCTGATCTCTATTTCCTCACAAAAGAGGACCTGCTTAAACAGGAAAGGATGGGCGACAAGCTTGCTACAAAAATCCTTTCCAACATAGAATCATCCAAAAAAGCTGGACTTTCAAGAATACTCTCCGGCCTTGGAATAATGATGGTTGGAAAAGTCTCCGCAAAGGCCATCGCCGCCCGCTTCAAAAACGTTGATGACCTAATGGGTGCAAGCGAGGACGAGTTGAGGGTCGTTGAGGGTGTCGGGGAAAAGGTTTCACACTCGATAGCGGTTTTTTTTGAACAGGAGCAGAACAGGGAGCTCATTGAAAGGCTCAAAAAAGCCGGTGTGGTGCTCTCCGAGGAAGTGAAAGAACAGCCAGAAGGTCCGCTTGCGGGCCAGACGATTGTCCTGACTGGTGTCCTCGAATCGCTGACAAGGGGCGAGGCAGAAAAGCTTGTTGAAGACAACGGCGGGAAGGTTTCTTCGTCAGTGTCCAAAAAAACCAGCTTTGTTGTTGCCGGAGCGGATGCCAGAAGCAAGCTCGACAAGGCCATGGAACTGGGCGTAAGGGTTTTGACTGAAAAGGAATTTCTGGAGCTACTTAGTCAACCCTCAACCAGACAAACTCCCAGTCTCTTTTGATAGGGCTGTAGACGATCAGCGCCGCGAGCTTGTTGTAAAGGTTTACTCCAATAACCAGATTCCCGTCCTTTTCCGTGACAAGAGCGCACGAAGGGAACATTGTCATTCCAGAATCAAGCTGCTTTATCATTCCCACTTTGCCGCTTGGGTCAGGATCGGTCCTGATTTTGAATTTTATAGGTTGCCTTGAAGAGAGATGATAGAGACCTTCCCACAGGACCGAGCCGGGGAATATGCCCTGTATTTTCAGGACGTCTGGCGAAACCATCCAGAGCTTGTAGCTGTCGACTTGTGGGGCCCCTGGGACGAGGTCCTGGTCTATTATATTTCTGCCTCCAAAACCTGGCTTTGTTGATGCAAGGGTGAGTTTCTCAGACGCACCCGGGACGAAATAGAGCAGTTTTCCAGATGACGAATCATAGGCAATATTGGTCAGGCACGAGAAAATGAAGTCCATTGGCACGTTCTTGTGCTCTTTGGAATCCACCTTGTCTAATACTTTTTCTTCCTGCGAAGAGAGGTCCCTTTCAATGAGCTCTCTGACACCCTTGTTATTGCGGAAATACCAGAGTTTTGATGAGTCCGGGGAGAAAGTGAATGTGTTGTTGAAATAGTCGTATTCCTTTTCCAGGTACAGCTCATAGCTGGCCCCTGACGCGGTGTCCTTGAGGGTTGCTTTGTCCTTGGAAGCGTCAATGCTGAATGTCCCGTCCGGAGAAACGTTTGAATATGGGTGGCCTGAATGGCTCGGGAAAGATTTGTGGTCCTTCTGAATGCCCTTTGAGAATATCGTCAACTGCGACATTGGGAAGATTGTTTCGCCGGATTCGAAGAGCTCGGTGACACCTGGCGAGAAACCATCTTTTAACCCAAAAACAATGTAGGATGCGGGCGCATCTGTGATGCCGGCTTTTGCCTGTATCTCAGATTTTGAAAGGAAAGCAGGGCTTTTTCCCATTGCCACCATCTGGCCAAACAGTTCCCCGTTGGCCCTTTTTGGATAGGCAAAAATTTCGGTTTCGGGCTGGTCTGCATCTACAGCGTAGGAGTCTTTTTTCTTGTAAGATTCCGGATCATACATTCTGACATAGACCGACATGTCCTCTTTGACCTCAATGTCTTTTTCCTCATCAACAAGGCCCTGCTTGGAAAGCATGAGCTGGTATTTTCCGGGTTTTACGCATTTAACTAGGGGTGTTACTCCCCAGTCATCCGGGCCGCAGATTACCTTTGCGCCTGTTGGAGTGGATGAGACGCTCACCATTATGAGTTTTTCAAGATCAAAGTGTACTTTTGAGAAAAGTTTTGCGTCTACTACAACATCTTTTGTCTGCTCGCCATAGCATTGCGAGAGGAGTTCTACCCTTATTTTGTGTTGTCCGGCGGATATCAGGCCTTCAAAAGTGTAGGGTGTTGAGCCCCACTGTTCACCATCAATATAAATGTTGGCGCCGGGTGGTGTGCTTGTTACCGTAAGACTTGTGTCAAGCGAGAGGTCGATTCTTATTTTTTTGTGGTCGCCAGGCTCGATGATGGTTTTGTCCAGGTTGATTGTGATTGTGTTGTAGCCGGGCAGCGAAATCTTTACTACGCCTGTCAGGGTTTTTGTGCTCTTGAATGTGTATGGCGTCTCACCTGCATATTTTGAGTTGTATGTGACTGTTGCCCTCTCGGGTCTGGAGGTTATCTCGAGGATGGCATCAGGTATAAAACCTGTGGTGATGAAGGAATAAAAATAAAATATAAGACCTATCATAATAAGTGAGCCAACGCCAATCCAGAATGACGGTTTCCTCAAGACCTTTAACAAAAATTCCTTCATCAATGCCTCCTCAAGAAGAAGATATTACCATCTAAGAACACAAGGTCAACACAATCTCTTGACATTGGGCGGTTTTCAGCGGAAACTCCACTAGAAAGAAAAGGAGAGAAAAATGATAAAAGAAGTCAGATTTGACATCGGTTGCGAAAACCTTGAAAAGATGCTCGAGTTTTACAAAAAACTTGGCGCAAAAGAAATTTCCAAAGAAGATGATTTTATCGCTCTCGAAATTGGCAATGTGAAGTTCGCCCTGTGGAAGGCTGAAGAAGACCAGCAGGGAGTTGGATTGACTTTTGTCAGCGACGACTATGAGAAAGAAAAGGCACTCCTGAAAAATGAAAAAGCAGTCATTGAGGAATGGGAAGACTGTAACATGGTGCTTTTTGAGGACCCGGACACCAACGCAATGTCTCTGCTTGGGGAGTAGCCTTAGCTAGATAGATTCAAAAATCATCCTGCGTTCAACAGGGGAGAATGGCTCTTCTCCCCCAAGTGCTTCTTTCAGCAGCATCGAAACAGTGTTTATTTTGTCCTCCCTCACCAGAAAGGAAACTTGGATATTCTCACCAAAGCTGGTTTGGGGGGACTTGTCATATTCACGGACCAATTTTTCTATCTTCGCCCATTCCCTGTAGCCAATGGTCCCGTTCATCAATGAAAATGGTGCCATTCTGCCCATTTTTGCAGACAGGACGCAGGACTGGGCGGCCTCTGAATAGGCCCTTGTGAGACCGCCTGTCCCAAGAAGCGTTCCACCAAACTTTCTCATCACGACAATCCCACAATTTATCAGGTTCTTGCGTTGCAAGACATTCAGTATGGGTCTGCCGGCTGTTCCGGAAGGTTCACCATCGTCGCTTGCCTTTTCAACAAGCGTTGGGTTCCTGAGCCTGACTGCACTGCAGAAATGGCACATTTCCCTGTTTTTCTGCCTGAGTTCCGAAATGAAACCCTCAAACTCCGCAAGCGATTTTGAGGGGACAAGAAACGAGAAAAATTCGGACTTCTTCTCCTCAAGGTAGCCTTCCGAGCGCCAGGCAACGGTCAGTTCTTCCAAATGTATCCTTTACGACCTCTCTATCACATATTTGTTTATTGGTACAGCTGCAACCATACACAAGATGGTCTCGGGAACAAGGTGTATGGCTATGTAAATTGAGGTGTAGCCCAGTATGCTGTATCCTGGCCATGCGAATGTGTAGAAGAACAGCATCCCGGACAGCAAGTGGGCAAGAAAACGTGCAAATGCACCAATCGCAACACCACCTGCTGGCGACCATGCCCCACCCCTCTTTGCGATCAGGAACCCTGGAACGAGCAACCCAAGCATTATTGCCAGTGCAACAAATTTGTCCCAGGAATACCCGCCCTCAAGCACCAGGTCCAGTATGAACCCGCCACAAACCAGCAGTACCAGTCCGCCTATTACCCACAGGAGCGTTTTTTTCTCGCCACCCGTTTTCCACAGCCCAGCCAGACCGACAAGCCCCCATGCTACCGGATAATCAAGCAGAAATTGTGGCAGATTGTAGAATAACGGGTCTGGAAAATATTGGAGACATCCGGCAATAACACCGGTGATAACTCCGGGCACAACCCCTTTCGTCAATGCCACAACAACCACCGGCACCATTGCCAGCGAGATTGTTCCGCCTTCCGGCATCCTGAAGAATGGAAAGTAGCCAAATACCAGCGACAATCCGGAGCAAATTCCAACGATTGCAATCGTGTGGACATCCCATTTGTATTTCCGTGATGCAATAATGAGGAATACAAAAAAAGCCAGAATTGCCAAAGTGATAAGGAAGTTGAAGGAGTTGAAATAGCTGGCAATTTTCTCGAAGAGGCCCGTTTGGGCCACAACACCAGAATCACTAAGCATGCAAAAGCCTCCTTTTAAATTATCAGGAGGGAGGAAGGTCCCATTCCCTGCGCTGGTATTACCCAGATCAGGTCTTGCGGGTCGGGCTTTTCGCCCATCTCAGCCTTCACAGCACCCCGATGGTTATTAAGACGTTTCCTTGTTACATCCAGAAGGGGGTTATGTCAAGAAAGTGTGGTCAGGCTATTTTTGAGACGGTCAAATAAAAAAGCCCTTCCATTCCCGGATGGAAGGGCTGGGTATCTTTTGCGGCTATCTTGTTTTTGTGCCTGTCTTTGGAGTTATGGTTATTGTGGGTGGCTCATCAGAGCTGGACTTTGCGCCTGTGCTTGGTGCTATTGTTATCGGAGGCGTATTGGAATTTGGCAACAGTTTGTTTGATTCAATCTTGAATTTGAGCACTGGGGGTGTCTCAAATGAGTAAACGCCGCCTTCTTTGCCATCTTTAATGTGATATGTTACTGTTGTGTCGCCTTTCATGATGTGAGGTGCCGGGTTTGTATTTTCATAAATGAAGTATGCATTTTCTTCACCATTTTCTTCGATTTTGTATGTTACCGTTGTATCGCCTTCCATTTTTTCAGAAGGGGAAACAACGATTGTGTTTGGCTGTTCTGGCACTGGTACTGCCTCATAATTGAATGTTCCGGTTGGAGGTATGGCATCATTGATTTTAAAATTGAATGCATTATTTGCCGGAACAGCAGGCAAAGTCGTTGTTACAGTCCCTATGGAGCTCACCAAATATTCCTGCTGGTCCTTGCCGATATTTGTAGTCACAAGGGCCACGGACAATCCTACGATTGCAACACCCATTGCCCCAATGATCATTGGTGAAACCGAAACAGTCTTTTTGAGCGATTTTGAAAACCAGCTCGGGCCTGCGGGCTTGTATTCAAACATTTCCGTTGCTATCTTTCTTGCTGCATCCTTGTCAAGGCCCTGTGTTTTTACCATGTGTTCTGCGAGTTCTTCTATTCTTTCGTCTCTTTCGTTCATTTGTTTACCCCACTTTCCTTTTCTACTTTCTGACCATACGCATATAAAAACCAATCAATTCATCACCTTTGCTTTCAATGACAGAACCTCCCGGTGCAAAGAGGTCTCTGTTTGAGAGGTAGTAATAAACCAGGCTGGTCCAGCAATTGAAGGCCAGATGCCCCGGCAAATCTTTGAAAACCCAGTTTGTGACCCCCTTCTTCAATCCTCTCTGGAAATGGTGTGAGACAACAGACTGGATGCCTATGAGGACGTTTCTTGCGTCATTCGGGAGCCTCGAAATTGACGAGACCAGCTGCGCATAAAAAGGCTCGTATTCCCCGATAATCTTGAGGTTGGCCCTCAGTATCTTTTCAAGGTCGTTCTCCTCTTTTACAAGATTGTTGAATTTTTCGACAATCTGCGAGCCATACTCGTTGATGACCCTTATCAGAAGGTCATCCTTTTTGGGAAAATGGGCAAAGATCGTGCCGTATGAAACATTTGCCGCTTTGGCGACATCCTGGACGTTTGTGTCGGCAAGACCCTTGTCCACAAATTCCCTCAATGCAGCCTGGAGAATGTTGTTCCTCGTGTTCTCTTTCTGCTGCTTCCTGTTCGTTGACTCACCAGTCATTGATTCATTAGTCATTGACATGTGAGTCATCATAATCGTCAATTTTGATTTGTCAAGTTTTTTAAGGAACGCCCTGTTTGCTTACTATATATGTTTATCTAATGTGCTTTAAATTTTATAGAATTAGCCGCTAAAAAATTAACGGGAAAGTGAATTAACTTGATAAAATTATATTTTTTATGTTTATTAAAATTATAGCACATAAAAATGTAAAGATTATCGATATTGTTTCCCCCAATTTTTTTGATGATCGATTTTTCTTCAATATTTGATAATCTGATTTATAATTTATATGAAATAATTATTAATATATTTATCAATAAATTAATAATAGATACATTTAAAATGTGAATTATTGGTTAATAGTAAGTTTGTATTAAATTTATATTCAAATAAACGAGGAGGGTTCAAATGCCTGAAAGAAAGCTTGATGTAAAGAAATTTCAATCGCTGGTGGAAAAATACAATGAAGAGGATAAGATGAATCGTTACAAAAAGTTGCCCATTTTGCTCAAAGAGGCGGGTTTGACGTTAACTGATGAAGAAAACAAGGTCCTTAACGATTATGCAAAAGCTCTATCTGCGGTGTCCTTGCATGCAACTACAAGGGCGATCAAAGTAACAATTGATGAATTAATGGAAGGAGATGTAAATAGTGGCATAATTTGCTGTTTTTTAAGATCAGCATTTGAAACGCCGGGAGAATTGTAAAAGTTAATGACCAGCATATCACCAACTGTACGTTGGTATATAACAGATCAGTGCAATTTGGCATGTAAACATTGTCAAGTATGTGAATTAGATGAAAGCGTGCCATCACCACCGTGTGATGGCACGCTTAGGACGAGTGATATTTTATCTGGCCTCTCTAAGCTTTCAGAATGGGGCATAAACCATGTTCACTTTCTTGGAGGTGAACCTACAACAAGGCCTGATTTTATAGATATAATCTATTTTGCTAAAAAAAATGGTATCAAAACTAGTTTCAATACAAATTCTCAATTGATTGATGATGGATATTCTAGAGAGCTATGTAGAGTTGAAACTAATTCGATAAGTTTTTCTTATGACGGAATAGATACTTATTCCAACGATTTCATAAGGGGTTCGGGTACATTCGAAAGAACTTCTACAACGATTAAAACAATTAAACTTATCAGAAGTGAAAAAAATGTTAATTATCCCAAGATAGTAATTGATATGACTATAAATTCTTTGTGGTCTGATAAAATAGATAAACTTGGAGATTTTGTTAAAAAGATTTCCCCAGATTTTATGTATCTTAATGCAATGGTTCCAGAGGGCAGAGCTTCTGTCAATAAGGATATGGTGATTGATGATAAGAATATGATAGAATTAATGCCCAAGCTAATTGATGCCATACATGAGGCATCAAAATATACCAATATTAGGGTAAATTTTAAACCTAAAATTATTGAACATTCAATAAGAAAATCAAAGTGCGGTGCTATAAGTGCGCAATTTGAAACAACCTGTGATGCAATTACAAAAGTGATAGTAATAACCTCTTCTGGAAAGATAGTGCCATGCTTATACCAGGCAAATATCTTATATAAAAAGAATGATTTGCCTGATATCAAAAAGTGCAACACCTTCGATGAAGTCATCTCGTCGGGTATTTTTTTAGATTTTATGGAAAGATGGGAGAAATTCTCTGGGTGCTTGCCTGAGGTATGTAAAAAATGTGGATATAGATTTGCAATTTGCCAAATATGTCCAATATTGCCATTACGCAACAAAGAGCTGATTGCACAAGATTGTTGTTAATGAATATATCCATACAGAATTTTGATCCATTCACTAACTCATGTGACATAATTATTTCATCATTAAAGTGAAGCTGGAAAAACAAAAGCCCCGGGGTCGGCGGGGCCTTTTTTAGGAGAGGAAAAAAGTTTTAACTTGCTTTGGATCGGGGAGGTCATTCCCGATACAACCCTTACAAACGATTTTCGGGTTTTGTTCCCAAAAAACAAAAAGCCCTGCTAAAAGCAGGGCTTTTTGAATATCGGTCAGTTTTTTAGGCTATTTGCCGGTTGCCGCCTTGTCCTCGAAGCAGTAGAGTTTTCCATCTGCAGAGCCAATATAAACCCTGTTTTTGTATACGGCAGGGGAAGCAAATATCCTGTCGCTAGTTTCGAAATGCCAGAGTTTTTTGCCTGTGATCGTGTCTATCAGGTAAACGTTCTTGTCTGCCGAACCAACAAACATTTTTGTGCCTGCGATCGCTGGCGTTGACGGGATTGGCACCCAAAGGCCAGGATCAAATGACCAGAGCTCTTTGCCGTCTTCTATCGAAACACAGTAAACGACTCCTGCGTTTGAACCGACAATAAGCCTGTCAATGTAGACTGAAGGCGTCGAGACGATGTCTCCGCCAGTCTTGAATTCCCATATTTTCTCGCCAGTTGTTGCATTCAGGCAGTATATTTTGTCGTCGTAGGAACCAAAAAACACTCTGTCCCCCCAGACGGATGGCGTTGAAACGACGGCGTTGTCTGTCTTGAAGGACCACAGCTCGTTCCCGTTTTTGGCATTCAGACAATACACGTTGTAGTCATTCGAGCCGACGTATGCCCTGTCGTTTACCACTGTGACCGAGGAGCCTATCGGACCTTTTGTTTCAAAGCGCCATACTTCCTGGCCGGAAGACAGGTCGACGCAGTAAACATTGCGGTCAATTGAAGCGTAGTAGATCTTTGACTGGTAGATTGTGGGTGATGAAAAGTTCTGGGTGCCTTCAATTTCCCAGACTGTTTCACCTGTGGCAGAGCTGAGACAGTAAAGCTTTTTGTCCTGGCTTGCAAAGCAGACATACCCGCCAGAAACTGCCGGTGAACCAACGGTTCCGCCAGTTTCATGCTTCCATATCAGCGAACCCTCAACACTGTCGATGCAATAAAGGTTTTTGTCGAAACATCCGAAGAAACACTTTTCATTTTCGAATGCACAGGATGAGGTTATTGGCCCCTTTGTTGCAAAAGACCATTTTTTTATGAGGTCACTCGTTTGCGGCCCGCAAGTGCCGTGCACTGATGAATTGTGTGATGCACTCTGCCCAAACATTGACCAGTTGCACTCTCCAGAGGGGCCAGGGCCTTCATTGAACGCCCTGGTGCATGATGATGTCAGGGTGACCATAACAACCAGAATCAGGCTTTTTTGGACAAATCCAATTTTCATTTGGCTAAATATTATTACCAGATTGGCAAGTCTTCAAGCCTCCAGCCAGCTAAAATAAAAAAGAGGGGGCAAAACCCCCTCTTTTTTCAGAAAATTTGCTTAATGTTATTTTGGGCAGCAGTCCTGGTCCGGGAGTGCCTTCCAGCCTACTATCTCATTGTTGTCATTGATGCACAGCTCTGCGCATCCCTTGTATTGCGAGAGCTTATATCTTCTTGTTATGTCTATGAGGTCTTCATTTGCCATATAAACGGTCTCGGTCCCGTCACAGCGCTTGAAACCAACCTGCCACTTGTTGTTGGCGTACCTTACATAGCTGACGATGCCTCTTGTCCACTTGCAGTCCTGGGAACCTACACATGGGCAATCGGTGGCGGTTATTGTCGATGCATAGATGACATATTCCCCCGAGTCAAGGCGGGTCAATTTTCCGCAAACTTTCCAACATGTCCCAGGTTTTGCGAGGTAGCATATCCTGAGCATGTCGCTAGTCAGGATCACCTTTATTTCCCTGCCTTTTGCATCTTTGGTGTACAAAACTGGCGGATTTGCATTGCAGTCAGCTTTCAGGACAGTCACGCAATAGCATTCGGTTTGCCCGGAATCGCAGGGGCAATCCACTTTTTCATACTTTGTGACCTTCATTTTTGCTGGCCCACCCCTTGTTGTCGGGGCGGTCACAATACCACAGACCTTCCAGCATGTGCCTTTCACAAACAGTTTGCATATATCCGGCCCGAGCTCCAGCATCCATGTCCTTCCGTTTGACTGTTTGCCGTATGCAATGTATTTCCCTTCTCCACAACTGCTGTCTGTTATCTCAAGGCAGATGCATTCTTCTTTCTGGGTTTCCTGGCATGGACACTCGGTTGGTTCTAGTTTGGTGATTTTCAGCCCAAGCCCTGTGGTTGAGGCATCAATCGGATACTTTACCATCTGGCCACAGACCTTGACGCACCTTCCGGGGACGAGGTAATTGGCCCATTTCTGGCACAATTCCTTTGAAAGAACCAATACTATCTCATTCCCGTTCTCGTCCACGCCCCAGACAAGCGGTGGTTCCCTTGTGCAGTCTACCTTTTTGATTGTAACACAGTGGCAAATTTCCTCAGGTGGTTTTTCTTCACACGGACAGTCCCTCTTTTCGATTTTCAAAAGCTTGAATGATGGTGTTGCACCGGGGTTCTCAACCCATTCGCCACAGACCCACCAGCAAGTGCCCACTTCTGCCATCTTGCACAAATCGGCAGGAACGGTCATCATGACCGTCTTCTCGCCGATCTTTACATACAGTATGCCTTTCTCACAGTCCCTTCTGAGTACCTCCATGCAGAAACAGTCAGGTTCTTGTTCTTTGCATGGGCAATCGACTGGGTAGATTTTTGTCAGCTTCAGCACTTTGATGGACACCGTGTCGCTTATGGCAATCTTTGACCAGACGCCACAAACTTTGATGCATTTTTCTGGCACCAGATAGTTTGCATACCTGTCGCACATCCAGCTTTCGAGAACTAGGGTGATCTCATTGCCGTTTTCATCGACACCCCAAATCATGGGTGGTTTTGCCGTGCAGTCGACTTTTTTGATCGTGACGCAATGGCATATTTCTTCTGGCGGTTTTTCTCCACACGGGCAGTCAACCACCTTGATCAGGGAGATTTTCCATGCAATCTGCCCATCTGCCAGTGTTGTTTTGGTTCCACAGACTTCAATGCATTTGCCTGAGACGAGATAATTGGCGTATTTGTCACAAAGCTCTTTTGAAATCACAAGCACAATGGCGTTTCCGGCCTTGTCCTTGCCCCAGATCATTGGCGGATCACTTTCGCATGAAACCTTCTCGATAGTCACGCAAAAACATTCTTCCTTGGGGAGCTGTACGCACGGGCAGTCGACCTGGTTTATGTAGGTCAGCTTTAATGCCAGTGCGTCAACATTGGGCGCCAAAGCGACCTTGACCATTTTTCCGCAGACCTTGAAACACTTGCCAGGGGAGAGTTTGTCGCCAAACTTCTCGCACAGTTCTTTTGTCAGCAGAATGTTTATTTCGTTCCCGTTTTCATCGACACCCATCGCAATTGGCGGGTCTGAATTGCAATCTACTTTTCTTAGTGTCACACAGTGGCAAATCTCCTCTGGTGGCTTATCGCAGGGGCAGTCCCTCTTTTCGTATTTTGTGACCTTAAAATAGGGTGCTGCACTAACCTGCTCTGACCACTCGCCACAGACCCACCAGCATGTTCCTGGCTCTGCCATTTTGCAAAGCTCTGGAGGGACCATCAACATGATGGTCTTTTCTCCGATCTTTGCGTACAAAATTCCGCGTTCGCAATCTTTTTTCTCAACCTGGACACAGAAGCAGTCTGGTTTTGGCCCCTGTTTGCACGGGCATTCAACAGGGACGATTTTTGTCAGTTTAAGCACTTCAATGGACACGGTGTCGCTTATGGCAATCTTTGACCAGACGCCACAAACTTTGATGCATTTTTCCGGTACGAGATAATTTGCATACCTGTCGCACATCCAGCTCTCAAGCACCAGAGTGATCTCGTTGCCGTTTTCATCGACACCCCAAACCACTGGCGGTTTTGCTGTGCAGTCTACTTTTTTGATCGTGACGCATCTGCAAATTTCTTCTGGCGGTTTTTCTTCGCATGGGCAATCTGTCTGGCTTATTTTTGTTACCTTCCATACGACAAGTCCGCTTGCAAGCGTTGTTTTAACTGCACATACCTCGACGCACTTTCCAGGGCCAAGCGCCTCAGCATACTTCAAACATATCTCTTTGCTGACTGCAAGCACGACCTGGTTCCCTTTTTTGTCCTTGCCCCAGATCATTGGCGGGTCCTGGTCGCATGCAAAGCGGTCAATCGTTACACAGAAGCACTCTTCTTTTGGTTGCTCCGTTCCACAAGGGCAGTCCCTCTTTTCGTATTTTTCAACCTTGAAATATGGGACAGCACCAGCAACCTCGACCTTTCTTCCGCAGACCCACCAGCATGTTCCGGGCTCTGCCATCTTGCACAGTTCGGCTGATACCGAAAGTATCAGGGTCCTGCCATCGATTGTTGCATAAAGAAGTAGATTCTCGCAATCTTTCTTTTCGATCTTTACGCAGAAACAGTCAAGCTTTGTTTCTTCCTTGCATGGGCATTCCACCGGGGTGATTGAGGTGACTTCCATATATAGCGCAGAACTTAATGGGCTTGGCTTTGGCACCCCACAGACCTTTAAACACTTGCCTGGGACAAGATAGTTGGCATACTTGGCACAGAGTTCCTTTGAGAGACCAAGCGACCACCGTGTTTGTCCACTCTCGTCTTTCCCAAGTGCCGTCGGGTTCTCACTTGTGCAGTCTACCCTTTCCAGCGTTATGCACAAACATTTCTCTTTTTGCGCTTCACAGGGGCACTCGACAGGCGCTATTGATGTGACCTTCATTATGACTGCAAGCGTTGAATCCGTGATTATGTAGCAAACTTTCAAGCACTTTCCAGGGACCAGATAGTTTGAATATTTTTCGCAAAGCTCTTTCGAGAGAAGGAGCGAGAAAAATTTTCCGTTCTCGTCTTTGCCATAAAGCATTGGTTTGTCCGAATTGCAGTCAACCCTCTCTATCGTCAGGCAAATGCAATTTTCCTTTTGTTCCTTGATCTTGCACTTGGAACAATCGACCTTTTCTGCCCTTATGACTTTCATCCAGGGCGGGCTGTCGACGCGGATGATTTCTGGCGGATTTCCACACACCATCCAGCAGGTTCCAGGCTGCATGTCGGCGCACCATTTTGAATCAACGTAGAGTGCCCAAAGCTTGCCATTTTCATCATAGCCATAAACGGTTGGCTGGGTTGCATTGCAATCCACGCGGTCAATCTTTACGCAGAAGCATTTTTCATCTGGTTTGCACTGCTCGCACTCGATTTTTTCAAATCTTACAACCTTGATCCTCTTCGCCTGTACATATGTTGTTGCTGTGGATTGTGGTTGGACATGCCCGCAGATTATGTAGCAGGAACCTAGTTTCAGCTCCAGGCACATCTTCTCGTCCAGTTCCATCACCCACGGTTTGCCGTTTTTGTCGGTGCCCCATGCCATTGGCGGTGCGCTTGCACAGTCGACCTTTTCGATCTTCATGCAGAGACACCTTGGTGCCTGGTTGCCACCGCATGGGCAATCGACTTTTACCGCCCTTGTAACCTTCATTCTTGGCGGGAAGGATGCAGAAATGGTATTTGCAGTTGTCACCCCAACAGTCCCGCAAACTTTCCAGCATGTTCCAGGTGTCATTTGCTGACAGAGGCTGGCATCAACTTGCAAGATCCATTTCTGGTTCTTTTCATCGACACCATAAACAACAGGAGGGTTTTCCGAACAGTTCTGGGTTTCAATCGTTACGCACATGCACTTGTAGTCCGGGTACGGCTCTGGTTTGCATGGGCAATCGGCCTGTTTTACGACCGTTGCGATGAAATAGGTGTTTAGAGCTGTTGCTGTGGTTGGTGTTGAGGCACCTTGCCTGATTGAACCACAGAATGTGTAGCACCCGCCTTCCTTTACTTTAAGGCACAGTTCTTTTGAAAGGTATATCCGCCACTCTTTGCCATTGGCATCTTTTCCATAGACAACTGGCGGTTTTGCATTGCAGTCAACCTTTGATACTGTGACACACATGCACCTTCTGCAATTTGGGTCACCAAACAGCAACTGGACAATCTTGGTGGCCTCGAACCATTTGATGTCTTCGGGGCCTGTTGCGCCAAGGTTTTCGGCCACAAACCTCATTGGGAGGACTGTCCTTCCACCCACTATGAAGGCAACCACTTGTGGGTTGTTCGGGTCAATCTGGACAGGATTTCCATTTACCTTTGCTGTTGGATTTCCGATCTGGATTTCCAGCGTCTGGCCATCGAGTGTTTTTATTGCGACGGTTTTTGTCGATGCGTCATAGGCAATCGTTGCTCCGATTTCCTCGGCCACATACCTTATGAGCAGGAACATGCGGTTTTGTGTAAGAATTGGTGCCGCCTCCATCGGGCCTTTCTGTACATCCCCAGATTTGTAGTATTTATTGCCAATCTGGTATTCCAGCATCAGCCTGCAATCTTCATTCTCTGGCGGTATTTCCTCAGGAGGATTTTCGCAAGTTGGTGTCCCGCAGGCCTCTTTGGATTGTGTAAACTCATTTGCATTTGCATCCACTGCCCTGACAAAATAACAATATTTTGTGCCATTTATGATGTTGATTTCATCTTTGAATACATTATCCGGGATTGGAAAATCTGTCAGCGGGGTGTCGAATTCGGCGCCCTCGGAGGGGCCCCTGTAAATCCAGTAGTTTATTGCTCCTGCTACTTTCTCCCATTTGAGCACGTTGTAGCCACAGCCTGGTGTTACCTCCAAACTAAACGTTGGTGTAAGTGAATATGTGTTGCTAAAAGAGAATGGAGTAAAAATAGAGCTTGTCATGGCCAGAACGGTCAGCCAAATAAATAGATTTCTCCTCATATAGTGCTCCTTTCACGTGACGAAATATATGCAACAAAATCAGTCGTAGCTAATATTAAATTGCTCTTTATATGCGCTGTCAATAAGTGGATTTTTTTATAATCTCAATTTTATTTGGACCCTGTTTGTGATTTTTATCTGTTTGAATATGTCTGTTGGGCATTTTTCCTGTTTGGAAAATCTTGTATCTCTATTTTTATGGTGTTTGAGTTTTTGCTTTTTTCTTCTTTAATGCAAGTTTTGATCTGGCAGAAAATATTTTCGCCTTGTCGGTCGTGTTTTTTTGTTTGTTGTCAAATTGTGGCCCAAGTTAAGGATTTTGTTAAAAAGACAAGGTCTTGTCCGTGTTTATTTAAACTGGCCTATCTATAATAAAAACATGGGTGCCAAAGACAGGCAAGGAGGGTTCAGAATGAGGAGAAATTTTGTTTTTTCGCTTTTGGTTGCAGTTCTTGTATTTTCAATCTTTTTTGTCAATATGCCACATATTTTTGCGCTGCTGGGGCCTATCCATGTTGAGCTTAATATTATGGGAGATTCACCATCCTCGGTGAGGGCTGGCCAGGCGACTGCTTTCAAAATCCACATCAGGTTTAATGTAAACATCAGGGTCCACGACTGGGTGAAGGTCTGGTTCCCGATTGACGAGGCCTCGTGCAAGCTGGAGGACATCTGTGACGGGATGCCGAAAATCACTGGCGCAAAAGAGCACCCAAGGTTTGTGCCAAATGATGAGTACTTCAAGAAATACAACAACGAAGAGGAAGCAAAAATTGGGAAGCTTTATGAAGCGCTAGATGATAGAAGGGGAAAAACCAGCTTTGAGAAATGCGAGTGTGAGGATGGTGCTCCGCCGTACAGCAACTGCGCACCTGAGGGCAATTGCAGGATAATTGCCGATCCATCTGGCCTGGGGTGCTGGATGACCGGTATGGTCATGCCTGCACTGCCAAGAGATGAAAAAAAGCGTTATGAATTAATGCATTCGATAATACATGAAGCAAGGCTTGGTTACTATGATGATTGTTATTGCAGTGGTATACCAATAATTATTAATACATACAAAGAGCGATCTTTGCAAATCAATTCCCCACTCGAAGTCGAAGCATGGCGGAAGGGATACAATCCAATTGATTATAATATTGGAAAAGGGGCTGGCATCCTTGCCCCGATGACACCCGGAAGATACAGGCTTTCTGTTGCAACAGCGCCGGAGCCAACGCCTGTCGAATCGGAATACTTTGTTTTCCCGTGTTCCCAAATTTCAAGGCCGGTCGTGACGCTTGCTGGTTCCGATCCGGGCGAGCCAAGCGACATTGCAATAAAATTCAGTGTTGGCGATGGTGGCGCACTGGACAAGGGAAAATCGAAAATCTGGGTGCGCTTTCCAGAGAGTTTTGTTTTTCCGGAGGCAATAAATGCCAGGCATGTAAAAATAAACGGGGATACCCTTGAGGCAAGCCCAAAGATTGACAGCCAGTCGCACGCCATCGAGATCACCTGTCCGGTGAACATAAATAATGCTGGAGAGGTCAACATCGCCTTTTCCCCAGAGGCCGGAATAAGAAACCCTCCCAAGGAGACAGAGGCAACACTTACCGTGTGGACAGACCCGGAACCGGAAAAAGTCGAGTCACTGCCGTTTGTGGTCGAGACGAAGCCAAGGGTGGAAGTGAAACCCAATATCTTCAGCAACATTGCCGAATATTACGCAGTGGCTTTGCTCCCCGACGGGCCAATAAAGGCCGGAAAGGAATTCAAAATCATTTTCCCGGACGGCACTTTGCTGCCAGAAACTATTGCCTCTTCAAGCATTGTTCTTAATGGAAGGAAGTATGACGGAAAGACATCGATAGGCTGGCAAACCGTTTCGCTCAGGTCGTACTTCGACATTGTGGATGCCCTGAAAATCAGGTTCCTCAAAACTGCCGGCATCAGGAACCCCCTGCCCGGCGAATACGAGCTCTCATACGAAGTGGATGGCAAGGGGTATGCTTTCCCAAAATACATCATTTCAGACAGGCATGAAGTCCTTGATCTCATGCTAAGCGACTACCAGGGCTGTGAGCGGTCCGGATACAAATTCACCTACATACCATCCTACAGAGGTGATCTTGAGCCTGGCGACAAGCTGACGGTGGAGTTCCCGTGGGACACAAGCATTCCGAAGGTGATACCAAATGACGCAGTTCTGGTTGGCGACAAACCTTCAAGATCGGTGTCGGTTGACGGCCTCAAGCTCACCATAACAACAGACACGGCAATCAAAACTGCAGATGGCGGTGCAGTTGTGTATATCACATGGGACGCTGGTATCATAAACACGAGATATTCCGGGAAGTACAATCTCAAAATCTGGACAGAGAAGGATGAACCGGTGTTTTCTCCGGAATTTGCCATCACCATGCCAAAAGTGGAATCATGGCTTGAATTCAAGGACCCTGCACAGCCGGATGGCCTTGAATATGGTGGCTGTCTCTGGTACAAGACGCCGCCAATCCTCTCGATAACAAGCTGCAATCCTCTTGCAAAGATATTTATGTGGTACGACAACAAGACCGATTCAATCAGACAATACACCGGTGAAAAGAGGCTGGACTATGGCTTGTTCCGTGCAACAATCTGGTATTACGCACAGGTTGGAGACATCAAGGAAGAACCGAAATTCATGCATCTTTGTCTGGATACGGTTATGCCAAGGTTTTCGATCGCCAAACCTGACAAGCAGGTAGTTATTGCCAATAAAAGAACTTACGTTGTCAAAGGCGAACGCGAGCCATGCGAAATGCTCACCGATGGTGACGCTGAAAAATACCAGGCAGTTGACGGCATTTATGTCAACGGCAAGGAGCTCCTCGCCCCGGAGATATTTGAGACCGTGAGCAGGGACGAGATTAAAATGACCTTTGAGACAACGATTGACCTGAAAGAGGGGTCAAATGTTGTCGAGATAAGGGGCATTGACCAGGCAGGAAACGAGAAGATTGAGAAGAGAACAATTATTCTGGACACCATTCCACCAACAATAGAAATTGTTCGGCCGGACCCAAAAGAACTCCAGAAGCCGGGTGAAAACATCGCAATCCAGGTCAAGTCTGAGACCGATGCCTCAGTGTTTATCGACGGCCAGATTGCCCAGAAGATAGAGGAGCTTCCAGATGGGAAAACAGCCATCTTTGAAGGTGTCTGGGATGTCGTAGAAGGCGAGAACAAAGTTAAAATCTTTTCCACCGATGTGGCGGGGAACACTGCAGTAGCCTACCTCACATTCAAGGGTGGAACAAAGGCTGTTACCATCGAGCTCTGGATTGGAAAGACCGACTTCGTGGTCAACGGGAAAAAGATGCCAAATCTCGCCACAGCACCAACAGCCTCTTCGCCACCACTTCCAAAAGCATTTGCTGGCACAACATTCATGCCGATTGCTGATGTCGCAAAAGCGCTTGGCGCGGAGGTCAATTGGGATGCAAAAACCAAAATGATTGCACTTACTCAAACCCTCGACAATGGCACCAAAAAAGTCATCCAGCTGTGGATTGGCAAGAAGCAGGCAAAGATTGACGGCAAGGAAGTCTGGATTGATGCAAAAAAGGTCCTTTACCCAACAATCATCTCTGGAAAGACGTTGCTTCCGCTCAGGTTTATCGCCGAGAACCTGAATTGTGACGTGCAGTATGATGCAAAAACAAAAAAGATAACACTGACCCACCCAAAACCATGATTGTTTATTGGTGAGAACTAGATTTTAGGGTTTTGCCTGGTCTCAAGAAGCTGGGCTTATTTGCCAGGGTCCTCGCCCTTTTTGAGTTTTTCGACCATCTGAATGATTTTGCTTTTCATTTTTGCCATGTATTCTGTCTCAAACTGCATTTTGCCTTTGAGTGTTTCGTGCTGGGGGTCTGCAGTTGTTGATCTCATGATCATTGCCTTGTCTTCAATGGCCTTGCCGGCAGACATTCTCCATTCCTTGTAGGTTTCAGAGAGCTGGCTGTTTTTGTACTCGGTCCAGTCCCAAATCGGCTTTGAGAGCTCAGATGGTTTTTTTCCATTGTTTTTTGTGATGGAGTCGATAATTTCCGATGTTTTTTGTTCTATCTGCACGAAGGAATCGTAGACCTTTTGCTCGTTGTCGTTCCAGGTGATTTTGCCACTGCCACCGCAAGAAACTAGCACTAAGGCCGAAGTGGCCACCAGGATGCAGCATAATGTTTTCAGGTTCATGTTTTTATTTCCTCCTTGCGTTGCCGACTCTGGGAGTCGGGGAATTTTCAAAAAGCATGTTTTTTGTCCAGACGAGTGCGCCGGATATGGCAAAACCTCCAAGGCACAACAAGATCGGGCCTGTCTGGTTGAATATTGCGCCAACAACCGTTTGCCCCGTGATGAGATTTGCCAGCTCGTGGCATGCCCATGTCAACGCCCATGAGACGAGCCCAAGCCCTGCGGACACAGTCAGGGTGGTCATGAAACTTGATTTTGTTGGGGTTGCAAACCCAAAGATAGATAAAATCTGGTTTTCATGGAGTTTTTTGCCAAAAATGAAACCCAAAATCAAAAAGAGACCCAGAAACACCAGCCAGCCTGCAAGGAAAGATACTTTTGAGACCACAACGCCAATATTTCCGCCAAAAACTGCAAAGCACGCCGTTGTAAATACATATAAAAGCGAGCCTTCCAGTAAAGCGTTTATTGCCCATCCAAATCTTGGTTTCACGCCCTTCTATTTATCCAGAATGGTTGCTCTAGTCAACAAACATGGTTGTAGAAAAAGAGGATTTTGTTATTTGGCTGGTTGTGGAAAGGCCGGGCCATTTGTTGGGGCCGACCTGAAATTAAAAAAGGCCGGGTTTTATCTGCCCGGCCTTTTAGATGTTCATCTTTTTTCTTCTAGTAGTTGAACTCAACGTTCACATTTACTGTGATTGAGTAATTGCCGCTGATGATGTTTGGTGATACTCCACCTGCTCCACCGCCACGGGAATCTTCGCTTGGTGCCATGCTCTTGTTTGTTATGTATGGCTGGTATCCAGCGATGTTGATGTTTTTGACCGAAAGGACTTTAAGGCTGTATTCGCCAAGCGCGGTGTCTGCCTTGGATTTTGCGTCCCTCATAGCCGTCTTGAGTGCTTCGGCATAGAAATCTGCCTCGTTTTTCACAGTGTAGTTTATGGAGCCAATCTGGTTGACGCCGTTTTCTGTTCCCTTGTCGATGATCTCGCCAATCTTTTTGAGGTCATAAGCTGTCACCTTGAGGGTGTAGCTTGCCTGGTAGCCAACAAGCCTGCTCTCGTTGTCTTCCGGAAAATACTTGTAGACTGGGTTGAGGTAGTAGCCAATTGTTTCGAGGTCATCTTCCTTGCAGCCGATCTTCTTGAGCGCCTCGATGAGCGCATTTGCCTTGCTGTCGTTCTGCTGCTGGGCCTGTCTTGCCGATTTGTCAGTTGTTGTAATGGTCAGATCGATAATAAATTTGTCAGGCTTTGCTGTTACTGTCCCTACACCAGTCACAAATATTGTATTTTTGTTCTCTGCTTCCTGAACATTCTGCGTGTCTTTTGCACCTACAACGCCAAAGGCCGCTATGGAACCGATAATTAGCGAACCTATGACTATCCCTGTCGTCATTATTATAGTTTTCTTCATTTTGTTACCTCCGTTTTTTGAGTTAGGAGCGCTCACCTTCAGTACACTCCATGCCGTAAAAAAGTTTTTAACTGTTCAAAAAAATGTCAAAAATACTGATTTTATTTGACCTGGAACGAGTGTTAGTCAATGCCGGGAGTACCACTATTAATTATAAAAAGAAAATGTTTTTGGAACAATCAGAAAGAACGTGATCTATTTTGTTTTTTCCCTCAAATAGATAAACCAGTAAGAAATACCAACAAATAACGCCCCTCCAACAATATTGCCGAGCGTGACCCACAAGAGATTGTTTGCCATGGCGCCTGGCGAGAGGTGTGAAAAATCCTGGGCAGTTTTGCCAATTGATGACCAAAATGATTGCCCTGCAAAATTTTTTATGAGTATGGCGATGGTGCCAAAATACATGTTGGCGACACTGTGTTCAAATCCTGCGGCCACAAAAGCGGTGATTGGAAAGATTATTGCCATTATCTTGCATGTTGTTGTTTTGGCACTGTATGTGAGCCATACAGCCAGGCAAACGAGCACATTGCACAAAATTCCTAGAAAAAACATCTGTGATGGTTGAAGTGCAAATTTGCCCTCCGCAATCTTGAGCGCCCAAAGTCCCACCTGGCCGCCAGAGAAGAGGTATTGGCCACCGAGGAAAATTGTTGCAGCTATTATCACGGAACCTACAAAATTGCCAAAATAGACTATTGCCCAATTGCGAAGAAGTTTTGAGAAGGTGATTTTTTTGTTTGCCCAGGCAATCGCTATCAGGTTGTTGCCGGTGAAAAGCTCTGCCCCTCCAACAACGACCAGTATGAGTCCAGTGCAAAATGCAAATCCTGCGAGCATTTTTGATATCCCGTAAGGGATTGCCTCTGAGCCCACAAGGACGGTGGACGAAAAGAAGCCGCCTATTGCAATGTATGCACCCGCCAGCAACGAAAGGGCGAATGTTTTTGTAAAGCTCTGGTTGGCTTTTTTAATGCCTATTTCTTCAGCTTTTTTTGCCATTTCATTGGGTAACAGCGAATCGAACGATTGATTGTCCATTTTTCACCAGCCTTTTGGGATGTAATTTATTGCCCTGATTAGGATTTTTTCAAGGTTCATATTTTTGAAAAAAATAGAGTATTGACTTCCCGCCAAATGGTGCTAAAAATATATGAAAACATTTTTTTGGTTATTTTTAAAATGAAAGATAGAAAATATCAATTTCTGGAGTCAGTAAACAATATTTACCGGAGGACCAAAAAGCCGGTCCATTACTCTGGTGTTGCGGATTTTTTGGGAGTGTCACTCTCGACCGCATACAACATCCTTCTTGAATTGTCGTCCAGGGGTCTCCTCAAAAAGATCTATGAACCTGATGGAAAGAAGGGCAGGGCGAAGATTTTGTTCATGCCCACAGAGGATGGCACGCTTACTGCAAGCCGTGAAAATGGCGGGAACCTTATGGACTGCATCCTGGCATGCCACTTTGCCATTATGACCGCAGTGATGAAGGCCCCGGAGATTCTCTCTTCGACAAGATGTTGCAAGGACTCTTCCAAATCGGTTGTCGTTGGGCTCATGACCGGAATATGGGACAAAATAATTGAAAATATATCTTGTGATCAAACCTCCCTGGAGTTCCTGAACAGGGTTTCAGGGACCAAGAGGCAGTTTCTCAGGTCTGTTTCAAAGCTCTCAGATGTCGAAATTAGGTCGCTATGCAGGGCGCTGACATCATTTTTCTTTATGGCAAACAATCTTGTTATGGGAAGGGGATGATAGAAGTTATGAATGCCATTGAAAATGCGAAAAGAATTGCTGGAAACACTGTCGTAAATGTTGCAATGAGTTATGTTATTAATGGTGATGTTGAAAAAAAACTTGACAGCCTTTTTAACATTGCGTTCAAGCTTGCATGGAGACCTTGCGACAGGGAGTACATACTTCAACTTATAAGCAAATTTAAAGATCCTGATTGCCCACAAAAGAAGCTTTTGATAAACGTTTTCAAATCTGACCAGAATTGGGTCAAAAAAGCTGCTATAAACTTCTTTGTAAACTCCCTGGTTGTTGGCAGAAAAAAGACGCTTGATCTGGAAAAGAAACACAAAATGATGCTTCCATTTTTTCTATTGATTGATCCGACGGAAAGGTGCAATTACAGGTGCAAGGGCTGCTGGGCCGGGAATTTTGAGCCATGCGACATGCCGTATGAGGTTTTTGATCGCCTGCTTTGCGAGGCCAAGGAGCTTGGGATTTATTTTGTTACGATCAGCGGAGGAGAGCCTTTTCTTTACAAGGACCTTTTCAAGGTCATGGAGAAGCACCCCGATATGACGTTCCATTTCTACACAAATGGCTCATTGCTTGCTGACGAGGAATTTGCTGATAAATTTGTTGCACTTGGAAATGGCCTTCCGTGTTTCTCGCTGGAAGGTTTTGAAGAAAGAACTGATGAAAGAAGGGGCAAAGGTGCTTTTGCCAAGGTCATGAAGGCCATGGACAACCTGAGGGAGAGGAAGCATCCCTTTGGGATTTCCTGCACTGCAACTTCGCAAAACTACAAAGAAATAACATCTGACGAGTTTGTTGACACCATGATCAAAAAAGGGGCTATGCTTGGCTGGTATTTTATGTACATGCCAATAGGCAGGGACCCGGATTTTGAAATCATGCTTACACCGGAACAGCGCAAATACATGTGGCAGAGGACAACAAAAATCAGGAACGAGAAACCGATCGTGTTTGCGGATTTCTGGAACGATGGCCCAGTCACCGATGGCTGTCTGGCCGGAGGAAGAAGGTACGTACATATAACGGCCGATTGCCATGTTGAACCTTGTGCCTTCGTGCATTTCAACAGACCTGAAGACAGCGTAAGAGAGAAATCATTGTTGAAGGTGCTGGAGGAGTCAAAGTTGCTCAATGCGATGAGGGCAAGGCAGGACCCTGCCTATGAATCCAATCCCATGAGGCCATGCTGGATTGTGGACAGGCCGTGGGCCCTGAGGGACGTTGTAAAAGAGGTCTCTGCCGATGCGTCTGAGGCCGGCTCCATCCATCTCATGGATGAAAAAGTCGCTGGTGAACTTGACAGGAGAGCAAAAGCCTGGGAACCTGTCGCCAATGAAATATGGGAATCGATCCAGAATTACAACAAGAGATTTGAAAAAATCAGCAAGATTGCCCAGAAAAACATACAAAGCCTGGATGACATAAAAGAAGAGGACTTGCATTAATTAGCTAAGCTTTTAAATATTCCTTAATCAACAACTGCCCTTTGCACAAAATGCAAAGGGCAGTTGTTGTATTTGGCTTTTCCAAAACATCACAAATAATTTCTTGTATCAACATCAAATTTCAATTGACGAATTGACCGCGTCAAACTAGAATGTATGCAAGACTTAATACAAGCCTGAAATGGCGTTGGAGGCTTTGATGAAGAAAGTTTTAGCGGTTATCTTTGTTTTGGCCATGGTACTCACTGTCATTCCGTTGCATGGTGATGCCTTTGCTGTGTCCAATGTTGATCCAGAGATCATCTCCATGAAAAACGACGGGAACAAGGTCATTGAAGTCCTTGTCAAATTCAGTGCTGAACCTGTTGTACAGACATACACATACCATGGAGCATTCCCGACAACATCAAGTGAAATAATGAGACCAGGAAACGTCATGACAAGTGTCGCCATGACTCCTGTCAGGTTCCAGCAGAGTGTTTTGATGCCGAAACTTGCAAACATAAAAGGCATCATCAAGGTTGGGACGCCACTTCAATACGTTTATAACGGCGTATACATGAGACTTCCGGTAAACAAGGTGTTTGATGTCGCAAGAATTCATGGTGTCAAATACGTAACTTATCTGCCAGAAATGAAGGTAGATCGTATCAGGTCAAAAACTTTTCTTGGTGCAGAAAGAGTTTGGAACGAAGTAAAGGACCCGAAGGGCAGAAAAGTTGATGGAACAGGAATTATCTGCGCCGTCACCGATACTGGAATTGACTACACACACCAGGATTTTGGGAGCCAGAAATCACCACAGGGCAAAAAAGTAATTATCAGTCATGATTTTGGTGACAATGATGCTGATTGCCAGGAAATCCAGCCAGGCGGCTCCCAGCAGCCAGGAACAAGCCACGGAACGGCATGCTCTGGAATCATTGCTGGTGATGGTCCTGATAATGAAAAAGGAATGGCCCCAAAAGCCCTTCTTGCCGGTTACAAGATATCCGACTCAAGCAGGGGTGGCGGTCTTAATGGTGAAGGTATCTTAAAAGCATTTGAATATCTTGTCACCGAAAAAATACATGTGTCAAACAATTCTTATGGTGCCCCTGGTGGTTCTTCGTGGATGGATGAGATTGAAAATAGTACTGTTTTGGCAGGTTGTGCTGTTGTCGCATCGCAGGGCAACGAAGGTTCTCCTGGTCCAAAACTTCCGATCCCATCTGGTTCTACGGCCACACCGGACAATGTTATTGGTGTTGGTGCAACCGATGACACTGATGGTTTTGCCATGAAGATTGAAGATGCCCCAACGCAAGAAATGCAGGGCACGCTGTTCTCTGGCCAGTGGGGTGATACTGGAAAAGTGTTTGGCAATACCGGCGCACCGCTTGAGCTTGTTGATTGTGGATGGGGAAGACCAGAGGATTTTGAGGGTCTTGATCTGACTGGAAAAGCAGCTCTCATTCAGCGTGGTCCTTCACCAGTGCTTTTCGGAGACAAATTTGGTCCTGCGATCAACTTTAAAGACAAAAACCTGAATGCATCAAAAGCTGGCGCTAAGGTAATGGTCCTTTATAATCATGAACCAGGTAAAATTGGCGCTCTTTATGCTAATTCCCCTGGAGGTCCGCTTGACAAGAATCTCATTCCCAGCTTTCATCTGTCAAGAATCCAGGGTGAGGCGCTTAGAAAAGAACTCCACCGCAATAATGAGTGGGAGCTTGGTCAAAAAGATACTGACCAGAAAAAAATCATCATTAGTTTTGGCAAACCTTCGATAAAAGCCAATATTGCTGACTTTACTTCCTCTGGTCCAACCCGCAGAATGATGCTCAAGCCAGATGTCTCAGCACCTGGAGTTGGCATAGAAACCACAAACCCAACATGGGACGCAAAGAACCCATATATGTTCACATTTGGTGGGACCTCTGCTGCTGGCCCATTTGTGGCTGGCTGTGTCTCTCTCATGCGCCAGGCAAGGCCAGACTGGAACCCGTTTGAGATAAAGCGTGCCGTAATGAATACCGCAATCCCGCTCAAGCGTTTTGATGGGCAGGGATATATTCCTTTGACTGTTCAGGGACAGGGAAGAATAAATGTTTACAATGCGATAAATACAGATCTTATGTTCCAGCCACCATCAGGTCTTATTGATACAAACAATAACAATGCCATTCATGTTGCAGATTGGCCAGCAGAATGGGCAGATCCAGACAAGAGAAGTCAGCTTCCGGCCAATGTCAGGGACTATCCGATAGGAATGAAGATTTACAATTACAACGACAAAGAGAACAAAAATATAGAATTTTCCTTTGAAGTTAATGCAAGGTATCCTGAAAGAATTGATGTATCATTCTCTACAAAAAATCTTACTGTTCCAAAGATGGTTGGTAAAAAACCTGGAGAAGCATGGGTAGGATTCAACATTACACTCCCAAAAAACATTCAGGGTAACGTTAATGATATTTTTATTTGGGCGACCGATAAGGCAACTGGCAAAAAGTGGCATGTTGGTTGGTGTATTTATAACAACCAGAATCCAAGAAACAACACTCATGCTGGAGCAATAGAGATCAATCCTCCTGAATTTACTCCAAATGGTGATGGTGAGCAGGATGAAATTAAAGTCGACTACACTTTAACCAATGGTACCCTACAGCTTTGGAGTGGTTATGCTTGGGATTCTTATCTCAACTTCCAGGATGAGCTGATTTTCTGGGCAATCGATCTAAATTCAGAAAGATGGGTGAAGATTCACGAGGCTTCAAATGTGGAAATTGGCAACCATAGCTTCATCTGGGATGGCAAAGATAGCTTTGGAAACTATATTCTTCCTGAAGGAGAATGGTTTATCCAGGTTTCTGCTTCAGGATCGAAACTTGATCTGTCTAAACGAGCTTTTGTACCTATAAGCGATGATTTTAATCTCCTGAATGAATCTTTTGTTGTTTCAAAAAGCACTGTGCCGCCGCTACCCACGATATTTGCTTATGCCTTGCCGATTGAGCCGGGTGTTGGCGATGAATTCTCTGTTGGGATCTATATCAAATATGCCGTCAATGTAAAAACATTACAATTCCAGATCAATTTGAAAGGTTCAGAGGGAATAATAAAATATCTCGGTCATGAAGTTGGCGAGTTCATGCAAAGAAATGAACCAAACCTTCTGAGTAATATTGATTATGACGAAGAAAAAAATATCGTGAATGTCGACATGCAAAGGCCCCTTGACGGAGTCAGCGGGGAAGGCTACCTCCTCAAGCTCAGGTTCCTTGCAGAGGAAGCAAACTATTTTGATGTCAACTTCCAGAACCTCTCGGTAACAAGACTTGAGGATCCGTCAGATCCAACCAGTGAAAAGAGCGCCAAGGCTTTCTACAAGAGGGGTGAAATTTCCATCTATAAGACAGCATATTCTGTTGCTGATTTCAACAGAGACGGTGTAGTCGATGAAAAAGATGCTGCGATAATCCTTGGTAAACTTGGCCTGAGGAGAGGTGATGATGGTTTCTTCTGGAGATGTGATCTCAACTTCGATGATGTTATTGATATCAATGACCTCACGGAATTTGCAAAGTTATATCAGAACTGATCGGGTAAGAAGCAAAAGGGGCGGTGATTTTACCGCCCCTTTTTTCATATTATGAAAACGAGAGCATTCGAACAGAATTTTTTGGGTTTTGCAGCTTCAAAGAAACTCCTTGCAAAAGGAGATAAAATTCTTGTGGGTTGTTCTGGGGGGCCTGACTCAGTTTGTTTGTTGCTCCTATTGGAAAAGCTCAAAAGGATCCTTGAAATAGAAGTGTTTTGTTGCCATGTCAATCATAATATCAGGCCAACATCAAAAAGAGACGAGGATTATGTTGCGTCCCTTTGTGAGAGGCTTGGAACCCTTTTTTTGTGCAAAGAAATTTGCCTGCCAAAAGAGTTGAAAGGCAACCTTGAAGAGGAAGCAAGAATATTGCGCCACCACGCACTCGACGAAGCCGCAGAACATTTTGGGTGCAACAAGATCGCCCTTGCCCATAACGCAACAGACAGGGCAGAAACCCTGTTGCACAATATCGCCAGAGGTGCGGGGCTTTTTGGTGCTGGCACCATGCACCCAAAAACTGGGAAGATTGTAAGGCCATTGCTTTTTGCTTCCAAAAGGAACATTTTGTCTTATCTCTTGTTGCTGGGCGAATCTTATTGCACCGACGAAACAAATGAGGATGTAAGATATTCCAGGAACAGAATACGCAAAAACGTCATCCCGGAGCTTGAAAAGATTTTTGTCCAGGCTGGCGCAAACATTTCCAGGTTTGCAGACATTGCGCAAGAAGAGTCTGATTATCTTGATTTGCTTGCTAAAGATGCCTTAAAACAGTGTGTTTTTGAAAAAGAAGGGTGCACTTTCTTGGATTGCAGCAAATTATTTGAACAAAACTTTGTAATTCAGCGCAGGATCATAAGAATCCTTGCCAATGATTCCCCGTCACTTCCTGCGGTTGATTCGGCATTAATTTTTTTTGGAAAAGGGGAAAATGGCAAGTCGGAAGTTGTTGGCAGGGCTAGATTTGTAAAGGTTGGAAAAAATATTGTCAAGGTTTTGCCCTTGTGATTGATAATGCACAAAAGTATACTCTGGCCATGAACATGAAACTGGAAGGCGTGCTGATTGACAGCCTTGCGATCCAGAAAAGGGTTGCAGAGTTGGCCTGCCAGATTGCCATAGATTATGGTGAGGATCCGCCGATTCTGCTACCTGTACTGACAGGCTCTTTCATGTTTGCATCCGACCTGACAAGAAACTTTTCCTTTGATGCGCCATTGCATTTCGTTAAGGTCAGCTCTTATGGTTCTTCTACAGTTTCTAGCGGAAAAGTCTCCGTTTCATGTCTGGATAAAATTGATGTGTCCGGCAGGAGGGTCCTGATAATAGAGGACATTGTTGATACAGGACACACGATCAAAACGCTTGTTGAACAAATAAAACAAAAAGGCCCGAAAGATGTCAAAGTCGTGTCGCTTTTGGACAAACCCGAAAGGCGTCAGGTCGAGGTCTCGGTTGACTATGTGGGGTTTGTGGTGCCAAACAAATTTATTGTTGGCTATGGGCTCGATTGCGATGAGCATTTCAGGTGCCTAAAAGACATATACACAATTAGTGAGGAGTAATGAACAAGAACCAAGACAGTGTAAAGACGTATATACCGATAATAATACTTGTTGCAGTCGGTGTTTTGCTGTATTTCTTTTTCTCAGCTTTTAATGCATCCCCGAAACAAACGCTGACTTACAGTGAATTTTATAAGAGCCTTCAGGCAGGTGAGATAAGCTCGCTTGCCATTGATGTAAACAGCTTCTACACAGAAGGGGAGCTTTCCCCAAAGGAGCCTGGCAAGCCAAGCATAAAGTTTGAGGTCACAATACCACCGCAGTTTGCTGAGGAAGTGACCCATCTGGCCATGGAGAAAGGCATCAAGGTGCTGGAGTTTGAGCCACCTTCAAGCAATTTCCTCCTCGAACTTCTGAACTACCTTGGGCCATTCCTGATAATCATATTCTTCTGGTTTATGATGTCACGTTCCATGCAGGGTTCTGGCTCGCAGGTGCTCAGCTTTGGCAAATCAAAGGCCAAACTTTTTATGGACGATAAGCCGAGGATCACATTCAAGGACGTGGCCGGCATTCCCGAGGTAAAGGAAGAACTCCAGGAAATAATTGATTTCCTTAAAGACCCAAAGCGCTTTGCTGTAATGGGTGCCAAGGTGCCAAGAGGTGTTCTGCTTGTTGGCCCTCCAGGATGTGGAAAAACGTACATCAGCAGGGCGGTTGCTGGCGAGGCAAAGGTGCCTTTCTTCTCGGTTTCTGGCTCAGAGTTCGTGGAGATGTTTGTCGGCGTTGGTGCCTCAAGGGTGAGAGACCTGTTCGAGCAGGCAAAAAAATATGCACCTGCGCTCATCTTCATCGATGAGATTGATGCAGTCGGAAGGCAGAGGGGCGCGGGCCTTGGTGGCGGACATGACGAGAGGGAACAGACCCTGAACCAGCTCCTTGTCGAAATGGACGGTTTTGATCCACACGTTGGGATAATAATCATTGCCGCGACCAACAGGCCTGACATTCTCGATGCAGCACTTCTAAGACCTGGCAGATTTGACAGGCGCGTCATGATCGATTTGCCGACACTCATGGAGAGGGAAGCAATCCTCAAATACCATGCCAAAAACAAGCCAATGGCACAGAACGTCGACCTGGCTGTTGTTGCAAAAAGAACGGCCGGTTTTTCTGGCGCTGATCTTGAGAACCTGCTTAATGAATCAGCCATAATAGCCACTCGCCGCAGAAAGAAAGAAATTGAAAACAAGGATGTGGAAGAGGCGATCGACAGGGTCATTGCCGGCCCGCAAAAGAGGACAAGGGTCCTCGGCACTGAAGAAAAGAAAAAGGTTGCCTACCATGAAGCAGGCCATGCCCTTGTGACTCATGTTCTTGGCCCGGAGATTGTCCATAGAATATCCATTGTTTCGAGGGGAATGGCCCTTGGATACACCCTCCCTTTGCCAGTAGAAGACAAATACCTGAGCTCGAAAGACGAGCTTGAGAGGAACATTGCTGGGATACTTGGCGGAACTGCCGCCGAGAGGGTGGTGTTCGACGAAATATCAACAGGTGCTTCCAATGACATAAGGAAGGCCACTGACATTGCAAGAAAAATGGTCACCGAGTATGGAATGTCTTCTCTTGGGCCAATAGCTTTTGGACATCCAGCCGAAATGGTTTTCCTTGGCAGGGATTTCTCGGCTTCTCCAGATTATTCTGATGAAACCGGCAGGATGATAGACCAGGAGATAAGAAGGATCATATCCGATGGTCTTGAAACAGCCATAAAGACTGTTCAGGAAAACAGGGGAACCATGGACAAGCTCGTCGAAGTGCTTATTGAAAAGGAAACATTGGAGGCAGAAGAGTTGCAAAAACTGCTCTTTGATGCCAAAAAATGACTTGGAGATATTATAACACCGTCCCAATGAGGGGCGCCAGGAACATGGCTTATGACGAGGCGATGCTGAAAACTGCACCGCCTTCATCAGTCACGCTCAGGACATACACCTGGGATCCGGCATGCCTCTCCTTAGGGTGTTTCCAAAAATATTCCGAAGTTAATCTTGAGAAGATAAAAGAGAATGGTTTTGATGTCGTGAGGAGGTCGACTGGCGGAAGGGCAGTTCTTCACGATAAAGAGCTGACCTATTCAATCGTCATCACGCCGCCCCATGAGATTTTGAACATGAATGTTCTTGATTCGTATTACCTCTTGTGCGAAGGGATAGTCTCCGGGCTAAATTTCCTTGGTGTGAATGCTGCCCTTAAGAAGGGCGATGACAGGGAGCTTTCTACGCCGTCTTGTTTTGCCGCTCCAACATTCAATGACATCGAGTCTGGCGGAAGGAAACTTGTTGGGTCTGCACAAATGAGAGCAAAAGAGGGCCTTCTCCAACATGGTTCAATACTGCTTGACGTGGACATAAAAAAGTTGTTTGATGTTGTCAGTAAAGATGAAAACCAGTCATCAAGGCTTGCTGAGGCTGCAAAAGCAAAAATCACAAGTGTCAACGAGCAACTGGGTTTTAGGATTGGTCTGGAGCAATTGAAAGAAAACATTTTAAATGGTTTTTCCGATTCATTTAGTGTCGGGTTTGAAGAGGTCACCCTTGATGGTGATTTCTTTGCCAAAGTCGACG
>JAGOOO010000031.1 GCA_017992475.1 Caldisericia bacterium | reverse complement strand
GATGGAAGCAATATTTATGGGCCAATTGAACAATTGGCTTTGGTTACTGGTTTGGTTGAGGAGGCGATATGAGATTCAGAAAATTTGTTGTTCTTGCCACACTTTTGATGATTATTTGCTCGCAGATGGCGCTGGGGACAAGAGGACAAACAGAACTGCAATTTCCAGCTTTACCCGAAGACGCTGTTGTTCTTGGAGGGGAAATAAATATCGCCGGCTTTGATCCAAAAATCAGACAGGGAATCATCCTCGACGAGAATATCCAGCAGGTTATTGGAAATGCGTATGGGCAACTTGATACAAGATACTGCAATGGTAAGCTATACCTGACATTACCGTTTGATGAGAAAAGCATCGAGAATGAAAATAAGAATTCTTTTTTACTTGAACAGTCAACATCTGGCACAAAACCTGTCGCCCTTCTCTCTGACAAGGCCGGTTTTTTACCATTAAACAATCTGATATTTTATCGTAAAAATGATGACAAAATAAACACCAATTCCAGCCTTATATTTTATAACACTGATGAGGATAGGGCTGTTTTCAAAATTGACAATGTTAAACTCCCAATAGATGTTGTCTCTGTTTCAAAACAGTTAATCCTCATAAAAGATGGCGTTAGCAACAAACTTTACGAAATCAGCGCATGGACAAAAATTGTTGAATTCTCTGGGCCATTCAATTTTGATAGTGATGTGTTTGTCACAAACTCTATAATTTTAGATATCAACACATTGGACGTAATTGCAGACATTTCAGAATACAATCTTGAAACCAGGCCAAGATTTGGTGGGTCCCAAATCTGGTTCAATTCGAAATATGACCAGAAAGATCCTTATCTTAACATCGTAACAAGATTTTCAAGAGTCGGTCAGTTCTTAGGCAAAGAGGAGATTCGTTTGCCTGGTGTTATAAAGGAGAAAGAATCTTTCCAGCTTGTTGATTTGTGTGAAAACCTTGCCCTTGGGCTTATCTTAAGACCATATTCCAGAAGCTACAGGGTTTTTGAAACCAGGAACGGAGAGATTTTATGGGAAACTGATTTCGAAAGGGATTCTGAAGATTACTGTTATTTTTACAAATCAAACCTGCTTATGGAAACTATCCATGGAACAAAATTAATAGATCTTAAGACATTCAAGATAACGCGCTGTATAGATTTTTCGAAATATCCACAAATCTTGTCCAGTGGAAATACTAAAGTTCTCGTTTCCAGTTATTTTGAGGGCAATTGCCCATTAAGAATTGCCTATATGCTTGATGCAAACCTTCAACCCATACTTTACACAAAAACAGTTCTCCCTTTTGATCTGGATTTCTGTTTTCTCCATGAAGACAAAATTATTTCTGTCAGTTCATCTCCCTGCGTGAAGTTCAACAACATAAACAATTGCAAGAGGATAACTATCAGCCATTCAGAATTTGGATCACCGATGCCTTTCAAGAAGATTGCATTGGAGAATATCAATTCAGAGGATGCCAAGGAAGACACTTTCATCGGGGACTATTTTCTGGCATACAGCAATTACGGAATAACCGCCTACAATATTGATGATGGCAGTCCTGACTATTTTTTAAAATTTCCAGAGCCAGAACAAAAGGGGATGGTTCCAGAAATCCATCTCGAAAGTCATTTTCTCGTAGTTCACACAAGATCAAACCAATACGCAAACGACAAGTGGAACCATTTGTATTGCTTTGATCTTGAACCCCAGAAAATGCTTTTTGATATGGAGTTTGAAGATAAAAACACAAAAATAATGGCCGTTGACGATGAAGCTATATGGGTTTATGGTGAAAAAAACCAATATAATGTTCTACGCTTTGCTGGAGAGCCATTAAAATTCGACAATGTTTTTGCATATCATAAAAACATTGTCTATATGACGAAAATTGTGTATTTAAATGGATCAGAAAAATGTTTCCTTGTCTCCCATAATATAAAAAATGGGGCAGAAAAAGAAATTCAGTCCGAAAATCTGCCACCATCGCCCATTTTTTATCTAAATGATCTTTATTATTCAAATAAAGGTTTTTATTCCCTTGATTCCTATCAACACATCCAACGGAATCTTGGAGAATGGCTAAACCTTCAAGATAATGATGATAAAATTCTTCTCCGGGGGATAAATTTCTCTCTTGATGTAAAAAGAGGCAATGGAGTATTAACAAAGCTCTCCCCATGCCCGTCATTCTCAGTCAAAAGGACAGGAAAGGGTGGAGTAAAGGGTGGGGGTGGCAATGACAGAACCACAGGGGATAAGGATGAGGATGGAGTGGATACGGTGGATATGGTGGGTGAGGTGGATGGGGTAGGTGAAGTAAACGAGGTAAGCTTTGAAATCAAAAACACAAGGGAGGATGGAAGAGACCTTGTATTGAAAGGGGAGGTGTATCTTGTCTCCTGGGGAGATGATGGGAAGGCACCAGTGTTTGCCAAGTTGAATGAACCAAGGCACAAGTTAGGTCCTCTTCTTCCAGGGATGTCACAGGAGATTACATTCAAGTTCCCTGAACCACCTTTGATGGAACATAACCAGAAAGGTGAGGGGAAATATTTTGCTCTTGTTGTTGAGTCTAATGGATTAATGGATAGGGAGAAGTCTGTTCTTTCTGAGTATGATAAAGACCCCAGGCCTCTTTTTGATGGGACTCCTGTTGCTCTTGACCAGCAGAAGGCCATTGCCGTGACTGTGTGGGGAAGACAATGATAATAACTTTGTATGCTGTTTTTTTGAAAACAATTCTCAGTCGGCAAAAAACAAGGAAATGAAAAACATCAATTACAAAACAAATCTATTGTTAGCAATGCTTATCTTCGTATCAAATTTAGCTGGAGTGGCTCCCTTGGACACACTCTCTATTCAAGGCGTGGATTCATGGGAAAACCCTTATTTTGATTCTGCAAACACAGCATATCAGGACGAATTGCTGAATTATCCTGTATTACCTTCTGGGATGTTTCTCAATGGAGGAAAAATAGGCTTGCCAAATCTTGGGCAAACAAATTACGATTATTTTGAATACGCACGGCCAATACTATACACGCAGGACAAAACCAGCTTCAAAAAATACGCACTCCCATACAGGTATACTATTTTCAAGGACGGTCATTTGTTCATGTCTCTTGAAAATGATGGTTATTCCATAATCATCGATGGAGACAGCGAAAATTACTCGCCTTCTTACATCACATCAGCAAAACCAACACCAGGAACAGATATCGTATACGGTTTCAAAATAGGTAAGCTCTCCTTTTATGATGAGCGTGGCCTTCTCTGGGAAAAACAACCATCCTATGGCAATGTATCAAGAATCTGGGGTGATTTGGCATATTGCGACGGAGAAATAAGAAACATAAGAACGGGCGAACTGTATAAACAGCAATCATGGGGGATTTCTGATGGCGATGTTTGTTGTGTCGATGTCTTTGAGCGTGACGTCAAAGGAGCAAGCCAATTCAAACACACGCTGGTATTCAGATGCCAGGATGGCTCTGCAATCGGTTTGATCCCATATCATATTGATAAAATAAAAAGCGACTGCCTTGAGGCGTATGAAGATGACACAAAAACAATTCACAAGCTAACTTCTGTTGTGCGTTTTTCCAAAAAAGACTGCAGTTTTATCGAAAAACTGGAGGTTAGCGAGGAACAGGCCAACAATGGATGGATACTTATCGATTCATATCGGAACATGGGACTGCTGAAATCTGGATCAAATTGGTCCATTGTGAATCTGGCCACGGGAAAAGAATGCCTCGGCTTTAAAGACAACCAGCCACCTGAGTCGGTGTATTTTGGAAATGATGGATTGATGGTGTGTGTTTTTAAATTTGGCGTGCAGCTTTATGACCTAGACGCGATAGAACCAACTGGCAAACCGCAAATCATACAAACAGATGGCAAACGCAATAATAAAATATATTGGCCAGAATCGTGCGATTTCAAGTTCTCAAGGGGCAACCTTCTCTATCTAAAAACAATCGAGGATGGATCACAAGTTGTTTCTGGTGATCCTGATACTCTTCAGGTAAAGGCGTCAAATGGGATGAAATTGCCAGGTGTTTTTATCAATACAGAAACAGCCAGGTCACTCATCTCAAGAATCAGTTATGACAGCAACAAATACACCAAAATATACGAAGATAAAGGAGCGGTGTCGATAGATCTGTGGTCTGTTGGAAAATCCAAACCTCTGGTGCATTTGAGCTCAGATCTGAACGGATTAAAACATATTGGCCCTGTCACTTGGAAAGATGGGAGTTTCTTTGTAACATTTCTCTCAGAAAAAGATAAATATGAAACTTTCAGTATTTTACAAATAGATTCCAGAAATGGACAAATAACAAAAGAATATAAAATAAATGACAGAGCATTCAAATCATACGGTCGCGACAACGAACGCTTGCTTGCAGTGGACGAAAAACGCATTGTAGCTCTTAACTCCCACAACATTTGGTGCATAAACCGGCAAACCGAAGAAATCAAAAAAGTAGAAATTCCGGATCTCCTGGAAAATTTTGTACCAATACTTGTTGGCAATTATTTGCTTGTTGACAACACAATGGGGATCGTTCGGGTTGTCAATCTGGCGACTGGCGAGGTCTGGAAAAATTATTATCTGATCGGTATCCAAAACGGTTGTGCGTATCTGTTGCCAGACGGATCAAGCATTCCAAGAAAAATAAAAATAATAGATTCAAAAAACAACACCGTGACCGACATTGTAGCACCAAAAATTCTTCAAGATAAACAATACATGGCGGTCTCAACCTGTAAAAATGCTTTTCTCATGAATGGCGCAATTTTGAGCAACAAATTTGATCTTGTCCAAAAGATTCCTGAACATTCAAAATCTGATTCTATATTCAAAATTTTTGGCGGATCAGCATATGCCAACAAAGATGGTTCGTTATTCAAGCTCTCCCCATGCCCATCGTTCTCGGTCAAAAAAACAAAGGGGAGTGATGAAAACAACAACAAAGGGAACGAAGTAAGTTTTGAGTTCAAGAACACAAGGGAGGATGGAAGAGACCTTGTGTTGAAGGGGGAGGTGTATCTGGTCTCCTGGGGGGATGATGGGAAGGCACCTGTGTTTGCCAAGTTGAATGAACCAAGGCATAAGTTAGGGCCACTTCTTCCTGGGATGTTACAAGAGATTACTTTTAAGCTTCCTGAACCACCTTTGCTTGAGAACAATCAGAAAGGTGAAGGGAAGTATTTTGCTCTTGTTGTTGAGTCCAATGGGCTACTAGACACAAAAAACTCCATTCTCTCAGATTTTGATAAAGACCCTAGACCTCTTTTTGATGGTACTCCTGTTGCTCTTGATCAGCAGAAGGCCATTGCCGTGACTGTGTGGGGAAGATAACCAAAAACCCAACACTTCAGTTGCTGCCATTTCACCACAAAAAACAATAAGAATTCCACAATAAAACTGACCAGAACACATTCTTACAAAAAACATCTTGCATAGCATGGTTCTGTTTGCTATAGTAATTTTATGTTAGTAATTTAGTAAATTAGTAATCTAGTAAACAAGAGAGAGGATATGAAGATACCGACCAACCTGAAACACAAGCCGGTGATTGTTGCCGAAGACTATGAAAACATAGACGGGCGAATGGCCTATAAAACAGACGCAAAATGCCTATCGGCCGGCCTCGCCCAATGGAACGACCGCGGAAAAGTGGACATATCCGCAAAGGTGTGGAGATACACCGGCGACAAATGGTCCCGCCAGTCAGAGGAGCTGCCCCTGCACCGGGTGCTGGATCTGGCTATTTTTATATGCAGGACCCTCGCATACTTCAGGGACGCATACAGAATCAAGGGACTGTTTGACAAAAACAACCCGATAATCGACAGGATCGGGCTCCAGGGTGATGCAATGACGGTCAAAGTGTGCACCGAAAACGAATTAATCGACGAGGACATTCTGCTTTTCAGGGAGGCGCTTGAAAAAGACAGCGAAATCATCGGAGAGCGCCTCGGGGTCCTCTCGTCCTTGCTGGAAGAAATGGGCTACTGAGAATGAAAAAATCAAACAGCATCGCCCCTTTCCTCGATGACAAAGGGAGGATAAAAGCGGTCCCCTCCCCAAACCGCACAAAAATTCCGGTGCTGTCCTACATTGCAGGCAAGTTTGACTGCGATCGCAACTACACCGAAAAAGAGGTCAACGGGATAATCGACGAATGGCACACTTTTGAAGACCATTTCCTGGTCCGAAGGCTGCTAATTGACCACGGTTTTCTCGGCCGCAAGCAAGACTGCTCCTCCTACTGGGTCATTAAAAAGAGCGATCCAGATGAGGATTGACGGGTAATTGCATCTCCAGATGGAATTTGCCTGATTAAATAGGCCCAGAAGAATGCTGGGGCTTCAATATGGCACCAGACGCCCGACATACCAATGTCGGGCGTTTTTGATGGAGATTTTGTGCTTGATCCACAAAAAGTGATTGTTGCGATCGTGTAAGTAGGCAGAAAACCAAAAAAATCATTTATCACTCTGATTTTCGGTGTAAATATATGTATTAAAAACGTTCGTCGGGATATTAATCTTGTAGTAACCTCTACCAGAGTATAAATAAATCCTGTGCATTGGTAGATTGATTGCAAAATCAAACCACGGTACCCAATCACTCTTGATTTTGATAAATTCCTCGTGACTTGCAAGATTTGTTATGTATGCATCAATTCTTCGGCCTGATGCACTTGTTTCAATGAATGCCGATATTGTGTCGTTGTAATAATTATCCATATACGAAAAGAAAGGCTCATGGCGGGACAAGCCAGAATCAACCGTTATTGGTTTGGGAACTTCTTTGTATCTAGGACTTCGAGGAAAAAATAAAACCTTGTCTTCAAAGGCAAAAAATGAGCCATCAGTTGATTCGCTCAATCCTTTTTGCTCATAGCGCAATAGCGTAAAATTTTCAGATAAAACATAAAGTGTATTATCATCATAGAAAGCCCTAGGATCCAATCGATAATTTATTATTTCATTCTCCTTTACTTCAGCACAGAACGTACCATTCGATATGTTCTTTGTGGAACCAAGAGAGGCCTTACTGGAAATTTCAAGTTGTGTGCCTTTAAGTATGCAATTTAAAATGGATGAACCGTCATAGGCTTCTTTGCTGTCGTAACCATAGCTATCAATGCTGAATTTCATTTTTCTGTCTAAAACCTGCTTGTTTAGCAGGCGTCCGTTTGTTGAATAATATGAAAGTGTTTGCATGTCGGGGAACTGGCAAATTATTACCAGTTTTTCTATGGGGACACGAGTATCAATTGCATGGTAACTTCTTCCCTCAGGATCCGGGATAATGATGTCTATAATGCGGTTTGCTGGACCTACGTCAAAAGAGCTATAAGGTTTTATATCAGCAACGTCAATCACGCTCCAGGTTTTAGCATCGAGTGTATCTCCAACTTTGCAATCTATTGTAACAAGTTTGTTTGTGCTTTCTGTTTTGCAGATAAAGGCATAAAGGTCATGCAAATCATCATAATCATCATTGGGATTTTCGGGGTTTTTGATTTTGACATAAAAAATATCCTTGCGCCAGGACAAGACAGGGCCAGGCAACGGAATTCGTTTTATGATTTTTTCAAGTGTGGGATCAGAGAACAGATTGAGTGTGTGATTTGTATTGTCAAGTATCAACAGTATATCATCCAGCTCTCCTGACCAATAACGTTCAATATATGTAGTGTCTTTAGACAATATTATATCTGGTTTCTTTTTGTATGGTACCCACTCTGCCTTGACTGTGCCATTAAAGAATATGTCTGTATCGCTATTTTTCTTGGGAATCAGAAAGAGGTATACCACAAGTCCAATCAACCCAATCAACACCAGAATTACAAGAAATACCTTTAGTTTTTTCATGAGCACCCCACACAAAAGTAACTGTGACTATATTTCAGTTTTGTTTTGCAATTATTCATTTTCCCTCCATCATTCTAATTATAAATACCCAATTATGCAAAATTGCTCCAAAAATTAGTATCCAAAAATGACTACTAATAACTTCTCACTCCCACTCGATCGTGGCCGGTGGCTTGTTTGTGATGTCAAAAACCACCCTGCCGATCTGTTTCACCTCTCCTGTGATGCGGGTTGCAATTCTGTCCAGCACTTCGTAGGGCAATTTGGTCCATGAGGCCGTCATAAAATCTGTCGTGGAGACGGCCCTGACGGTGCAAACGCAATTGTATGACCGCTCGTCGCCCTGGACGCCAACGGAGGAGATGGGCAATAGGACTGCAAAATACTGGTCTGCGTTGTCTGCAATCTCTTCCCTCACGATTTCGTCAGCTTTTCTCAGGACATCGAGGCGCTGTCTTGTCACCTCGCCAACAAGCCTGATTGCAAGGCCGGGGCCCGGGAATGGCTGTCTGTCGGTCAGGTGCTTGGGAACACCAAGCTCTCTGCCAAGGTGGCGCACCTCGTCCTTGAAGAGCATCCTCATCGGCTCAATGAGCTTCAGGTTCATACTCTCGGGGAGGCCACCGACATTATGGTGGCTCTTTATTTTGTCGGCCAGGCCGGAGACGCCGCCAGACGACTCGATCACATCCGGATAGAGCGTTCCCTGCGCCAGCCATTTGACGCCTGGGATTGTTTTGCAGGCCTTTTCAAACTCCTCAATGAAGAGTCTGCCAATAATTGTTCTTTTTTGTTCCGGCTCGGTGACGCCTTTGAGGGCGTCCAGGAAAATGTCTTCGCAATCAACAAGTATCGGGTCAAGACCGAGGTTTGTGAGCGTAAAGACGACCTCTTCCCTCTCGCCTTCCCGAAGCAGGCCATGATCCACAAAAATAACATGGAGCTGTTTGCCAATGGCCTTGTGGAGCAAGACAGCCGTTACAACAGAATCGACGCCACCAGAGACGCCGGCTATGACGTGGTCATCCCCGACGGTTTTTTTGATCGCCTCTATCTGTTCCTCGGCAAAAGAGCTCATCTTCCATGAAGGCTCCTCGCCGCATATTTTGAAAAGGAAATTCTCAATTATCAGGGCGCCGTCCTCGGTGTGCTTTACCTCGGGGTGGAACTGCAGACCATAAAAATTTTTGGAGGCGTTTGATATTGCCGCCACGGCACAGCTTCCTGAGGAAGCAATTACTTCAAAATCCTTTGGCGCCTTGATGACATGGTCACCATGGGACATCCAGACAGTGCCGACTTCTTTTGTGCCCTGGAAAAGCACAGAATTGCGGTCAAGTTTTGCCTCGGCCCTTCCGTACTCGCCGGACTTGCCCTTCTCCACTGTACCGCCAAGCTGGTGGGCCATTGCCTGCATTCCATAGCACAGGCCAAGAATCGGCTTGCCAAGGTAATAGATTGAGCTGTCCGGCATTGGAGAACCTTCCACAAGAACTGACCTTGGGGAACCGGACAGAATGATGCCTTTGTATTTTGAAAGCTCGTCAGGCTTTGTCCAGTATGGCACCACCTCGCAATAGACATGGGCTTCCCTGACCCTTCTTGCGATAAGCTGGGTATACTGCGAACCAAAGTCTACGATTGCTATCATTTTTTGTCGCCTTTCATGAGTTTTTCCTGAAAATGTTTTGGAAGTGTCATGCCTTCATCCAGTTCGATCTCCTGGCCCGGCTCGATGTAGTCTGTGAAGAGTTTTCCGTCCAGGTGGTCAATCTCGTGCTGGAGCACCCTTGCAAGGATGCCGGTTGCTTCACCCTCGACGCGCTTTCCCCTCAGGTTTGTGCATGCAAATCTGACCTTCTCTGCCCTCTTGATGTCTGCCCACAGGCCGGGAATTGAAAGACAGCCCTCTTTGTAGATGCACTCGCCTTCCCCCGAGAGTATCTCAGGGTTGATGAAGACCATCTCGCCCTCTCCATAGTCGATCACAACGAGCCTGATAAGTTCGCCAATCTGCGGCGCGGCAAAACCGATGCCCTTTGGGACAGTCGTTTTCATTATCACAAACATTTCTTTGATCAGCTCGATAAGGTCGTCATCAATTTTTGTTATCGGTTTTGACTTTTTCCTCAGTATCGGGCTGTCACAATCAAGAACTTTTCTCATTGGTTGGGATTCACCACTTCCAGCTTTATTCCTTTCATTCTACACAGCTTCATCG
>JAGOOO010000009.1 GCA_017992475.1 Caldisericia bacterium | reverse complement strand
ACCCATCCGAATCACTGTTTATCTGCAAAGTCAAACGTGCCTGTGTAAGGTCAAATGCTGTTGGCGTCATCCACACGCCACCGGGGAAGGGTGTCCAGCCCCCTGAAGGTAATCTATAATAAGGGATCACATTCCACTTGCCAATATCTGGCCCGGATTCGATTTGACCCATCACCAGCCTGGCATCAAAAATCCCCGGGACCTGTGAAGGTGTGTTGGCAGAGGTTGTGCCAGACCCCCTTACGCCCGGCATAAAATCCATTGTTCTTTGAACAGTGTTTGTTTCATCAATACTTTCAAGCCTGGGCGCACTCATCCCAGGGCTCCAAAAAATATTTGGCGGGTTGGGATGGTTTATGTTCCAGTACATCTGGAGAGGAATCTGCTCGTTTCCAGAACCCAGTCCCCAGTCTTCAATCAGCATCCTGAATTTCTTTATTGATGTTTGCGGGGGCATTGCATTGCCAGACATGGACATGTCTATATCTCTCAGTGTTACCACATAAATCTGGCCATCTGACATATTTATTGTGCCCCTATCACCTCCCTGGTCATAATAATAGTAACGATTCCCTGCAGGCTGGGCGCCAGGGCCGCACACAGACTGGTCTGTTATGACCTGGATATTCCTTGCAACACTCTGGCCCGAACCTGTTCCTGACCAACATCCACCAAAAATCTGCATTTGGGTCATGTTCCCGGTAAAACTCATGCCAATATTGTAGGAATGATTGGGGCCATTTGCCGACCAGGCTGTATAAAAACCAACCGGCACGCCGTTGACTGTTGCAAAAGCAGTGCCCTGTGTTGGGCTGATTGCATGATATGCAATCTCGACATTGTATATACCGCCAGTATTGTATGTCCACCCATCAAGGCAACCCCACATGTCATCTTGCCAGGGATCGACTGTGTCACGATCAAACCACAATCCATAATTGTTCCAGGCCGTTGGCGTACCCACTTGCGAGTTTACTGTGATAGGGCTGTACGAATCGTAGTATCTCTCGTCACGGCCACCCTGATACTGGAGGTTAAACTTGTCCTGGGAATTTTGGGCCCCTGGAGTAGGCACAGTGTCTTTTGCACCGTACGACATCCAGCACCCCGAACCGATAGGCGGATTAAAATCAGATCCTGCCCCTGACGCACGAATGCCGATTTGCTGCCAGTAACTCCATGAGCTTGGAGGAAGGGACAAGTTTGTGGTATCAAGTGTATATCTCAGAACAACGTCGCTCTGGGTTAGGTTGTAGACGTCATTATAATGATACGTTGTAAACGATGCGGCAGGAAAAACCCAGTCAGGATAAGTGATGACAGTCTGTGGGGTGATGATGGGAGCATCTTCTATAATTCTCCTGTTATCACTCCCCTGCACAAATGTTGACGGAGCAACAGGATAAAGAGCCAAACCAATTGCCAAAAGAAGGCCCACTATTGTTTTCATGAGCATAACTCTCCACCTCTTTTTCCAGCTTTTTTACTCACAATAACAGGTCATCATTAATTTATGGGCATGCCTTTGTCAATATGCTAAAAGTAATTATTACTTAATAAATAACTGTGATATCTCATAAATACAATATCTTTGTCTATATATTTTTATAAATAATAGTTATTAGAAACATATCCTCGTAAATATTCATGGCCAGATGTATTTTTCTATAATTAATAATTGATATATTATCTTTTTTGTTATTTCTATGATTATTGGTTTGTTAAGAAATTTTATTATCTAATCATAAAAGTAATTGAACGTATCTGTTGAGAAAACTCCTTTGTCGGTGAACACATAAAAGTTGCAATACTCAACAAAAGAATAGTATATTTTGCCAAATTGATAGTAACGGGAAGACATCAGGCTTGTCATCCCGTTTTTATTGATCTTGTAAATGGAGAGGCTCGAATTTGTCCCGTCACTGCCTGAAAACAGGCAATAAGTGTCTTCATAACGCATAAAATATGACACAAACGTGAAGTCTGTTTTCCCGAGCAAATCAACCCCATATCCGTAGGTTGGTCTCAACGAGCCAGTCCTTGGGTTAATCGTTATTATTCCATGGCTATACGGACACATGTACCTGTTCGTGTAAACACCAGGTTTCAGACCGGCAATCTTTTTGGAGTATAATGAAGTACCAGCCGACTTGATGTCAAAACCGTATAAATACTCGCCATCATAATATCCAAAAATATCTAGATTAGACGGATCCTGGGCTGGCAGAAAAAACGAATCTTCCATGTTGCTTTTCCTCGGGAGCTCTATGTTAATTTCTCCATCCAGGCTGGATATGTGCTCCCCGTCAGAATAAAGAACCTTCTGTTTATTGTCCTCAGTGTAAATGCTTGTCAGTATGACCGGACCATCAAAAGTTTTTTTGTATTCACAGACCCCATCAATGTTGTATATAATGACATCCTTCATTGACTCGTCCTGGCAAATGATGGCTTGCTTTCCAGTGGAGGTGACGATGGTTTTGAGTTTTGGCACCTCTACGCTCCAGTGTTTCTCTATCTGGGCATTAAGAAGAGGGGCATTGAACAGCGAAATATAATATTTGCTGTTTTGCTGTGAATACAAAACATAATGATATGTCTGCGGTTTCTCTGGGGATTCTGGGCTGATGTCCGATATTGCGTAGCTTGATATCGTCTTTCCGGGTATCGAGATTTGACTATTGATTTTATCGTCTGGAGATTTGAAATATTCGAAATAGAGCCTGTAGATGTTCACATTTTGATTTCTCAAATCAACTATGCTGCTGTCTGTAAAAGCATAGTCATAAATTACGCATTTTGCATCGATTGAAACAGGGGAAATTCTCCTTGGCGCAAAACCGCTCGTGAACCGTAAAAAAGCTACAAAATATAATACGATGAGTATAGACAAAAATATGCCACCTATGTATTTGAAGATCCTCACAATTTATATATTGGCATCTTTTATTTTAAGGTTCAACTGGTGGCTATTCTAGTTCCTCAAAATGGTATTATTCAAAAAAAGGCGTTAGGTAAGTTTCTCACAAAAAGAGAAACACAACAAAAAAACTGGCTTGGGTATCCCCAAGATTACCCAGGCCAGCCGATCACTGAAATTACAGCTCAAAGCCTACGCAAACTTCTTCCTCACCTCCACAATCCCGCCATCCCTGAGGAAAACAACCCTGAGCCCAAGCGCCTCGCAAAACCAGCGCAGGGGGACAACGGCATGCCCCCTGTCCAGCGCCAGCTTCAACGGCATTTTATTCGGCCTGCCCATGACAAGCGCCTGATCAGAGTTTATCGCCACCCTCACAAGCGGGACATCTGCCGCCTGCCTTGCCTCCAAAATTGGGAAATATTTTCCCGGGCAAGCCGTTGGTGCAATCGCGCTGTGCGGCAAAATATTCTCTGGTACAATGCCATGCCGTGTGACAATGTCTCTAATTAATACAAGGAGACCTGAGAGCTGTTTTTCTTCCATCGGTTCTTTTTCAAAGTTGCCCATACAGCAGACACCAATCGAATTGAAGTTGTGCGCCCCACACCTGCTCTGGGCCTGATTGTCGGCCCCGCAGTGCGCCGCGACCAAACCCTCTTTTTGCCAGCCCTCCCACGAGCCGTCAGAGTAAACCACATAATGGTATTCCCTGGGGTTGAGCTTTTTTGTCGCCGTCACAAGGGCCTTTTCTTTTGCCACACCAATTTTTCCGTTCACAAAATGGTGGAGCACAAGATATTTCGGGTCATCGAGAGTGTATTCCACTGCTCACCTCTCCGGCGCTGTCACCAGCGTCACCCTCAGCCTCGGATTGGATGCTGTTGCCCAGTACGCCCAGATCGCCAGCCCAGAGGAGGGCACCCTGTGCTTGGCTATCGGGATGTTGATGTTGTAGTTTGCGGCCTCAAGCTGGGGTGGCATGCAGTATGTGTCCGGGTTGATGTCCCAGGGCACTGCCATTGGCGGGACCGGCTTGTCGCTCCAGCCCTGGCTGACAACTTTTGGAAAATCAAACCTCGGTTTTTTGATGTCTGTCAGGTTCACAAGCCCGGTGCCAGGGTTTTGGGTTGCCGTAAGGATTGCCACCGAACCTTGCAGAACCTCGCTAGAATAAGGCGGAGACGGCGGAATGATCCAGTCAGGCGCCGCCGAGATGCTGATGCCATAGACATTTGCAAAACCTGTCAGTGTAATGATTTTTTGCCACTGCATGTTTTGGGTCAGGTAGCCTTCGAGGTTTGGCAGCGGTATGTATTCGCCATTCTGGTCGCCAGAGCCCGAGAGCAGGAGCATCGACGAGGTGATATCAGATTTTGCCGAACCAAAAAGCTCCTTCAAGCTGTATGACCACAAAACAGTTTTTGCGCCAGCTTCGAGGAGTGTTTCGCCAACTTTTTCCTTTGTGTAGCCAACCAGGTTGCTGACGGCGCTATTTGCCCTTCTGCACTGCGCCCATGCCACTATTTCGTATCCCCTCACATGCCCTCCCCAAAGTATGCGCTGTCGTGCTGGTGTTGGGACTCAAATGCGATCCCTGCCGACCAGAAGACGTTTGCCGGTGTTGCCTCGACCAGAAAATGCGTGTATGTGGTCGGGCTGGCGTAGCCAAACAGCTCGAAATATGGAAGTGTGCATGAGGCATGCGAGACCATGTGCGGCAATTCCGGGATGTTCATCCAGCAATAGGGGGCCCAGAATGGAGAAGGAATGACATGCAAAGATGCAGGCGGCGGTGAATCATTGTGACAGATTGGCACTTGACAGATGGTTTTCTCTCTCGTCTGATTCATCTCTTCGTCATATTGCCTCATTATCAATTTTACCGACTGAGGAATATACGACCCGGCAAGCCCCAGGCAGTGGATTTTGCCCTTTCCCCTGTAGAAACTGGCAATAGGGCCAGAATCAGGCAGTGCCTGTTCCGGATAGCCAGCCGATCTTGCCGGGAGGTGCGCATCAAGGTGCAGATACATGGGTAACTGGTTTGGATTTACCAGATCGCTGATTTCTCTTGATGTCGCCTGGAGCGTCTGGGAGAGGTCGGCAAGGAGCGCATCAAGTGAAAGTGCGAAGTCTTCGAATTTCCTTTCAAGGTCGACGGCAAGACTGTCGTCATCTGTCTCGTCCATCTGGGAAAAGGCATTGTTGTACAGTCTCTGCGCCTCGGAAATTATCTGGCATATCGCAGGCGGCAGTGCCATCAGACACCCCCCGGCATGATGAAAATCCCTGACAGGCAGAAAATGGCTGACAGAAATACTGTGACATAAAACAGGTTCATTTTCCCTCCCTATTTGACAAGCAGGCAACAGCCATCAAAGCTCGCTGTTCCACCATCATTTTGCGACAACTGGGCATAAAGCCTGACTTCAAAGGGGCCCTGCCCCTGGACAGAAACCGAGAGCCTGACCCATTTGTCTTTGAATGCTTCGGCAGTTTGCCCTGCCCTGCAGTCAAGGTATGTTGAAACTGCAGGTGCTCCAGATGGCACTATTTCAATCCTTGCCGCCTGGTCAGTGCGCACCCAGCAGGAAAATGTGATGTTTCCAGAATGCGTGCCCGGATGTGTCTGTTGGCAATAGCTCCAGCCAGTGTTTGGGGTCGCTGTCAATCTCAGGGAAAAATCACCCAGGATTCCCTGACCCTTCGCTGTCTGCAAGGCACCAAGGCCACCAGTTGCCCATCCGTCCGGCATGCTTCCGGTCCAGGAGTCAAAGATCGGGTTTTTGAGTCGAAGAACCCCAAGCCCGGTGTCACCTATCTCGCAAAATTCATGGGACATTGCAGGCATCATGGCCTGCGGCCCCGCTGGACTTGGAGGATTGAACTCATAGAGTGAGAGGTGCTGCTCGATGTAGCGGTATGTCGCTCTGACAACTGGCGCCATCTCCTCAACCTGCTTGCCTGTGGCATGTGAAAACGATAGTGCCCCAGAAAGCGTTATCGTGTTCGGCAAAACAACTGACTGGACAATGACCACTTCATCCTGTTGGGTGGTCTCACCCTTAATGATAGCCATGTCTCCAGGAGAAAACCCGGCAACATCATCGACAATAATTGACATTGCACCGGCTTGTGCCTGTGAAACCAGATGGGCATTCCCCCTGATCTTTTGTGGAAAAACAATCGAGCCATTGGCAGAATCAACCGAGTACCCTGTTTCACTGATGATAGCGCCATTGACTGTCACAACGGGCACAGGCTCCCGGAGCCAGTCGCCATGCACCGACTTGAGGGTCGTCCAGTCCTCAGTCGAGAGCTGCTCTTCGTTTACCAGATAGGAATAGAAAGAGTCGCACGAGAGGAGCAGCTCTGAAGCCTGACCCTGTTCCATGACCGACCCTGACGCATGAAAGGAGTTTGGGCCAAAATCGGAATATGATTTTGCAAAAACGCTCTCAAAAGTCACTTTCCTGCCATCCACCTCAATGGGCCCAACCTCCTGGTAATCAAAATAGACCCTCTCTTGCGGCAGGTGGAGTTCCGATAAAATGCCATTCCCCCACCCTGCACTCACCGGGTCTCTGTTTGCCCCACCCTTCACCGGCTGTATCTTTGGTCTTGAAGGCAACATTTTTCCTCCCTCATGAAAACTCTATTTCCCAGACAACGGTCTTGCTCACCTGGTCGGTTTTTGGCTCATAAACACCACAGAGCGCAAACACTGTGCTATCTGTAAGGAGCAGCCCAACCTTGCGCCATGTGAAATTGAACTCCGGCTGGCCAATAAAGTTGGTCACCACAAGTTTTTTTCCCAATGCGTCAACTTGCTCCACGCTCCTCAACGAAACACTCCCACCAAGCGTTGTGTCTTTTGGTGTTGGTGGCGTCGCAGAAGTGGATGCCGCAAACCACTCGATCCTGAAAACCGGCGAGAGCGTCCTGCCCGATTGCCTGACTGGAGAGCAAAGCGCCCTTGCAATGGCCCTTATTCCAGCATCTGTTACAGTATTTTCCCTTGTCTGGTCACCAATAGTCACTCTCCCATGGAGCCTCCCCTTCAGCGCAAAATATGCACCTGCCTCTCCAGAGACCTCCCCAATGGCCTGCCTGATATTTTCCAGCCATTCTTTCATTGTCCCTCCCATTCACATGCCCCAAAAAGTGACTCACCAAAACCGTAGTCGTTTTGGGGCAACAAGCTCTTTATTGATGGCGCAAAATCTGCCACCCCAACCCCGGAAGAAAGCCTCGATGCCGCATTGATGATGTCCCCTTCAGATGCCTCCTGCTCAAGCTGGGCAAGCCTCTTGATGACGTCGGCAAGCAGACTGGCATAAAGATTGGGGTCGAGACTGGACTCACAAACCATCCTCCATTGCATCGGCGTGATTTCGTGTGTGACCCTTGAAACCCTGGCCCCTTCACATGCCCCAAACCTCTCAAACTCAAAATCGGCAGCAACACCAGCCCTTACAGGCACCGGATAGACCATTTGCCCGCCCTTGTACCGATACACGGTGACCTTGCCCTTCCTTGGCGGGTCTTTGTGGGATGAAAGAAGGTAATCAGCATATTTATAAAGTATCGCCCAGTCTTTTATTGCAGGCTTGGTGACCTTCGGCAGGTCTATCTGGACGCCATACTTTCCGACAGACTCCTCGTCTGCCTCGGAAACATAGCTTATCTTGAGCTTTCTTCTGTATTTGGCCACGAAGCCAAGGAGCCCCTTGGCCTCCTTGACACTTTTGCTCAGGTATACCCATCCGCCCTGGGCCCCTGCCGTCGCATCTGGACAATACAGGGCATCAAAACTGACTGTTATTTTGTGGTCCGAGGAGAACGTTCCGGGAAGATTTGTGTCGGCCTCATCGTGCAAAATAAGGGACGACAGGGCCGGTTTTGTGTCCAGCGGCTCGTTGGTCTTTACCACAGAATTTTTTACGGAAAGGCCGTCCGTGTCGCAATCAAGCAGGACAAGGCTGCCCTTTTCAAGCGAGCCGTCGCCGGAATCAAACACTGCATAGACTGAAAGGCTGGAGCATTTGTACCATATTGGAAAAGCAAATGGATAAAGCGTGCAGATATTCGGGTCAGGCGTGTCTGGCAACTCGGAGGAAAGGATGTACTGCTTTGTGAAATTCTCTGCATCCCCTTCTCCACCCTCGACCCAGACCCTGTTTGCAAGCGTGGAATAGTCAGGCTCGAAAGGTGTTGTCTGCCCTTTTGACATGTCGCAGTGCGGGTCTCTTATCGTGACCTGGAGGTGCTCCAGAAATGCTGGGCCAAAATAGTGGATTTTTTGCGGTGAAACGCGAAACACCCATCCTGTAAAATCGCAGAGCGTTTTGAGGCATTGCTCCACACTCTGTCCACTGAATTTCACCGAAACGGTGTCATCACAGTCCCTGACCAGATCAGTCGTATGTTCGGGAAGATATTTGGCCACAAGAGACCTGTAGATGTCAGACGCCCTCCACTCCATGTAGTGCTCGTTTACCATTCGATGTTTGCACTCGGCAGACCAGTCCCTTGCCTCAAAAACCAGCTTTGTGCCAAGGGGTGTTTCCTCTTTTTTGGGCACCCCGTCGCACCTACCGCCAAAAACCACCTCTCCGCCCTCGCCAAAAATGCTGACCTGGCAAAAAGGCAGATACTGGGGGATTTGGCCTGCCTGAAGCAGGACAGTCTCAATTGTGCAAGATGATGGTTCGCCGCAAGCCTCGGTGATTTTTATCAAGGCAACAATGTCTGTTATGTCCTGGTTGCCCGTTTCAACCCTTGATATGCCGCAGAACATCGCCTACCCCCTGAAATTAACGAGCTCCAGAAGGGCTTTCTGGGCTTCAATGACTGTTTGCTGGGCAATCTCCCTGGCAAGTGATGATATGTCCCCTTCGTAGCCGCCGAGGTCAAGATTGAATGTCTGGTTGATTTCAATCTTTCCGGCACCAGTTTGCATGCCTGTCCCGTAAACACTGTCTGATTGCCACGGCTTCCCCTCGCCCAGGGTGTTTGTCAGGTCAATATTTCCCGTCTGGTAAAAGAGCTTTGGCAATACGACATCATCAAGATATCTTGTTGTCAGGGTCGAGGCCTCGGAACTATGGGTCGCAATCCATGCCGGATCAACCAGCTTCCAGTAGTCAGTACCTGCCCATCCGCCATAAAGCGAAGGATTGGCCTTGCCCTTGCCAAGCTCCTCCTGCCTGGCCGACACAGCCTGCCTGAACAACTCGTTTGCGGCCGTTGAAACGGCTTCTTCAAATGACGACCCCGAGCTGACAAGGGAATTGGCAAGACTCACCTGCTCAAGACTGGTCCCGCCCCAGAGCCCTTCACCTTCCCTTGGCGCCATTTGCGACCAGGTCTTTCCATCTTTTTTTATGCCAAGCGAATCAAATAGCTCTCTCAAGTAGGCGTTCTTCCCAGAAACATCATATTGCCACGCACTTGTCCCTTCGGCGTTGGAGAGCATGCCATACAGCCTCTGGCCTATCTCATAGGCAGATTTCAATCTCGATGACCCTTCGGAGACCGGATCGATGGTGGTATTTGGCGAACCATTCTCGTCAAACAGAATCTCCTTCAAAAATCCAAGGTTGTAATCAAACCCGACCCCAAGCTCTTTTTGGGCCCTGTCTAACGCCGAAGTGTTGATTTTTCCTTTGTATTTCTCAAGGAAATCTCGTATGGGGAGGAGCTTGTCTGCCTGCTCCACCGGGCCTTGCGTCAGCCCCAGTCCGATTGGTGAGCCCCAGTAAAGTTTTTCCAGATCGGCAAGCGTCATCTTTGGCGCCAGGGCCTTGAAAAGATCGTTGCCAACTATGTTTGATGGAAGACCGGAAACATCGGCAGAAGAACCTTCAAGCAACTTGCCAAGATCGGTACCCTTCAGGTCGTCAGGAACCTGGTATGAATCGTTTTCCTTGAAGCCCGACAGATACTTGATGTAGTTGAGCATCGCAAACCACGGTTTTTTGAGTGAAAGGTCCCAGTTTCTTGAGCCGCTTTTGCCCTCCCAGAGCCATTCAAGCATGTTTTTTGCCCCAAGCTCCCCGGCACCAAACGGATCAAGCGGAGGCCCCTGAAGACCTTCTTTTTGCCTTGCTTTTTCCCATTCTTCCCTTGTTTCGGGAAGGACTGTTCCCTCGCCAAACCAGCCGTAATCGCGCCATTTTGAACCAAGCTCGGAAATCTCCGCATCAGTGACCTGACCTGATCTTGAAAGGTATTTGGTCGCCCAGGCAGGGAAAGCGCTTTGCTTACCTCCTCCGCCCAGAGACGTTGTCAGCACCGAGAACATGGCATCGAATTCGCTGGCATTTCTGTATGATAACACCGCCCTGGAAAGACTCTCTTTAATGTCGTCGATAGACGTGTTTAGCCCGTCTGGAAAGAGGCCGCCAAATTTTTCGCCCTGTGGCGCAGACCTCAGGACAGAAAATGAGCTGGTGATCCCCTCTGCAATGCCGGCAAGCCTTGAAGGGAGGGAAGAAAACCCGTCAAAAAGCGCCTGGGCCACCCTCTCTGATGACCCGCGAAGGAAGTCCTCCCCGCTCAAAAGGCCCTGCTCCAGCATCTTTGCAAGGCGCCTTGTCCAGTTGGTCGGGTCCTCTTTTGAAAGCGGCCCAAGCCTGGCGGGGGAGTGCAACTCGAGAAAATCGGAGATCACCGAAGCTATGGAGCTTGCAGCGCTCTCGACCTCTGATAACCCGGAAAGCAGCCCCTGTGCAAACATCTTTGCAGAGTTTACCCCAAGCCCTGCCATCATTGCCGGAATGGGCGAAGTGGACAGAGTCATGGAGTTACAAAGGTTTCTTCCAAAATTTGATCCGATCTCCTGTGCTGTCCCAAGGAGCCTGTCGCCCTGTCTTTTCAGTTTCTCATCAAGCTTTCCAAAGGTCTCGGAAAGCTTGTCCAGTGATTCCCCTGCTTCTTCCCAGGCCTTTTGGGCCTGTGAGGTTTTTTCACTTGCCTCCTCGGCCGAGGAGGCAAGCAGGTCCAGGGATTTTTTTGCCTTTTCGATCTCGCTGGTTGCGAGGTCCTTTGCTTCAATTGTTATGGTTGCCTTTTCCTGCATGTCCCCCCCTGCTCCTGTTCCAATCTGGTGCTTCTTTCAGAAAGCCTGGCTTTTTTGTTCCTGGTTTCCCCAACCAGGCAGGCCAGCTCCACAAAAATCCAGTCCTGCTCAAGCATCCCCCCGGATGATGGCCACAAGCCAAGACCAAGCGTTCTCGACAATAGAGGCAAAACCTGTCTTATATGGGGAGGCACCCTGGTGTCAATCCCAAAGAGCGCCTCCTCAGTCAGTTTTTTGCCTGCTCCGAGAAATCGTGGAAAGACAGCACTCTGGAGAGAAGAACCTGATAATAGAGTGCGTCAAGCGCCCCAATATCGTCCTCAGTTGGCTTTAGTGTCTTGCCACCTATCTGCAATTCGTGGCACGAAAGGGCAACAAGCCTCAGGTTTGCCCTGAAGGTATTGTCTGACTTACTTCCTTCTGTATCTGTGAGCAACCTCTGGACTTCCAGAAATTCCCCGACAGAGACCCCATGGATCTTTGCCCTGTCGCCTTTTCCTGCCCTTGCATCAAAATCGGCAAAGCCAAACGACTCTTCCCTGAGATAGCTCACACGAAGCTATACTTCCCGCAAACAAGCTCTGCTTTCACGGCAAAACCATCGCTCTGGCTGAATGTCGCGCTGGCCTTCCAGCTCTGGGCTGTTTTTCTGCCAACCTGGACCGGCACGGAACACGCAGTCATGTAGCATTTTGGCAATGTCACTTTCAGCGAGCCAGGGGTTGCAGATGACAGGCCAATCAGGGCACCCTGCATCTCAACCACACAGGCAAAAGGTTTTGTCTCATTCTTTGCCGCGTAGTCCGTCCCGTCTCCACCCAGGAACCTCTGCAGTTCGGCATCATCTTCAAAGAGCGCTTCGGCATCCAGTTCTGCCGATATTGTCCCTGCACTACCCTTTGAGATAAATGCTCCGCTGGAAAGCGTCCGCTCCGATGCCTCCAGTCCGTTTGAAACTGAGAGTTTCAGGCTCTTGATCAGAGACGTTTTGGGTGTGCCCTCAATCGTGATTGATGAGCCAGCGGGTTTGAAAGATTCGCATTCCTGATAGACAGGTGTTGCCCTCGTGTTGTGGGCAGACATCCTTGATCCGACAAACGAAGCAGAAATAGAGACCGGTTCTGCAGGCAGTATCGAGATTGAGCAATTTTCTGTCATCATGCCGGAGAACCTGGCGGCAGAGTGCCCGTCAGGAGCGCCAAGGTCAAGCTCCCATGTCTGGCTGGGAACAGCCCCCGACTGGCTGAAAGTGTGTTTGTAGGCAATATCCGGAACGTTCTCCACGACCGTCGATCCAAGATCATGGGCAAAAACCAGCCCGCCAGAAATTCCCTTTGCCTCGATGCCAAGTGTTGTTCCATTCACAGAGACAATCTTTGCAAACTCGCAAACCTGACCGGTGCCGATGGCCACCCAGTCGTTTACTGCCAGACCATCTGCCGAAGCAACCTCTATTGTCGTGGCACCAGCCGGTGCCTGCGAGGACAGTGTTGTTGATGCTCCTCCAGATTTTGCTTCCGGTACAGCCACGACGCTGTCCTGGCCAAAGAGCCAATACAAGATTTGCCCCACGGCAACAGGGTTTGCGTCAAGCGTTATGTCACCTTTTTGTGTCCATCCTTTCTGGACCATCTCCGATTGCTGGGCTGAGTTGCCTATCAGGAACCTTTTTGACATGTCCCTGCCCCAATTGACATTGCAGGAGAGCACCTTCCAGAAATTGTCCGGTGCCACAGGCTCTGCAAACTGCGTCTCCCTCCCAAAACCGAAATAGCTGGATTCGCCTTTTGGCATTTTTCCTCCCTAGTTTTCAACCTCTACCTGGAGGCCAACAGCACCCTGAAGGACAAACTGGTTTTCATGGTAAAATGGCTCCAGTGAAAAATTTGTTTCGACATGCCTGACCAGATATGACGGCAGAAATGTCGGCTCGGTTGCTTCTTCTTCGATCCTCGAAATGATGTCGGCAAGCGCAAGGTATCCCTGTTCCCTGCCCTGATAGTCCCTTGAGAGCACACTTATTGTGAGGCCAATGATGGATTCCCTGCCACCGCCTATTGTTGTTGCCCTTCCTTCCGAAGGTGCAATCGACAGAGCAAGGCATGGAAACTGCTTTGCCAACTGTCTTGGCCCCAGTACTACCTCGACACCCGGAAATTTCATCTCCAGGGCGTCTTTTGCCTGCAACAGAATCTCCCTGTATGGCGTCATTTTCGCCCTCCCGATGTTTTTCTGCCACTCCCATGGCTGGCCGCCAAAGATTCAAGTTTTTTCATGATGCTTTTTGCAATGTCCTGAACCTTGTCTACAAAAACCGCTTTCCCCAGATCATGCTTTATCTGGATCACGAAGCCACCCAGAGCCCCGACGGGACACCTGATCGTGGCAGGAGATCTGCCGAGACCCTGCCGTCCCTTATCTCGCGGAGCATGTCCAGTGACCTCTTATAAAGGTTTTGTGCCTGCTGGCACCATGAATCACCCTGCTCCTGAAAAACGTACTCGAGGCAAAACGAGCAGGCCAGATCAACTGTTATTTCCCTGATCGGCAGAGGCACAAGGTCTGGCACCTGGAAATTGCACGAAACAACAAGGTCAACCATTCTGCTGGCCTTCAAGATCGCCTGTTCAATGGAAAACCTGCTCTCGGAAGTGTCTGGTATGACTTCCTCGCCAATTCCCCTGAGTGCTTTTCTGACATCCTGAATGCCAGCGTACATCTATTTCACCTTCAGGTTGCTCAAAACCACTACAGCATCAGGATTTTCAAGGGCACAATCGCACCTGATTGTCACAACAAAGTAAGTCACACCCTCTGTTGCCCTGCGCTCTGTCTCGATGGTCACGTCCTGCTGGATACCCAGTACGAGATTGCTTGTGTCACAAAGCATGACAAAAGTTCCGTCCAGTGTGCATTCGACAACCTTCTCGCCTGACTGGTGCGGGAACACCAGAGCACTATCCAGCGTGACATCGGTTGCCACAATGGAGGCAACTTTCCTGATTTCACGGGTCGCACCTTCGCCAATGGACAACGTGTCGCCCTGCTGGACGTTTGTTGCGGATGCGACTTCTATTGTTGTGTCTCCAGCAACAGAGGCCGATGACAGGGTGGTATTTCCTCCGCCAGAAACAGGCACCGGAAGATTTGTAGGAACAAGAGCGCATGGCGAGATCGGCACCTTGCCAAAGCTCATGAGCGAGTCTCCGGTTATTGCGTCGTCTCCAAGAGGGGTTGTCCTGTTTCCAAGAGCGTCAACATAGTCCTGGTACAGGTCGTCGCTCATTATGAACCTGAGATTTTCCCTTTTTCCCCTGTATTTGCTCGACAGGGTCTTCAGGGTCCTCGAGAGCTTTTCCGCGCTGATGTCCCTGTCGGTGAAAATGGTCTTTGCATCTATGACATGGCCTTCGGAAATGGCCCTTGGATACCACCCTTCAACCATCTCCCAGATGTGATTTTTTGGCAGTGCCCCGGTGTCTTGCCCCATGAGGTAGGCATATTCAAGCTGGTTGCCTATCTGGTTTGCCACCACCCTCATGAGGTGGTCAGCAAACGATTCGCCTTCAATATTGTCCATGAGCGCATCATCCGCAATCGGCACAACGGCCTTCATGGCCTTCGAGGTGAGCGTGACAGCCGATGTCGAGACATCGGAGAAACCGTCTCCTGAAGAACCGTAATTTCCAGGCCTGAGAACCTCCTCGCCGATGCCCAGTCTCACAAGTTTTTTTGTGTTCCCCCTCATCCTCTCGACCCTTGCATTGTTCTTGAGAAACGAGGCATCAACAATGTAGTCAATAAAACGGTTTACGTCCTCTGTTGCAAGGCCGATCCTCTGGGCAAAAGACCCGGAAGTTATCGCAGCTTTTGAAAGCAGTTTTTCATTCCCTATCATGTTCCCTCCCGTCATGAAAGGAGCGCCACGACGGACGCCCACATTTTTGGCTCGACCTTGTCGTCGGCCATAATTGTCTTTGTCTTGAGGAGCCCTTTCTCCATCGCCCCAAGCCTGAGCATGGCGTCATCAAATTTCTCCTCGAGCGATGACAAGGCCTCGGAAATCGAATCCATCCTCTCCTCCATCTCCTTTATCCTTGCGGACAGGCTTTCAAGGAGCTGCTCCGGCATGCATTCGAAATCGTCCTTTTTTTCTTCCCCTTTTTTAAAAAACCTTCCCAGCATCACTTACTCCTTTCTTTCGCAAACAAGAATGAACCCGGCTTCCGGGTTTGCCGGCTGATCAACAACAGAAATCTCGGCAATTGTCATCCCGGTAATGACATCAACGGTTTTCCCCTCAAAGTTTCTCGGTCTTTTCGATGTGACCACACCCCCAACAGAAAATCCCTTGTAGATTCCCCTTTTTATCTTGTCCCAGCACTTCTTGTCGTAGATGTCGGCACCAACCAGGAGACCTTTTGGCATGAGCGAGAGGTGCGATGCAACACCTATTGCCTTTGGTTCATGCATCTCCCTGACATTTCTCCACCTCGAATAGGCGCCAAGGGCTTCCTTTACAGCCCCCGTGCTTATGATGTCCCCCTGTGAATCCAGTGCTTCTGTGGAGGCCCAGCCCCATACGGTCCCCAAAGCGTCCCCGTTTTTGCCTGCCATTATCCCCTCCAAATGAAAAGGCCCTCCACTAAAAGAGGGCCCAGTGTTTTTTGTCTATACTAAACAGCAATCAGTCTGGTTTCTTTTTGAAGAACCTCGCAAGCCTGAGCGGCGCGAAAGGTGCATTGAATATGAGCCAGATCACAACCATTGCTCCCCATGCCGTGTAGACATCCAGTGGTGGTGCCGGCACAAAAAACCTGTATATGGTTATGTTCCATAGCCATGAAACGACATAGCCAAGGCCATAAAACCACCCAGCACAAAGCAGAAGACCCGCCGGCACTGCCCAGATGGCGTCTAGTTTTGAGTCAAAGTAGAGCTTTCTGTCAATTTTTGAGAATCTCAGTGACATGGGCACATGTTACCGGTTTTCTCCAGCCCCTTCAACCTCCCTGGCCGGGAGGCCCATCCTCGCCCTGGCCTCATCGGCTGAAATCATCCCGGAATCAATGAGTATTTTGTCTGTCTGAGCCCTGCAAAGCTCGTCTTCGGCATCCATTTCGTTGAAGCGGAATCTCCACCCCGAAATCCCCAGTCCCTCCCTGATGATTGTCCTGTTGATTCTTTCTTCCAGAAACCTCTGCCTGGGTGCAATGACAAGATTTTTGAAGTTTTGCAATTGCGACTGGCCAGTACCACCGCCAAGATTGCCGCTCTCGATTATGCCAAGCAGGTGCGGTGGCACACCGTGCGCAACAACCATCAGGTCACGGTTCATCTTCCTGTAGTCGGCAAAAGAAGCCTCCTGCGGCGTTGTCTGGATCGGTTTTATCTCTCCGGTGACACCCTGGGGAAACTGCAAGACCATTGTCTTATGCGGGTTGCCCTTGAGGTTTGACATGTAGTTCTGGAGCTCCTCCTTATCCTTCGGGGAGAGCGAGCCACCGGACATAATAAGGCAAAACCTTGGCGTGGCATTGTTCTCAAAGAACTGGATGTTGTAGTCTCTGGCCAGAATATCGCCCATTGTGGAGCCTATCGCGGCCACCGAATCGGGAAGGCCATAGAATTGCGAGGAAGGGTTGTATTTCCTGAAATGCACGATCTCGGACGGACTGCCGGCATCACCTTCAAAAGTCTCGCCACCGCCAAAGCTGGCAAATTTCCTCTTCTGGGTGCCTATCGTTTGCACAAAACCGCCGTCCCTGAGCAGTTTTATGTTCCTGGCAGAAACATGGTACAGCCTCCCAACTTTCCCAAATGAATCCCTTGTGGCCTCAAGGTATCCATTCCCAAGGCATTCCAGGTCAACCATCACCTGGAACAGAAGCTCATCAAAAGTCTGGTTGGGATTACAATCCTCAAGGAACTGGAACAACCTATTTCTGGCTTCTTTTCCACCACCCTCATCCACAAGTCTCCAGCCCTGCCCAATTGTGAACTGGGCCTTTACCTGCACTGCCCTGTAATAGATTTCATTGCTCTGATAGAGCTCGAGCAGCTTCTCAAAGTCCAGGTATGGGGGTGGTTCCACTACCCCAGATACACCCAGTGGTTTTTCCCTGACCTGTCTTGTCTCGCATGAAAGAAAATCAAGCTTTGCCTGCTTCATAAAACCTCCAGAATGTCGACCCTCGGCGATGTTCCCTGCCTCGCAAGTGAAACTGCCATTTCAAAAGCATCTATCATGTCATCATGCTCCCCTCCCGGAAACTCCAGCAACTCCCTGACAAAAAGCTCATGACAGGGCGCAACGCGGACTTTCCCTGACTCAAACAGCGGCTGGAGCGCCCTTATCCTCGACTGCTTCGGCGCAAGCGGGGTAATTGGCCTGACAGGGACTGCCAGATTGCCTGAAAGGTGTTCTATTAATGCTCTCTGGTATGCTACATCCTCTATCCCCAAAAGAAGCGGTCTGTGGAGCTCACAGGAATCTCTCACGGCCTCCGCCTGTCTTGAAAAACCGAAATGCCCTCTGATACAATCGAGAAGATATATGGTGCCAGCAGAATCAACGCCAACTGTGACCATCGCAAACCAGTCCGAGCCCTCCTTCTCGGATATGGCCAGATCGCAGGCCGTATAAACCGACAATGATGATCTTTCGGGGAGCAAATCGTAAAACACGAGCCATTCCCTCCTGAAAGTCCTGCCCAGGTAGAAGCTCACATCATTTTGCTTTTCCCTGTCAAACATCGCCTGGCCCGTCATAAGCCTGTCCAGAAGAAGCCTATCTATCCCCCACATTTTGGGCCACAGCACCTGCCACTTGCCCTCCTTCTTCACGCCAAGCAGCTGGCCCTTGTCGCCAAAACTGAAAAATTCGGATATTGGCATCCCTTTTTCCAGCGCCTCGGTGAAATTTGATGGCCATCTGATGATTGCCTTCTCTGAAATAAACTCCCAGGCTGGGTTTTTCCCCAATTTGCCGTAGAGATCTTCCGGATGTTTCCTTGTTCCCACAACAAGAAGCCTCGTCTCTGGCAGGCAAAGCTGGAGCAGCGACCCGTAAAACCACTCTTCGACTTCCTCTCTTGCCTGCGGCGTCTGCGTATTGCGGTCATCAAGCACATCGTCGCAGATTATCAGGTCATAGTGGCCACCGGTGAGCGACCCAAGGATGCCCGAACAGGAAACGTTCGGCTCCTTTGAGTCGCAGCCCTCCAGCCTCATTTCGGTTGCTGTTGCACTGGACAGTTTCGGTGCGCACTCTGCCTGCCAGAGCCTGATGCAGGCCGATTCAATCTGCCTCAAAAGCCTTGATGCAAGCTGCTCGGTCTTTGAAACAACCAGTATTCTTGCCCCAGGATTTAACAAGAGGAAGGCTTGTGAAAATATCACCGTCCATATAGTAGATTTACCATGACAACGTGGCGCAAGCTGGACCCTCCTGCTCCATGGGTCATCAAAACACTTTATCCATTTTTTTTGATGGGCAGGAAGATCAAATTGCAGTTTTTTGCATAAGTCAAATGTTTTCTCAGAAAGGGTTTGTGGCACTCCCAATTGCCCCTCCCTCCCGTGGGTTCCCAACGATAGTGAATTGTAATCTCAGGTGCTCTGGTTGTCAAATATCGACATTTAGAGTATAGCTGGCTAATATGATTTTTACTTATATTTATAGTATACTCACAATTATTTTCTGGTGAGACTGTGAATTTTTCCGGGCATTGACGTGTAACATACCAGAAATAGAATTTGTGCAGGAGGTAATTAATGAAACGCCTTGCCGCGATTTTTTTGGTCCTTGTAATCTGTTTTCCATTCACATCCATCGCCGTAGAACAGGTAGTGATCGAGCCGGTTGGCAACGGGCCAACCACAGGTGAGATTGCTGTTCCAGTTGCGATCCTTCCGCTTTCTGGCGGGGACGTGGCAATCCTCGACGGCAGAACGTCTCGGATCAATTTTTTTGGACCGGACGGCGTGATAAAAAACTACTACCCGATAGACAGGGAAACAATCCCAGTGTTGCCTCCTGACATGTCGGACTCCATTCCATTCTCATTTGCACAAATCAAATTGATCTCGGATAGGAAAAGCAGCCTTTACTACATTGGCAAGGACGGTGTCTATCAAATAAACATCCAGACTGGTGAAACCTCCAAAAGAATTGAGCTTGAAAAACAACTGCTTCCTGTTTCGATAGCGGTAGATGGGCAAGGCAACATTTTCACGCTTGACCACGAAAGGTGCATCACAAAGTATGGAAGTGATGGAAAAGAAGCTGCAAAAATAGGTGAGCTGGGAAAAGGCAAAGGGAAGGCTCTTAATCCATACGTTGTAATGGCGCTTGAAGATGGAAGCATTGCATTGCTGGACACTTGGAATGAGGAGACTTCAGAGCAGGTCTCGTCCGATGAAAAAGGGATAATGATTTTTTCAGGAGAGGGAAAATTCATTAGGGAATTTGGCCAACTTGGCCTGATGGGTGGTGACGACAGCCAGATACAGGTTGGTTTTGCAGGTTTTTCGAAGGGCCAGGAGGTTTTTGTCCTTGATGTCGGCTTTTCAAGCAAACCGGCATGGGTGATAAGAAAATACAAAACAAACGGGGACTTTGAAGAAAAGATAGAACTTAAGCAATCTGATGATCTGGTAAGTGGCTATGTCTCATCATTTTTTGTGGATGGCAATGGCAAAATAGCGCTTGCCATGCCCTTTCTTTCAAAAGCAGTTCTGGACGCAAACGGTATCTCGCAGGAACTGGGAAAAGTCCTTGAGGACACGCTAAAAAATCCCGTTTCCGCAATGAAATTGCCACAGGGGAAAACAGCTATTCTCGAGGGGCTCGACAGAAAGCTGCACATTTTTGGTTCTGATGGCACCCCGCAAAAAACAGTTGCTCTTTCTGGCCCAAAATCTGAGGGGCCAGCTGGAGATTCACTTGGTGTTCTTTCGGACATGGCAATGGCCCAAAACGAGCTTCTGGTGGCCTCTGGATGGGAAATCCGCAGGTACGACAATCTAACATTTGAATTCAAGGGCTCCTACGACCTCCAGAAAAATGTCGATATACCCGACATCATAATGGCGCTGGCATCATCCGGAAACAAAATAGCGGCACTTGACAGACAGGGCCAGGTGATATTCATGACAGGCGGATTGCCATCAACATTCAAGGTGGAAGGCAATCCTGTTGACGTGACTTTTGACAGGGACGGCAACATTCTCCTGCTTTTCCCTGAAGAAAAGAAGATAAAGGCATTCTCCGAGACTGGCACTAAGAAATTTGAGTTTGCACTCGAGGGGGTTGAAATGCCTTCCTCAATCTGCACAAGGCCATCCGGAGAAATAATGATAACTGACCCAGCGATAGGGCAAATCATCGAGTTTTCAGAAAATGGAAAAAATATTGTAGCATACGGCAGAAAAGGGTGGCTTTCACAAACCGAGACTGTCCAGGATTACAAAAAAGAGCCAGAAGCACTGGCATATCCTTCAAGAATAAGATCAAACCAGGACGGAACCCTGACCGTGCTTGATGTTGGCAATTCAAGGGCACTGAACATTTCATTCAGGGAAGTCGAGCCACCGCCACCAGAAAAAAAGCCGGCAAAGCTGTCTGTCGACAAGGCTTTGCTTGACTTTGGCAAGATGTACTATGGAAAACCGGCCAAAACGCTGGAAATTGCAATCTCAAACCTGGGCGACGAAGAACTTGAGGGTAACGTAACAAGCACCTCCAAAATGTTTGTGGTTTCACCGGAAAAAATTGACCCAGAAACAAAGGCGATAAAAGTAACCATTGATCCAGGAAGGGACGATGCCTGGGAGACATTCAAGGGTGAAATAAAGATCCAGACAAATGGCGGGTCAACGAATGTGCCAGTGTCAGCGCAGATAACTGGTAAGAAGATCTCGATATCGCTCCTTTCAACATCATTCCTGATACAAACCGATGGCGACGAGGAAAAGTACGATGCAGGAAGGGCAGGGATAATCATAAAGGGCAGGACGCTTGTCCCGCTCAGGGCACTTGGTGAAACACTGGGCGCTGAAGTAAACTGGAATGCCAGCGAAAGGAAAGTCACATACTCCCTTGATGGCGGAACTGTCGAAATCTGGATAAACAAGCCACAGGCAAAGGTGAATGGTAATCAGGTAAATATCGATCCACCAGCAGTAATACTCACAAGTGGATCAACCTATGTTCCGGTAAGGTTCGTTGCCGAGGCGCTTGGTTGCGATGTTGAGTGGGTCGAGCAGAAAAAGACGGCTGTGGTTTACTACCCGAAGAGGCCTTAAAAACCTATTCGGCCACTATTTTCACAAAACCGAGTTTTGTGAGTTTCGCCACTATCCTGCGTGCTTCATCGGTGGTTATTTCAAGCTCGCTTGTAATCTGGGCGATGGATACGCCGTCCTGGATGCAGGAAAGGAAAGACCATTCAATTGGCTCCAGGACTATACCATCTGGCTGGGAAGTGTCCCTGGCAAGCCTTATCTGGTGGGTACCGGAAATGGATTGCCCAATCTCTGCAATGTCCTCGTCCTGCCTCAGCGTGTAATCAAGGATGAATTTCTCGACACTGAGAGTGATTGTTGGATCGCCATCCCAGTCGCCAGGTGTGAAGCTGAAAGTGCCATTTGTCCACGTCATGATGTGATTTGCTGCCTCATCGCCGAAGATGTTGCCATAAACGGCATGCACAAGCTTGCCCCCCACAAAAATGAGGGTGCCCTTCACACCGTCCTCGGTGGCCACCTGAAGACTCCCGTTCATTGAGCTCTGGTTTATGAGACTAATGACATCGGGCAGGCTTAAATACTGGAGTTGTCCTGAAATTGACTGGCCCATTTAATTTAGGATTATGTTTGGACAGCGCTGTAAAGTCAAGAATACTATGCTTATAATGTAAACCATGGAGGTCAGGATGAAGAAAATTATAATTTTTGCGGTCTGCCTGTTCTTGTTGGCCCAGGTTTCCCCAGTATTGGAAGTGTCCCATGCAAAAAACCAAATGGTTGTTTCAATACACGGCGAAGGACAAGTTTTGGGCAATGAGCTCCTTGGCAGGACAAGATTGGGTTTTCTTGATCCCTATGGATACCCGAAATTCTCCCCGAAGCTTACAAAATTGTTATTTGATTCCCTTGGAGTCAAAAGTTATGATGAATACAAGGATGAGCTCACCAAGCACCTTGACGGACTTGCTCCAACCTTCTACAGGCAAGACTTTTTCATGTGGGCGCCCGGTTTTGAGTGGAAAGATGCTGCAAAGAAAATCGCACTCGAGAGCTCAAAGGGCATCGAGCATATCATTACCCTGAATTTCAGGAGTTTTTTGCCAAACAATGCCAGGACTGTCGGAGACATTGTCGAATACTATGATGGTGACGGAAAAGACGACAATCCCTTTGGTGCTGTTGTAAAAATCTGGCAGATTGAGAATGAAATCAACATGAAGGACATTTTCTGGAAGGGAACCCTGCCAGAATACGCAAAGCACCTACTTGATTGTTATAACGAGGCAAAGAACTCCGACCCTTCATGTGTGGTTGTAATGGCTGGCGAAGCCTCCGATGTTGAAAATGAAATTTATGCAGACATTTTGCGTGAACTGGGTGGCCAGCCTGCATTTGATGCAGTCGACATACACGTTTACGGACAGGCAACAGACTCGCTCATGGTGGAAAGATGCTCAAAAAGTTTCAGGGAGCGTCTCCTTGATGCAGGGTATGATCCGAACACTCCGATGTTTATGACTGAATACGGCGTCTACTGCGGCAAAATGCCGAAAATGGACGATTCGAGCGAGTCACTGCAAGCAAAGACATTTGCCGAGAGGACGATACTTGCCCTCGCAAACGGGATAAAGGGCGTATGTTACATAAGCTGTGTTGATGGCGTGATGGACGACAAGGTAGATGGGTATTTCAGCCAGATGGGGCTAATTCACAACGGCATTACAAAATTTGGCAATGGCCCATGGCACAAAAGAAAGGTTTTCTGGACCTACAAACTCCTTTCGTACTATCTTTCGCAAGCCACTTTTGACGATGTGCTGGAGGCAACACTTGGCGTCGGCATAAGGGCCTTCAGATTCAACAGGCCGGGCCTTCAGCCTGTTTATTTTGTTTTCCTTTCAAACCAGGAAACAGCAAGGAAAGTGCCGCTTCCAGTCACTGAAAAGATGAGGGTGACCTCACTTGTGTCGATTGGGGAAAGCGGTGACGAGTATGACAAGCTGGATGGAGCCATAGAAACAAAAATCATTGACCCAACCGACTTGAATGGAATCTATGCCATGCTTGCCAAAGGACCAATTGCAGTAGAACCCCTTCCATCCAGGACACTCTCGGAGAAAATCGGCGTTGCAAAACTCTCAGCATCAACAGATATTGACCTGCCGGTGGGTGAAGTGTACCTGGCAAAAGAAAACGCCATAAAATGGGTTGATGGGGAAAAACCAGACTTTTCGAAAACCGACATGGCAATTACAAAGCTGGCGAAGGCCGGCAAATCTGTCATACTCGCAATAAATGTCGAGGCCGAATGCTTCTCAAAACCAATCGAGTTTGCTAAATTCTCGAAATTTATTGCTGCGGTAGTAGAAAGATACGATGGGGACGGCATACTGGATGCACCCGGCACCCTTTGCACAAAGTTCCACCTTGATGCGAGGATCAGCGACACTTCATACGTTTCCGAGTCTTCAAAATGCTATGCGCAGATGATAAAAGTGGCAAGCAGGGCTGTTTCCATGGCAAGCGCAAGTGCAAAACTGATTGTGGGTGGATTCAGCGACAACAAGGCGCGCATCTGGCCGGCAATCCTCAACGAACTGCGAAAATTTCAAGCTGAAGCTGGCTATCCATTCTTTGACATAATGGCCATTTCAAACAACTTTGGCTCCTCAAGGGCCGACTCCGAAAACTACAGTTTTATAAACCGCATCTCGAGAAACACCAGAAAATTGCTCGATGAAAATGGTCTCCAGAGGACACCGATAACATGCCTGTCTGCCATGAACTATGTTGGTGCGGCAAAAGACTACCCGGAACAAACCGAAAGAGACCAGGCAAACGAGCTGGTAAAGCGCATCATGACCATGATTGGAAACGGGTGCCAGACTGCCTGCTGGGGTATGGAAAAAGACGTTTCAAACAACATCTTTGGCTCGTGCGGACTGCTCGACCTGAACGGAAACCCAAGGCTCTCCTACTATTCAATGCAAAAGCTCCTGCTTGAGACATCAAAAGTGCAGGTCCTCCCATACGATCTCCCCGGCGGCAAGACAACAATAGGGAAATGGATCGCACCAGAATACAACAGCCTCTGGGGGATGAGGTTTGGCATCAATGATCCATTCGTCATCGCCTGGGTAAACGGCTCAAAACCACCGACTTTCTCCTATGTGGACTTTGATTTTCCGGTCACGCAGGCGCTCGAACTCGAGTACCTGGTGCCAGATCAGAAAAGTGGAAAAGAGACCGGCGGCAAGCCCACATTCAAAAAAGTCACCGTATTCAGACAAGACGGCGAGTTCAAGATACCGGTGGACAGGCTGGAACCATTCATAATCAGGCCCTCGAATGCGACTGCACCTAAAATCGAGATAAAGATTGACCCGGCAATCATGATGGTCAACCCCGGGCAAAAGGACACGGCAACAATAACCGTGACAGGGTTTGAGGGCGAAGCAATCCTTTCCGCTCCAAGCACAAAAACCCTTGGGATAACAATCAGCCCGGAAAAAGTGAAGCCGGGTCAGCAGGCGACACTAACAGTCTCCACACTGGTTACAAGCGCCGGCCAGCAATACACCGTTGCAATTTCTGCAACAACGGGCCAGGGCAATACCGAGGCCCTCCTCCAGATTGAGGTCTCAAACACTATGCCAGTGGAGATTTCATTGTGGATAGGCAAAAAAGAGGCGCAGGTGGGTGGGCAGAAAAAACAGCTTGCAGAACCGCCTGCGATCATACAGGGCTACACGGTGGTGCCGGTGAGGTTCATTTCCGAGACGTTCGGGGCCGAGGTCGGCTATGACCAGAAAACAAAGGAAATAACCCTAACATTCGGCCTGAAGCCTGACGGGAGCTACACCAAAAAAGTGACGCTCTGGGTTGGGAAGAAAGAGGCAACATCCGATTTTGGCTCGATGCTTCCAGCGTTCCAGACGTTCGAGCTCCCCGTTGCGCCAGCCATCATAAATGGAACAACAATGGTGCCCCTGCGGTTTGTCTCCGAGGTCCTTGGCGCCGATGTGGATTGGAACTCCAAGGAAAGAAGGGTAGACATCAAGTGGTGGCCAGCCTGACAGTCACCAGCCAGTGGCAAAAAATAAAAAATGCCCCGTCAAAACGGCGGGGCATTTCAATCTGGTAGAATAATCTCTTACGGTCTTCCGTTGAATGGTGGATACTCGTCGGTCATATATCCCATGTAGCCGTTGACCCTCATTGACCACCTGTAGTAGCCGACCACGAAATCAAACATGCCCTTTGGATACTTGCCGGTGAACAAAATTGCCCACCATGCGATGAATTGGACAAACATTGCGGCAATTCCGTAGAAGAAAAGGCAGAAGCCATGCGGAATCATGACATAAAAAACGCCAAAGAATGTCCTGAGAAGCAGAATGCCCCCTGGACAATTTTTCTGGATAATCAACATCAAGTTTCACTGGATACATAATTAAAATCCTCCTTTTTTGTGATTAATATGATTTTAAAAACAAGCTCATTATAGCCAATACCCTCTGCTCTGCCAACCCCCCTGTTATCTTACTTTTTGGCAACAACTGGGCTGGAATGAGAAATTATGGCACAAATAAAAGACGATAACGGTTGCCGGTGATTTTTGTCTGAGATTTATAAAAATATTGCCTGAATTATTGCAAACGCTCTCTGTCAACAATGAGCAACGGCGAAACGTTTGCAACCCAAATTTGTTTTCCCTCTTTCTTTTTAAGATACAAGATGAGAGGAGAGTGGAATGTTGTTTTTGCTCCCTCTCCTTCCAGGAGAGGGCAGGGGTGAGGTGGTTTTGAGTTTCAAAAAGCAGACGTCTTAAACCCCCTCACTTGCCCTTTGGGCATCCTCTCCCAAAGGGAGAGGAAAAATATCAACCTTCCCAAAGCTGGCCAAAATCGGTGAACCCTCCCCCAGGGAGAAGAAAATATTTCATACTCCCCGCCGTGGGTGGTAAATTTATAATCCGCATTCAAAAGAAAAGACACACAAAGATGATGTTTTTAAGCAAGGCGCATAATTTATTACAATTCTCGCGTCTTCCCTTTCAGAAATGGCATGAGCAAAAGGTTTCTCCCCCCCTCCTAAAACAGGTGAAAAATGGCATATCTTTTTCCCTCTCCTCCCAGGAGAGGGTTGGGGTGAGGTGGTTTGAACTTGACACAGAGGGTATAATACAAACAAATGATCGATTGCTTTGATTGGGAGGTTTCTGTAGTAGAGGGAATCAAAAAAGACGACAGCATTACGCTTATTAAAAACCAAACAGGGAGGATGTAAATGTTAAAAACAAAAATTCATGAAAATAATAAATTAACAGTTAGCATGTCTATGAGAAAAATTGTAATATCACTTATTTCAACAGTAATAGCAGTTTTATGCTGTGGCTGTGGTTCCTCATCAACAAATGAAAAAACTCCTCCTCCAATTGAACCGTTAACAATAAAATTCAGTACAGACTACATAAAGGGCCAACTACCAAATGGTTGGTCATTCGAAGCAAATAGTGAATACCCAAATTATGCCAAAATTCAAACTTCTGATTTTAGCAGCATATACATAATAACGAAATACACAACTACTTCTGATCCAAACGAAGAAATCACATCATTCATAAATGCATATAAAAAATTCAAACCAACACAGATGACAAAGCTTTCTTTAGGTAAAAATGAATTCATAAAAACTACATATACCACCCATTCTGAAACAGATAAAATTGCAATTCTGAAAATAAAAAAAGGCAACTTCCTAACTACTTTCGAGTATAAAGATGGTAGTCAATATGAAGCACCTGATAATAATCTTTACCGCGTACTATCTTCTATAGAATTTTTGACTAATGCAAAAAAACAAAAAATCGATTTACTTTATGATGGTATGGAATACCTAGTAAGGCAAGCACCAGCCGAGATGACATGGTTCTCATCAGTTACAGCACAACGTGAAGCAATCAAAAAAATGAAGGGTCTCCCAGAAGACATGCTAAATTACTTAAGCAATAAAATAGATCAGGAATATGAAACAATGGATTTTGACTTATGGAATGAGATTGAAGATGAGCGGAAAAAAATAGACGACATTGAAAATAATTATAGCATTGATTATTATGCAACTCATGATGTCTTTATTGATTCATATACGCTATATAATAATGCTTTCAATAATTTAAAAAACATTGAAAAAACAAAGAAATACATCGATTCTAATGATTGTATAAATACTATAATAAAAATGCTCAGAAATGGTGAAGATAAATCTGGAATAAAACTTTTTAATGGCGAGAAAAATGAACCCAATAAATTCAAAACTAATCTTGAAAATAGTGTTTACGAATCAAAGAAGTTATTTGAAAAGTAATGATTGGAGGTGCAAATGTCGAAAAACTGGACACCGGCCGACAAAGAAAAGCTGAAAAAGCTCACCAAAGAGGGTGTGAAGCTTGAGGAAATTGCTCTGAGGTTGAAAACATCAACAACTGAGATTTTGACAAAGCTCAAGGAGATGGGGCTGAAGACTACACAAAAACCATAGAGCTAGATCCGAAAAATGCTCTTGTATACATGAATCGTGACAATGCGGAATCGAAAATTGGCAAACATATTGAAGCGCTAGAGGACTTTAAGCGAGCATTCGAGTTGTTTGATGACGACATGTACAAAAAATATGTCACAGGCCTGATTTGTCGTGAAGAGGACAAAAAGGAAGAGGCCAGAAAATACCTTGAAGAAGCGCTTGCGATTGCAAAAAAGAAAAAGAACATCTGGATGATCAAAGAGATCGAGGAGACTTTGAAGGATCTACAACTTCAATTATAGAAATCCAGATGGTTCTCAATTCATCAAGCATTCCTCTAAGAGCAAACAAAAAAAGTGTAAATTACAATTTGCCTTATTGCTCCTTTGCCTTAAACAGCTTCCTCACCTCAAGAAGGAACATGATCACAACCGCAATCCCAAGCGGCCACAAGAGGAGCGATGGCGAAACCGGGAACAGCCCTAGCCTCTCATTGAGGTATGGCACATAGGCGCCAAGCAGCAAAAATGCGATGGCGCCAAGCCCCCACAGGTCCATGACCACGTTGCCAAACGGGTTCATCTGGACAAGCAGTTTTCTGTCCGACCTGGAGGCAAAAGCCAGGGCCACATGGCCGAACATCCACGCCGCAAAAGCCAGCGTTTTTGCGATACTTGCATCGCCAATGCTCAGCCAGAGCGCAAGGCCGTATGTGATCCAGACAACAGCAAACAGTGCAAAACCCTTGATTGCAATGTCCGCAAGCACCTTTGGTCCAAGGACGTTCTCTTTCGGGTTTCTGGGCCTTCTTGTGTAGATAGAGCTTTCCTTCGGCTCTGCGACAAAAGCGGCGGAGGCGGCAAGGTCCATGAACAGCTCGAGGGCGATTATCTGGATTGGGGCAAACGGCATCGGCACGCCAAGGATGACCGGCAGGAGGAATGTCAGCACGAGGGCTATTTTGACCGAAAGGTAGTATTTGAGGCCCTTTTGCAGGTTATCAAAGAACGCCCTGCCCTCAAAGATTCCACTTGCAATTGTGTTGTAGTTGTCATCGGAGAGCACGACCTCGGCCGCGTCCCTGGCAACATCGGTTCCCCTTTTGCCCATTGCGATGCCGATGTCTGCACCCTTGAGCGCCAGAACATCGTTGATTCCGTCGCCAGTCACGGCCACGACCTCGCTGTTTTCCTGGAGCGCCTTTACAATCCTGTATTTGTGCTCCGGGACTGTCCTGGCAAAAACAGACATCGTCCTGACGGTTTCTTTCAGCTCTGAATCGCTTATCAGGTCAAGCTTGTCGCCAGTCACAACGTTTGCAGTGTCGATTCCAACCTGGTTTGCTATGAATGCGGCAGTCTTCGGGTGGTCTCCAGTGACCATTATGGTCCTGATTCCGGCACCTTTTGCCCTTATTATCGTTTCCCTGACGCCGTCCCTTGGCGGGTCTTCAAAGGCGATCAGTGATTCAAATGTCATCTGTTTTTCGAGCTTTTCGAAGTCTTCTTTGGCCTCGCCCTGGGTGAGGTTTTTTGTGGCAATGGCGATGACCCTTCTACCATTCTCTGCCTGTTTTTCAAGCTCCTCCAGGATTTCTTTGGGGACACTGGCGCAACTGGCAAGCACGTCCTCCGGCGCGCCACTCTTGTAGAGGGTATAAATCGAGTCATTTTTTCTGATCACAGATTTGGACTTTTTGCCATCACCAACCGACCTCTGTCTGAAAATTTCCGGCGATGCTGGCGATGCACCGAGTTCCAGCGCCTTCTGTTTTATTGATGTCTCCAGCGGGTTGCTTGAATAGTCGGTGGTTGAAAGGAGTGCAAGGGACAGGGACTCTTTTGCGTCCTTCGGGAAAGTGGCGGCAACAGACATCTTTGCCTGTGTGATTGTTCCTGTCTTGTCGGTGACAATGACCGTGGTGTTGCCAAGCGTTTCAGCTGCCTTGAGCTTTTTTATCAGGAGGTTCTTCTTGGACAGCCTGTAGGCACCTATGCCAAGCACCATTGTAATGATGATTGGCAGTTCCTCCGGAATTGTGGCAAAAGAGAGTGTCAGGCCAGTCAGGATCATGGTCTTCCAGTCCCCGCCCCTGAGGAACCCTACAAGCGGTATCATTATCGAGAAGAAAAGTGCCACCCACACAAGCTGGCCGGAGAGCGATTTCATTGCGCGCTGGAGGGCGGTCTTTGGCGGCTTTAGGGCCTTTGTTTTTGCAGCTATCTCGCCAAGTCTTGTGCTTGCGCCGGTTTTTTCAACTGTTGCCTCACCCTCACCAAAAACAATGGCGGTTCCGGCAAATATGGCCTCACCAGCATCCCTGTCTTGCGGGAATGATTCGCCGGTGAGTGCCGATTCGTCCAGCTGGAGCCCAACCGACCTGATTATTTTTGCATCAGCAGCAATTTTTGTTCCCTGGGAGAGGGCAAGAATATCGCCAGGCACTACCTCAAGCGAGTCAACCTCTGTGACATTGCCATCCCTTATCACTTTGCTCTTCGGAGAGGCGATCTCGCTAAGGCTTGCAACGGCCTTTTTGGCCCTGTATTCGTTGAACACCTCGGCAAGTGTGAGAAGGATTATGATCGAGAATATCGTTATCGAATCACCAAGCTCCCCCAAAAAACTGTATATGATGCCGACAACGAGAAGCAAGAGGATCATTGGCTCCGTGACTTCCTCAATAAAGATGCCTATAAGGCTCACCGTATATGGTTTAAATATTCTGTTCGGTCCAAATTTCGCAAGAAGTTCCTTTGCTTTTGCAGAAGTCAGTCCAATATCATTCCTCGTCATAGAGGACCTCCTTTATGAGATGCTTTATTTTGTTCCTCGCCTCTTCAAGCGCCTTCTTGCCATTCTCCGTGGCTTCATAGTAGACCCTCAGCCTTCCGGCAACCCTTTTCTTGAATGATTCGAGATAGCCATTCTTTTCAAGCTGGTGGAGAATGGGGTAGAGTGTACCGGGGCTCATCTTGTAGTCATGGTGCGAAAGCTCCTCGATAAACCAGAGTCCATACACCGGCCCTTTTGTCGAATGGTGCAGTATGTGCAGTTTGATGAACCCAAGAAAAAAATCCTTGGTGAAGTTTCCTTCAAAACATGTATCGTTTTCCATTATCGGATTTCGATATAACATTTTGGTTTTCTGTTTTCAAGATTGGCTTTATTAAGTGTAAACTTTTTAAATACATGCACCGTATTAGATTTCAGAAAAGACCAAGGAGGTTTCAAATGAAGAAGCTGTTGGCGGTTTTACTGACCATCCTCATGGCAGTCCCATTGTTTGTTTTCTCGCCTGTTTTGTTTGCAAAAGATGGCGACAAGGGTGGCGGCAATGGTGGAAAAGAAGAAAAATGCAACTTTACGGCAAGGTTTGAAAAAGAGCCCGCAACGGTTGCAATGGAAGCCGGCCAGGAAGAGACTTTTATTTTGCTGGTCACAAACAATTGCGGCATGGAGCAGCTCAAGATAAAGGCTTCTTCGGAGAACACTGGACTGGAACTCGGCAATGCTGAGTTCGAGGTCGCACCAAAGGGCACCTTCAGGCTGACAGTCAAGATCAAGCAACCACCAAAATCTGGAACTTCTAATGAAGTCCACTGGATGATAAAGCTTGTTTCACAATATGGAAAACAGCTGGAATTCAAGTTTATAACAAGATACAAGATCACCCAGGAGTGCAGGTATAGCGTCAAGTGGGAGAAGGACCCAACATCAGGCAAACTCGATCCAGGGCAAGAGGGTGAATACAATCTTGTGGTCACAAATCTTGGAACTTCCAAAATAACCTTCAAGGTGACCTCGAAAACCGAAGGGCTTCGCTTCTCGGTAAATGAATTCTCTATCGAGGCCGGGCAAAAGTTTGTCCTGAAAGTGATAATAAAACAGATCGCAAAAGGCCAGGAAAATTTCTCGAAATGGGCCTTTGTGATTGCAACTGATTGCGGCGGGCAAAAAGAAATTGTATTCAGAGTATTCTTTAAGGTAACGGAACAACCATCATGCAAGTTCACCTTCAGATGGCAAAAGTCCCCGGAATCCGTAAAGCTTGACCCTAGCCAGGAGGCCGAATTCCCGCTTGAGATCACAAACAAGGGAACACAAAAAACAACAATCAAGATTGAATACTCCGGTGAGTTCCTCAAGTTTTCGGCCAAGGAGTTCGAGCTGGAACCAGGTGCAAAGTTTATGCTGAAAGTGACAGTGAAGCAGCCGCCGATCGGCAAAGAACCTGCCACAAAGTTCTCGTTTGTGCTTGTTGCCTCATGCGGACAGAAAGCCCAGATTTCCTTTAGGATTTTCTACAAGACACCACCAGCAAACAATTGTGAATTTGAGGTAAGATGGGAGAAGAACCCGGCAAATACACCCCTCAAGGCCGGCCAGAGAGAATCATTTAACCTGCTCATCAAGAACAAAACGGGCAAGAACATGAAATTTGCTGCTTCCTCAGGCTCCTCTGCAATAAAGTTCAGCCCGGACAGGCTGGAAGTCCCAAACGGCCACGAGAAAAAGATGAAGGTCACAATAACAATGCCTGGTAAACAGAATGACGAGAAGGAAAAAACATTCGAAATAACAATAAAGGCAGATTGTGGCACGACAAAGGTGGTCAAATTTACCGTAAAATACAAATAAACGCTCTCTCCATATAAAAAAGCCCGGGTTTTCCCGGGCTTTTTTATTTATCAGAAATGAACTTTTTTACATCGCCTCCTGGACGGTTTCATTCATCCACCCACCCCAGCCAGGCACCTCAGTGACATTGCCTTCTGGTGTGACAATTCTTTCGATCCTTCTCTTGTAGACTTGAGTCAGGCCAAGGCTCTCCAGGATTGCCGGCGTTATTGTCCTGTACTCCCTCTTTGAAACCGGATCGGTCTCCGGCTCCGAGCTGTAGGACACGCTCTGGTTGTAAACTGAAACCAGCATGCCGATGCTAGCCTCAAGCTGTGGCGAGGCATAGGTTACAGGCAGTTTCAGCTCCTCAAGGCAATCAAACCTTGTAAATGGCATGCTGCTGGAGTGCGTGCCGCCAATAAATGCGTCAACTATTCTGTCCATTTCACCCTGCCCCCTCGCTTTGCTGGAAAGGCCGAGGCACTTTGTGGCAACCATTTTGGCGAGATTGTACGCTCTCATTGCAGAACCAAGCACAAGTGGATGAAGGTCGATATCACCGAATATCATCTCCGGGTTGGCGCCATTTGTTTTTGCGTATTCAACATAAGTCATGATGTCATAGGGGCTGACCCATGCCGGGTTCCCATCAGCGCCAATCGGTGCAAGTGGGCTTGCTGTCTGGATGTGCACTGGGCCAAGCTCGGAGAGTGGTGACATGACAATTTCATCGGCACCAAGGGCAATGAATGCCGCCGCGCTGAAGGCCTTGAAACCGACAATGACTGACAGGTGGTCTGTAAACTCCCTCAAAAGGGTCAGAATTCTCCAGGCGCTCTCTGGTGAACCGCCCCTGGATGCGAGTATCACATCGAGTCTGTCTGTCCTGCCCATCGTCATGAGCTGGTGGTAGAGCGGAGGGACGACATCATCAGCAATCGAGGCGCCCTCCGGATGGAGAATGTAGGATATGACTTTCGAATTCCTCTCGGCCTCGATCCTTTCTATCGCCTGGTGGCGTTCGTTCCTTGTAGGGTCCATTTTTGTGTCCTCCTTTTTGCCCTGTTAAATGTCTCTGGTCGCTGTCATTTGTCAAGAAGCTTTGTATGGACAAAAGAACAAATCCCCTCAAAATCTCTTGCATCAAAAACATTAAAATCCTGCCTTGACCTGATGAAAGTCATCTGCCTCTTTGCATAGTGCCTGGTCACAAGTTTCATGTCCGAGAGTGCCTTTTCAAGCGTTGTCCTGCCATGAAAGTAATCAATCAGGAAAGGGTACCCATGGGACATCACCCTGAGGACATCAGCTTCAAGGCCATTTTCAATCACTGTTTTTATCTCGTCAAGCAGGCCGGCGCTGACCATTTCATCGGTGCGCCTGTTTATTCTCCCGTAGAGTTCTTCCATTGGCCTTGTGATGGCAATCTTTATAAAATCGTAAAGAAGGGGCTCTCTTTCAGAAAAAAGCTCCGACTGGGTCTTGCCGGAAAGCTCGTAAATCTCCAGTGCCCTTACAATCCTTTTCAAATCAGTCGGTTTTATCTTTGACGCCGAGACCGGGTCAACTGTCTGGAGTCTGGCGTATATGGCCGCCAGTCCGTCCTCTTTGGCCTCATTTTCAAGTTTTCTGCGTAAATCTGGATCACCCTCCGGGGTTTTCGAAATACCATCAATCATCATCATTAGCCACATATAGGAACCGCCACAAACTATCGGCAATTTTCCTCTTGAGAGAACCTCGTTTATTGCAATGCTCACATCATCAAGGTATCTGGCAACATTGTATTTTTCCTTTACGCTGACATGCCCCAGAAGGTGGTGGACGATTCCATCCATCTCCTTTTCTGTCGGCCTGGCAGTGCCAATGAAAAGCTCGCGGTATATTTGCTGTGAATCGCAAGAAACAACTTCCCCTCCAAACTCTTTTGCCAGCTTTATGGCAAGATCGGTCTTCCCGCTTGCAGTAGGGCCAAATATTACAACGACTTTCTTCACACTTTCCTTATAACAGAATTGCCAAATAAGGCAAAGGGGATTAAATATCATATTGAACAACAGGGGTATCTGGCCTGTTTGGTATTCAAGGAGGCGCAAATGACAAGAAAACCAGTTCCGGTCGCCATTGTGGTGGCCGCTCTGATGCTAATTGCAGGCATTTTGGTGGCAGTATGGATTTTTGGAGACAAACCGGTGGGGCCGACACTTGAGGAAGAGAAGCCAAGGATTGAGGCCTGGATTGCACACAAGGGGCTCAACTATGTTGGCGACCCAAAAGACATGGTGTACCCAGGCGGCTCCCCTCTGTTTGACGAGGCAAAGGGCGAGGCAAGGGACAGATATGAATACATCCGTTCCAACCACCGCGACAGACCGTGGAACGACATTGATCCAGCATGGCTCACGGAATTTGCTCCTGGAGAGGAAACACTCTTCAGGCAATGGGCACAAGAGCAAGGATTAAACCAGTATGGTGACCCTGGGGACATGATGTACATGGGCGCAACGCCACTCTTCGACGAGAAAACCGGAAAAACCATTCCGCTTGCCTCCTATGTGCTGGCCAAGCATCCATTGAGGCCCTGGAACAGGAAGTAGCTATGAATAACCATCCCCACAGCTGTTTCAACAAGCAGACAACAGTTGTGGGGATTTTTTGTAAACTCATTATCAACAAATCCTCACCAATCAAGCACCCAACAAAAATTATCTTAAAAACCCAACTGCCATTTCAAACAATAAATAAAGCGTTTTGCATACATCAAACGATTTGACTTACAGACAGCAAAAAATTATCATCTAGACAGATGGAGCCAAAAAAGAGCATTGCTGTTGTCGAAGATGAAATCGCAATCTCAAAACTTATTACCTATGTGCTCGAAAGCGCCGGTTTCCAAGTGAGGGCAATCTTTGATGGTGGGGAGGCGCTTGAGAAAATAAAAGAAAACCCTCCAGATCTAGTATTGTTGGACCTCATGCTACCAACGATATCCGGTTTCGAGTTGCTCTCCAGACTGAAGGGGGAACCTTGCCTTGGCAAGCTCCCTGTTATAGTGCTCACCTGCAGGGGGCAGGATGAGGACAAAGACAGGGCTTTCAGGCTCGGTGCGCTAGAATATGTTACGAAACCCTTTTCTCCAACGGGGCTTGTGACGATACTTAAAAATATCCTCTCAAGCAGTGTACAATGAACGACGAAGAAAACATCATCCGGGAGCTTGCCTCGGCCTGGGAACAACTATCAATATTTTATGACTGGAACAGCCAGATTGAGGACACATGCGGCGAAAAACAGTTCCAGAAAATCCTTACCAGGCTGACAAAATCAACTGGCTCGTCATGCGGAATAGCGGCAAAACTCGGAAGAGGAAGAGGAACAATAATTATTGCATCGCATTCGCCCAATTTTGAAAACATCAACCCCTTTTTGGAACATTTCAAAAATTCACTGCCAGATATTGAAGAAAAACTGGTACGTGGTCAAAGGGCCGCCGATAAATTTATGCTTCTTGGAACTGAACACCACATGCTTGTCATCCCATGGAGAAAAGAAAAGAGGCTCAAGGGTGTGTTTATTTTCGTAAGGCCGGACCTGCCCTACAATAGGGCTGAATCAATCTTGCTCTCGAATGCCACCTATGAAGTATCACTGTTGATTGATTACGCAAACCTCTCATCGAGGTTCCAGGAAAAGAACAATGAACTGGGCATTCTCGTCATCAAAAATCTCGAAAACTACAAAGAGATATTCCTTGAGGCGGAAAAAATTGGCTCCCCGGATACTGCCATTTGCAACATGCTCCTGCCAGAAGACACAAAACTCCTTGGTATTTCCATGAACAGGGTATTTTTCTCATCAAAGCAGGAGGATGGCGGGAAATCCAACGATATTCCATCAAAAGAGATTCTTGCCAAACTAGAACCTCCCGTGGACAAAGATTTTTCTTCTGCAGATGGGAGGGCGCTATCGGTCAGGCACCATAAAGACAGCAGGGGAACAGCGTTTGCAACAGTAGTCGAAACTGCCACTGCACCATCACCACAGGAAATTGAAAAATTACATAAAATTGCTGAGCTTGCCACAAAAGAAGCGCTCAGAAAAGATTTTTTGGGGGCATGCATGCAAGAAGCATACGCTTCGGCCTTATTCTCCATGTCCACTATGATAAAATCATCAAACCCACAGGCGTACTCCACACTGGAGAACACCGAAAGACTCATCTCCATACTTTCAGGGGCATTATGCCTGGATGAAAATGAAAAAAAGATCCTTGAGAAATCGTTGATGCTTGTTGATATATCGCTTATCTACATGGACCATGGGGCACTTGAAGAATACCTTGTGAAAGGGACAACTGTCTCCGGGCCTCAAACAATGAAAACGATAATGGAACATCCAATCAAATCAGCAGAGCTTGTCCAGCCGGTAAAATCACTCTCAGAATGTGTTCCTGTGATCCGCACTCACCACGAAAGATGGGACGGCTATGGCTATCCCATGGGGCTAAAAGGTGAGGAGATACCGAAACTTTCAAGAATACTTGTCTTTGTGCAAGCCCTTTCTTCAAGGATTGCCCAGCATTCAATGGACCTGAAAGATTTTGTTCTCATAGAAAGTGAAAGGGTGTGGCTCTCGCGCCAGGCAGGGAGAGCTTTTGACCCAGAGATCATAAAAACATTCCTGGAATCTTTCTAGGATGCGACCAATCCCTTTCAGATGGCGTATTATATCTTAAATAACCAAATGAAGGGGGCGCTTTAATGAACAAATTTGTGACCCTTATTTTGTGTCTTGCAATGGTGCTCCAGTTTTCCCATGGCACAGCCAGGAACGCCGAACCAAAAAAAGACCCTGTTTTTTATGAATGGGCTACATCGACCCAGAAGGAACTGTCGTTAAAAAACGTTCCCAAAACAGGATTCAAGCCATTTTTCTTTCCACACACGACAAATACTGCCATGGCATCTTATTACAGGGGGAAATTCGACTGGGACGGCACAGGAACAATCAGAATAAAACTCGGCGCAGTCAATTTCTTTTGCAAGCTGTGGGTGAATTCCAAAGAGGCCGGATCACACCTTGGCGGGTACCTGCCGTTTGAATTTGACATCACGGGCCTCCTGAAAAAAGGGAAAAACGAGCTTGTGCTTGGAACACAAGGAATTCTTGGTGTCGTGCCAGAAATTGGCGCCAAAGATCCGCGAACAATAAAGGAAAACTCAGTCACGCTCCCGATTGGCTCGGCCTTCATGATCGGAGGAATGTGGCTCCCCTCCTCAATCAAAAAACTACCATCTGTCTTTGTCGAAAAAGTATTGATTGACACGTCAGTGAGACAAAAAACCCTGAAAGCCAGGGTCAGGCTTGGCGGTGCAGCAGAAGGCAAAAAAGGTCTTTCCCTTTCATTGTGGGTAGAAGATGCACAAGGCGCAAAATTATTTGCACTTGGCAGCAAAAATGTTGATGCAGGCAAAGAAATCCCGCTTCAGGAATTCAAAGTGAGCTGGGACAATCCGAAACTGTGGAGCCCTGAAAACCCAAACCTGTATTTCCTCGTCTCTGTCCTTTCGCAAAACGGCAAGGAAACCCACAGGGACAAAACACGCTTTGGTTTCAGGGAGTTCTGGATCCAGGGTGGAAATTTCTTCCTGAATGGCAAGAGGATCCACTTGAGGGCAACCTCAAGGCACCTGTTCAGTCAGCGCTGGGCCGATATTGACATGGAAGAAACTGCAAAGCAGGTCATCCAGGAAGCCAAGGCATTCAATTCCAACATCCTAAGATTGCATGCCAATCCTTATCCGGAGGCTTTCCTTGAAGAGGCTGATGCCCAGGGAATCATGATAGTTGACGAGTCGGCCGCATGGACCTTTGGCAGTGCCTATGCGCTTGAGAACGACGTGTTCTGGAAGAACCTCTACAGGCAGTGGGACGACCACATCAAAAGAGACTACAACCACCCTTCATTTGTGCTTGCCTCCGCAGAAAATGAACTGATGCTGACAGGTGGTGCAAAGAGGAAAAACATACAGGAAAACCTGCAAAAACTTGGCAAATACATCAGAGAATCCTCCGGCAGGCCGGTCATGTTCGAGGGTGATTATGATCCAAACGGCAGTGCAGATGCAATCAACCTGCATTACCCCTGGGAACCCTCCTCACATTTTACCTACCCAAATGACGCCTATTTCCTGGACGGGTCATTCTCCACCGACATCTATCCGTCCAAGGAAATCAAATGGGACAGATCAAAACCCATGTATATCGGTGAATGTTTGTGGATGCCCGGCCCGTTCCACGAATACGCTGTAACGGGTGGTGATTACGCATACCAGGACCTGAAAAAGGGCTATTACGAATCAAAAAAGGAGCTCTTCGCCGACTACATCCAGGCATTCAGGGAGCTGGAAATTCCAGGCTTTTGCCCCTGGAACCCGTTTGAAGACGACAGCGAGAAGACAATTTCTGCAAACCAGCTGACCGAATTGCAAAGTGTTGTCAGCAGCTACTACAAACCAGTGAGGTTTTTTATAAGGCAAAAGGACGACTGGCACTATGCAGGATCAAAAATCTTCAGGACCGTGACCATCCAGAACTGGTCAGAACAGCCAAAAAACCTCAAGTTGGCCTGGAGCTTCGGAAAAGGTGTCGACTCCTCAAAATCGGGTGAAATGGCATTCAGACTTGGGCCTGACGAAACAAAGACGATCACAATAACACTCGAACTGCCTGGTGGACTGGTTTTTGGCAAACAGGGCTCATGGGAGGATGTTCCCCTAAAAATGGCGCTTTTCGACGGAAACATCCCTGTGCATGAGGAAGAACACCAGATACACTCATACTCGATGCCATCAAAACAGCCAGCAAAATTTACCCTTCTCGGCGGGAGCGACCAGCTCTCGAACAACCTGTCAAATGCCAGATTGTTCCACAAGAGGGCGCAAACTGTAGAAGAGGTCACAGACAGCATCGCCATCATTGCCCCAGATTTCCTGAAACAGCAAACATTTGATGGAAGCAACAACATACTTCAGGCTCTCGAGAAAAAGGGCATCAAATATATCATCCTTGGTCCACAGCCAGAGGGCTCCATCCCCTATTGCTCGATTGTTCCTGCAGGGCGCGAAATTGAAAAGGGCAAAACCCAGTCTTTCAGGTTCACACATGTTTCATTCTCAAAAGACATTGGCCCTTTCAAAAAGGACTCGCTAATAAAATATTTTGCAGGCGACAACATAATTGCATCAGGCGCATTAAGGCCGTACAGCGATGCGCCATGCGTTCCATTTGCCAGCGCAGGGACAGGAAACGGCCTCGTGTGTGTCGGGTTTGAAATAGAGCAGAAAGGCTTTGTGACGTGCATTGAACTGGCATCAAAAATATCAAGCGAGCCAAGGTGCCACGAAATTCTCTGTTCCATGCTTAGTCAGCTGTCGGAAGAAAAACAGTCCCTGCAGGCCCAGCTTGTTGCGCTTTCGGACAAATCATCATCTTATCTATCTTCACTTGGATTCACAACCACAAAAAACAATATTGCAAACGGCGTCTTGTACGTTGGCGAAGCCGACACCATCACGCTGAAGGACATTGAAAAACTCGGCACCATAAAAACGATTCTATTTGACAGAAAAGGGCCTGCGTTCCTTCCAAAACAGGACGGTTTGGACATAAAAGTAGTTCAGGCAAAACCGGAGCCGGCAGTCGACCTTCAGGACATGAAGGAGCTTGACGGCGTGACGAGGTTTTCATTCATCGAGGCGACAGGGTTTGTGTATGACAGGCGAGGAAAAAACTTTGCCCCGCTTGGGAAAACCACGATAGAAAAATTCATAACCCCCAAGGACGCAAAGCTGACATGGGGCGTAAAGGGCTATTTCTGCAAGATTGAGGGCCTGTACCCACAAACAGTCTTCGTCAACACGACCGACTGGGACAAAGGCCCCTCCAACATGCCACTGTCACTCCTGCTCCAAAATCTTGGATGCAAAAAAAACTTCAACTCCAGTAAGGTTGAAGTCCCGCTCTCATCACTCAGGCTTGAGGGTGGAGCCAGATATGGTCAGGAAAAAATTGCCTTCCTGACTAATGGCAAGGCAAAATTCCAGGCAAAACTGGAGCCTGGGGCAAAATACCAGCTCAATCTTGCGCTTTACCAGCAAAAAGCAGGCAATGAGAACGCAAAGCTTTCGATTTTACTTTCTGGGGTTAAAATTGGGTCAATAGAGGTGAAATCCACTACAGAACAGCTTTACAGGCTGGAAATGGTCGCACCTTCCAGCGACTGCGAGGTGGCGCTTGTTTTTGAAAATGATTATTACAAGCCACCCCAAGACCGCAACCTTTTCCTTGGCAGACTGTTCTTAACTAGATTGACACCCTGACCGTTTATGCTATAAATTGCAGTCAATTTGTAATAAAGGGGGATGAGATGGAAAAAAGATTTGTTGCATCAGAATCTGTTTGCGAGGGGCACCCGGACAAGGTCGCCGACCAAATCAGCGACGCTGTTTTGGATTCAATTCTTAAAGATGACCCAATGGGTCGCGTTGCCTGCGAGACCTTCGTTACACTGGGGATGGTCATTGTTGGCGGCGAAATCACAACAAAAACCTACGTGGATCTTTCACACCTGGTCAGGGATGTTGTAAAGGACATTGGCTACACCGAGGATTGGACAGGTTTCACATACAATACGGTTGGTGTCCTCAACGCAATCGGAAAGCAGTCCCCCGACATAGCACAGGGCGTCGACACCGGCGGGGCCGGTGACCAGGGCATGATGTACGGATACGCCTGCAACGAAACGCCGGAGCTGATGCCAATGCCAATCCACTATGCCCACCTGCTTGCAAAGCGCCTCGCCCAGGTGCGCAAGGAAAAAGTGCTCCCCTGGCTTGGCCCGGACGGCAAAACGCAGGTCGTTGTGGAATACATCGATGGCGTCGCAAAAAGGATTGATTCCATCGTTGTCGGTGCACAGCACACAACCGAGATCCTCGATCCTGCAAATCCCAACATCATAACTGATGCCGCACGCAAGCAGATAATCAAAACTGTTGTCGTTCCAACTATCCCATCCAACCTGATTGACGAGAAGACAAAGTTCTACATCAACCAGACAGGGAAATTTGTGGTTGGTGGCCCGGTCTCCGACACTGGCATAACCGGCCGCAAAATAATAGTGGACACTTACGGTGGCGCTTGTCCTCATGGTGGTGGCGCATTCTCCGGCAAGGACCCGACAAAAGTTGACCGCTCCGCTTCCTACATGGTCCGCTTTGTTGCAAAAAATATTGTTGCCGCAGGACTGGCCGATGTTTGCCAGGCCGAGATATCATACGTCATTGGCAGGGCAGAGCCGACCCACTTTGCAATCCGCACCTTCGGCACTGGCAAAGTCAGCGATGAAACAATAGCCAAGGCTGTGACCGACCTTGTCGACCTTCGCCCGAAAGCCATCATCGAGAGGCTCAATCTGAGGCGCCCGATTTACAGGCTCACGACAAACTACGGCCATTTCGGCAAAGAGCTTCCAGAAATCACTTGGGAGAACACAAACGAGCTGGCGCCAAAGCTTGCAGAAAAGCTGCTATAATAAAATGAAAAAAATACTTGTTCTTGTGCTTGTTTCTATTGCCATCGTCCTGGCTGGTTGTGGAAGCGCCACACCCAAAAAAGGTGAGTGGTCAAAACCGGCGGAAAAACCGGTAACTGACACGTCGCCAGCGACAAGGGACGACAGGTTTGCCCCAGGAAAGGGCATGCCAGAAATCCAGTCAGAGCTGACGATAGAAGTGCTCCCTGTAAAAGGGAACCCCATTCTCATAAGTGACAAAACCTTTGCGGTGCTGTATGGCGCAGGGCCGGAGCAGGAGGGCAAAAACCTCGCAAAAGCCCTCAAAAGCAGGGGCATCAAATACATTGACTACCTCATCCAGCCGTCTTCCGACCCGGCAAGCTACATGGGCGCAATGGGCCTCGTTGGCGAAATGCAGATCGGCAACCTGGAACGGATGGTGGCCGATGAAAATTTTGTCCGGCTCGAAAGGGCTGTCATGGGCAAATCCATGGTCGAGCTCCTGGCCGCAGGGTCAATCTGGTATCTGAACGGTGTTTCTTTTGATGTCCTCTATCCAATGCAAGACGATTTTGCAAGCGGAAGGGTGCAGGACAGGACATCGGTCGTGCTTGTCACAAAGGGCAATGTCTCGTTCCTTTTGACCGGCCAGATTGACGGCACGGCAGAAAACAAGCTCATTCAAAGGGGAAAGCTCAAAAAAGTCTCGGCAGTCATTGCAACCAATGGTGCACCGGAAGGAAGCATGACCGAGGGCTTCATGCAGGCCCTGTCTCCGGAAAAAGTGTTTATCGTTGCAGGTAAGGACGCAAAACCTGCGACCCAGGGAACACTGCTTGCGCCAGGCATGGTTTTGCGCACCGACGGCGAGACACTCACAGAAACTTCAGCTTCAGGGAAGGATAAATAGCCCTTACTTATTTTGACTGCTCCTCGATGATTGCGATTTCCTCGGGGGTCAGGTCATATAATTCGTAGACAAGCTGGTCAATCTGGCGGTCTGTGGCGCCTATTGCCCGCTCCAGATGGGCTTTTTCGTCCGGAGTTGCGGCAGTATGGAGTTTTTTGTTCAGGTCAAGCATTTGTTCAACCAGCTTTACCATTTTGTCATGGCGTTCAACATCTTTTTTGTTGTTCCAGTCAATTGTGCGGATGGGTATGTTTTTTAAAAACATTGTTTTGTATATATAGTAACCACCAGCTTTAGGAACTGTTGTTTTTTTATAATAGAACTCTATTAATTTTGAATTTAAAAGTCCTAGGAGATACAATATGCCAATCTTAATATCATTTTTTAATACGATCCCGCAAACAGAATCCCCGTAAAATATTGAGCTATCTGCAATACAGAATCTATTCTTATCAGCAAGTTCTGGTACTACGATTTTTATAGTTTCATGATTTTTAATGTCCCTCTGGCACCAAAGTTCAAACCAAGCTTTCCCAGATTTATTAAAATATTCTCTTCCACCTAAAACATTTTGACTTTTTTTAAGATATTTGTATGTAAATTCATATGATGACAATTCATCTTCTGATAAAGCAATCGTTTTATTGTCGCTATATTTATATGGATAGAAAATAACCTCATTAATAGCATCCAAGGAGTATCTTTGGATTTCTTTTCCTCTGATACACTTCCTCCAGATAGTTGATTCAAATTTTAATAATTCTTTTAAGTCGACTGCTATAACAAATACATCATTCTTTCCGCTCACAATCCCTTCTGAAATGCCACTGCAAATTTCTGAAAGAGTAATTGTATTATACTTTATTTTCTCAGTTATCGGATTTGACAATTCTTCTCTAAAAACCCATGTATTTATATCTAAACTTGATTGTGGTATTAAGTAGTTATTTTCTTGAGTAATGCTATTCCTATAAGATATACAATGTTCTAGGCTAGTCTTCTTATTCAAAACTATAAATATGCCTGTATAATTTGTTGCTCTCTTAAATATTTGTTTGTCCTCAAAATCAATTATTTCGATAATTGTAAAATATTTTAATAACCATCCTCTTAAGGATTTACCATGCTCTCTCTTAGTAAAGTTAGTTGGACAAATAAAACCAAACAAACCATTTCCTTTTTGTAACCTTAACCCCTGCTCAATAAATAATAGATAAATATCATACTTACCCTTAGCTGCGATATACTTTTGCGAGAAATAGTTTTTTTCTTCACTGAAACCATGAAAACCTATATACGGCGGGTTCCCGATCACCGCATCAAAACCGTATCCGTCCTCCAGCTCCCTCTGCCCTCCCGATTCGGCCAACATCCCCTCTCCTTTCAGGAGAGGGTCAGGGTGAGGTGGTTTCGAGGTCGCCCCATAAGACTTTAAAACACCCTCATCCGCCGCTTTGCGGCGCCTTCCCCCAGAGGGGGAAGGTAAATCTGTTACACCTTTTCCTGGTGCTAATGGCCCTCCAGTAGAGGAAGGCAATGCGGTCGCTCCATTGCTGAAGCGGGTTTTCCACCTGATGATTTTCGGGAACTCCCTGTCCCAGTCAAAAGCGTTTACCCTGTAGGACTCCTCCATGTCAAAAAGCGTCGCCCTGTTATCATAAAAATCCGACCCGATGAGCGAATTCCCGCACTTGATGTTGGCGCCAAGGTCTGGCAATGCACGCTCCATCCTTGAAAAAAGGTCCTGCGTGTTCTCCTGCTCAAGCACCTTCAAAAGAAGGTTCAACTTTGTTACCTCGACCGCCTGTCGGTCAATGTCCACCCCATAGATGTTGCCCAGCAGTATTTCCTTGCGCTTTTCTGTCGTGAGCCTCCAGCCATAGGAGCCGTCTGAGAGCTTTTGCTGGCAGATTGCAGGGTTCTTGCCTTTTGCCCATTTTTCCGGATCGTTGTCCTTTTTGCTGCTGTACCACTCCAGGTGCCAGTCCAGCAAGAACTGGTAAGCACCGATGAGGAACGAGCCCGAACCACAGGCCGGATCAAGTATTTTTAGTTTTGCCACCTCTGCCGGTGTTTTGCCATCCACCAGCCTGCCGACGGTGTTGCTTACGATGTAGTCAACAATGTATGTTGGTGTGTAGTAGACCCCGCCAGCTTTTCTGACCTCTGGCTTTTCGTCCACCACGGCCCTGTGGCCCTCGGTCAGCCTTATGACCTTCCCGAGGAACCGCTCGTACACCTGCCCCAGAATGTCTGCCGGCATGGCCGAGAAATCAAACGGGCTCTTGGGCGGGTAGAGGTTTATGATCATCTCCTTGAGCACCTTGTCGTCAATCTGGAGGCCAAGGCTCAGGTTGTCTGGCGGGGTCGGGACGCCCTTTTCCTCGCTGAAATGGAAAAGGCCGGAATTATAGCGCTTGTCAGCATCCTTGAACAAGCTTGCAAGCCTTCCGTAAATTTCCGGGCCGTTTATCAGGCCAAGGAGCCGGCTTGGCGGTTCGATGCCCCTGTCTTCGGCTATCCTGAGGAAAATGATCCGGTCTATTGTCTGCTGGACGGCAAAATTGAGCTGTTTGACATCTAAGTTGGAATTGCGCAAGGCAAGGTTTTTCGCCAGGAGCGCACGCCAGTCCTCGATCATCTTCAGGAATGTCTCGTCGACCGTTTCCCTGATGCCTTTTATTGTTTTTTCTTTAAGGAGCTTCTCCAGCGAGCCTTTTTCGACATTTGCCCTTGAAAATACCGATTCAATCTCGTCCCAGTGGGTGATGAACTGTTTGTAGTTGTATTTTGCGATCCTGCCGACATAGGGCTCATCACCCTCTAGCGGCTTTATCTGGCAATTGTAGACGGAGAAATCTTCAAAGTCTGTGAGAATGGAAACATCGATGTCTTTTTTGTTCCAGCCATAGCGCCTGAGCTGGTAGGCCGGATCTTTGGCCGAATTTATATCGACAGAGGGTTTTTTGGCCTCAACAAAAAAGGCCGGGGAACCACCAATCTTGAAAAGATAGTCCGGGGCTTTTGAAGAACCACTGATGTTTAGCCTGTACTGCTGGATAACATCCCTGTATTTCTCGGACTTTTCACCCTCATTGTCAACGTCCCAGCCAAGCTCCCTGAACAGGGGGTTGATAAAATCTGAGCAAAGCTGGAGCTCTTTGTATTCCTTTGACTTGAGATCATCAAGGTGTTCCTCGAAATGTTTTACAAGGTTGACTATTTTTTCTGGTGCCGGCATTTGTGGCCTCCCAACTATTTTTTGATTCTAAACCAGCCTATCTCCACGCCATAAGAACGGCCGCAAGGACAAGCATCGTGATGAGCCTGTAGGTGCCCTGGATGAGGAAAAGCGAAAACTTGGCATTTGAGAAGAGATAATCACCAAGCATGTTTGCTGCCATGATGAAAACCCCGATGACCGCAGAAATCACAAGCCCGTCGGCGATCGTTTGCGTCCCCATGGAAATAAAGATCAGGTCAAGCGCAATTGCCGTGATGATCGTGAGCAGAAAGCTCAAGAGCATGGAGAGCATTGGGCTGTTGGTGAATTCATGAGGGTCTTTGCCAAGCGCTTTAACCCACAGGTTGCCCATGACTCCTGGCATGTAATAAATAAAGCCCACAACAAAAGCGGCAACCGAGGCCACGAGAACGGCCAGATAATTTATCTGCGAAAAATCAAATTTTAGCATTTTTTATGCCTCCTTTGGCAGGCATTATACAATATTTGCAGGATTTTTGAAAAGCAGGACAGAATCAATCACAAGTTTTTTTG